>JBLMYS010000126.1:0-58213 GCA_050258415.1 Acidobacteriota bacterium | reverse complement strand
ATTTATTCCAGTTTACCCATTTAGTAATGTCGATATTTTGACTATAAGCGGAGTGCTGTAATAACACAAAAAAAAGAATGATGTAGCTGAAAAGTATTTTCATGATTATGCGTTGTATTCGTGATTAAATATTATTTGTGCATTTTAAAATGCACTATGAACTTGAAAAACACAAGCGTCATATGCCTTAAAGGCAGATATGAAATCTTTCAGAAAACACTGGCATTCAACGGAAATTTGAAATAAATTTCCGGAAACGATTAAGTCCGGGGATTTATAATGAAACACATAATTCTTTTAGTTTGGATAGCGCTTGCTTCATCAGCTGGTGTTTCTGCCGGCACAATTAATACTGATACAACAAAAATAAGGACAAGTGTCGGCACAAAACCGATTGCGCTGGAGGAAATAAAGTCGGATACTTTATTTTCTATAGGGAAAAATAAGTACAGAATAAAAATTCATCTGTACCACGTTAATAATTCTTTTTTCCCCCACACAAGCTATGGTGATAATGCAAAGTATAACGATTATGTTTATGACAATGAAGTAAAGGTTAATATCTTCCGGAACGGCAAGTCCTTTTTTGAAAAGATAATAATGAAATCGGATTTTGAATCATATACCGGGACTGAGTTTCAGAAGATTGCAACTCTGTACAATATGACGTTCGAAAGTTTTAATGAAATATGGGGAACATTCAATTTCATGGTTTCAATAGGAGAGCCGGATACGGATAATTGTTATTTTATTCCTTATCAGATTGATAGGAAGGGCAACGTTACGTTTTCGGAAGAAGTAAAGGGCGGAAATGATTAAAACTACAAGACTGATCCTTATTCCGGCAACATGCGAAATGCTGAGGGCTGAGGCGGGGGACAGGGCAAAGCTTTCCCGTTTGCTCAATGCATTTATCCCTGAGAGCTGGCCGCCTGAATCGCTTAGGGACGCAATCCCATGGTTCCTGGAACAGCTCGAAAAAAATCCCGGGCATGAATGCTGGTATTTCTGGTATGTTCTGCTTGCAAAAGGGGATGCATCGGAAAGTGTTCTTGTAGCCTCTGTGGGCTTCAAGGGAGCCCCGGATGAAAATGGAATAGTGGACACAGGCTATTCAGTCCTGGATGAATATCAGGGGCAATCGATTGCAACTGAAATGGTATCTGCAATTACCGAATGGGCATTTTCACAAAGCGGTGCAAAGATGATAACTGCCCAGACAATGGAAGACAATTATGCCTCCAGAAGGGTATTGGAGAAATGTAACTTCAAAGTGAAAGAACAGCAGGGTAAAAGAGTGATGTTTATCAGGTCATTCTGAAAATTCCCTTATCTGCAGCTATTTTTCCGTTTAAATTTAAATAGTTAGAACTTATATTTTGTGATGCAGTGAGGGATAATTCCCGTATATACAATTTTTCATCTCTTAAATTATGGAGAAAATATGAAAAAGCTGTTCTTTTCTGTGATTCTGCTCTTTAGTGCTGTTATGATTGCTTCGTGTTCAAAAAAAGAAAACAACCCGGCGGTACCTGAAAACACTGAAAGTCAGACTAATAATCAGACCACACCCTCAGTACCGAAACTTTTCTTTAAGGGCCCTAATACCTCAGTTGTCAATGAGATTACAAACCAGATTAAGAATTTTATTAGCGGTTTCAATAACTATTCGCTTCCTTTAAGCTCAGCATTCGCCTCAGTCCAGCCCAAAAACAGCGGGAATGAATGGAAGTGGGTCCTTTCTCATGATAACGGTGCAACTGAGACCTTTACTGCAATAAGCAATGCCGACGGCAGCTTTACCTGGAATGTAACTTATAACGGTACAATTAATGCCGTCAGCTATACTAACTGGAAAGCAATGGAAGGTACTACAAGTAAGGACGGGAAAAGCGGAGAATGGAAGATTTACAAAGACAACACTGCAATTGTAGCCGCCAAGATCTCGTGGAGCAACAATAGCTCAGCTGTTACAGGCACACTGACAGTTTACGAGAATTCAGTTCTGCAATCGAAGACTGAGATAGTGAACAATTCAAATCAGGCAGGTGCGTTGAAGTATTATGGGGAAGGCCCCACCATTTTATGGGAGGCTGACTGGAATGCGGACGGCACCGGCACCTGGAAGACATATTCTTCCGGTTTGGTGAGAAATTCCGGGAAATTCTAGCACTATTTTTAACGTTTACTCATAGACTTTTAAGCTCCTTCCATCACCTGGAAGGAGCTTAAAATGTACATTGCGGACAGATGTCCCTCAGGGTATCCTGAGATTTGAAGTCAAATACAGCACTCCGCCATCGACCGGGTGCAGTTGTGGATTTATGTCCACTTTTTCAGGATAGCCGTATTTTAAGTTGAATGAGACTACTATGGAATCATGCCCCGGATTCAGGATCTTCTTAAACAGTGAATCCACAGGCATATACCAACGGGCCTCAGAATGACTAAGCTCTTTATTATCGGACAATCTTGTTACGCTCATAACAGTATCGTTCCTTACTACAACCTTCATCGCCTCAGCTCCGTTTATGCAATAACACTGCCTTGTCTGGTCTACGGTATAATTATGATATCCGTAGGAACTCCATTTAGCATATGAGTCATTTTCGTCCGACTGTAAAACCTGTTCTTTATTACATCCGGCTGCAATGAGTAATGGAATTAAAAGAAAAATTAAACGCATAATGTTAAGTCCTGATAAAATTTCTGCAACTATACTTTCTCCCGAACATAATCCAAAGATCAGGCCACAATAAACTGCATAAAACAACAAGATTTGAGCAGATATGTAAGCATCTCACCTTCAGAAATTTGATATAATATCAAATATCTGATAATTCCCTTAAAAATGAAAAACCCCGATGAACAGCGTAAGCAAGCAATACTCGGGGTCACATTATTTGCGGAGAGACCGCCATTCTAGGGTAGCAGAATAAATATTTTGAAATTGTCCTATTTCGAAGTGTTCCGGGTTTCGCGGCATAGATATGTACCCACCTGTGTCTCCTTATAATATGGGCTCCAATTGGAGCCCATTATTTGAATATCAAATTTGAATATCAAATCAGATTTCATTCGCTTCAAGTATTTCTATTGTTTCACCTAAGTCACTGGTGGTTATCTCTTGTGTTTGTGTAATTACTTTCCCGGGTTTGGGTTGTATCTCCTTTTCTTGTAATTTTGTAAATATGGATTTTATTTTTTCCTGTTCAGCTATATTTTTGCTTTCGGCAAGAAGTTTCTCCTCAGGATGTGGTTTGAAAAATAACCACTGATGAATTTGTAACATATGTAAAAGAGGTGAACTATTTTTCTGACTCATTTCATAACTTAAACTGTTTTTATTAACTATACCTACGTTCGATTGAAAATCGAAATCTACAGGCAAATTAATAGGACTTGGAATTATGTCTTTTATTGGAACTAATTTAAAACCAATACTATAGGATGATTTTTCTTCTTGCGAAATGGCAATAGCTGTCATAGCAGCATAAACTACTTCGGTGACTACTCTCCAATGTTTTTTAAATTTTTCATCTTTATACCACTTCAACATCTTCTGACCTAAAGCTATTTTGTCAACTATAGCAATAACATGGGCATCTTCAATATGGAAAAATACCTGGCTATCCTTTGAAAAATCCACATTAATGTCTAGCTTCACTTCATATGCTTCGCCCAGTGTTTTGTTGACAATTGATTTTACGCCTTGTGTTGAAAACTCCATATTTCCGTGATATGGGTACTGAATAGTTTTAATCTCATAGCCAAACTTATCTTTAATATTTGTTCCAGCACTTGTAAGTATACCATCCTCTTCCATTAAAATATCGCCAACCGTGATATTTGTGAGGGTAAAAGGATTTGCGGAATAACTAGTGCGTTTCTTTACTAGCTCTGAATAGATTTCCATAGTATCTGACATAGGGCCCTCCTTAAATAAATAAGTTGAAATGAGAAGTGAATTTGGTGAAGGGTAAAGACGTTGAACCGATAATTTTTAATTCCATATAATCACAGTTCAATACTTTCACCCGTAATATACAACCAATAATCATGTGTAATCACAATAGGGAAATGAGTGACCTTAAACCGATAAGATGTCCAATAACAATCCTGATTTTTAAGTGCCGGATTTGAGAATATGAAGTGGCTTATATGAAATAAGAGGGAATTGATTATTAAAACACAATCAGGACAAAAAAAAGCCTGAAATCATCTGACTTCAGGCTTTATCAGTTTTTGCGGAGAGACCGGGAGAAAGCGTTCTGCCATAAAAAGTAGTAAAGTTAAGCTGCTTTAGGCACCTTCTTAAAGCCGATGTCCCCAGAATGTCCTGAAATATTTTTCAACAAAATAAACCAGGTGAATAAATCTTCAAGGACTTTCAACAGTGATCAGTTCATGTTGTTACTTAAGCAGGAGGAGTTTCTTTGAACTTCTCAACTCCCCGGCCTGAATGGAATATATATACATTCCGCTCGGCAGGGAAGAGGCGTTGAACTGAACCTTGTGTTCGCCCCTGCTCTGCAGACTTTGGATGAGAGTTATAACCTCGCGCCCCAGCACGTCATAAACTTTCAGCTCAACAAATGATTCTTTTGGAAGCGAGTAGCTGATTGTAGTTGCAGGGTTAAAGGGGTTAGGGTAGTTCTGCATGAGTGCAAATGAAAGGATACCTGAGGTCTCCCTGTGCTCGCCTGCACCCGAAGGCGCATTTATTCTCTGAACAACTGCATTTATCAGATCTTTAGCGTCTTCCTGTTTTACGTAATAAAGAGGATAGGTCAATACAAAGGTTTTGTAATTAGTCCCAAAATATTCAACCCCAACAGGAAGATCATTCATATTGCCTCCGGGCAAAGAAGAACTGTAATTGCTGGCGTATTTGTAGACCTGGCTGGCGCCGTCCGCGGCAGAAATGCTTTCTATTAAAGGCATATGAAAATCATTTTGGTATGCTTTGGCCGAATCAATTCTTAAATCCATATATGGACTGAATAAGGAAATTGCCTTGTTGGATCCTGCCTCCGCAGTAATTTTGGAATTTTTGATTTTAAGATAGTCGAATCTGAAGTCTCCAGCAACAAAATCTCCGTTTGTGTTGTAATTCGACTGAAAATACATTGATGGCTTGAAGCCCAGGAAAATAAGGTTGCCTCCAAGATCCATATATTTTTTCAACTCATCTAAATAGTCGCAGGGTTTTGGTAATTTTGAGGGATTTTCGCTAATTATAACTGCCGTCGAATATATCCCCAAGTCCAGCAGCGTAACCTGTCCCCCTGTTCTGATGTCAAAGTACCGGGTAGTCTGTCCCTGAAAGAGTGTCTTATAATAATCATCCACCTGTTTATACGAGGGATTACTAGAAGTTCCGCTTCCGTCATAAGTCAGGTTAATTAACAATATACCCTGATCCAGGCTAAATACTCTTGCTTTTATCTCAGTGCTGCTTTGGCTATAGTTGGAATCGCTGTCTACTGCTTTAACGCTGTAGAAGTATAATTTTTCTTTTTCGGCAGTCTCATCGATGAAGAATGTATCGCGGCAAATGCCGTCATTTATTCTCAGCGCGCTTGCCTGAGTGCTGTCTTTTCTGTAAATACAATAGCCAAGCAGGTCCAGCTCTTTATTAGGCTGCCAGGTTAATTTCAATTTATGCGGAAGTATAACTTGTGCAACAGCAGAGGGTACGAGCGGAATTGAATTTGGAGTCGCGGATTTTTCAACTACAAAGCTTCCTAATCCACCCGGACTTACGGCGCTCATGCCGGCGTAATACTTTGTTCCTTCCTTGAGGCCTGTTAATTCATAATGGTTTTGTGTAGTTGTAAATGTATCCGAATAGACACCGGGGGCGGTTCCCAAATATATTCTGTACTCAAGAGATTCTTTCCCCGATGGAATATCCCAATTCAGTTTGAGTGTACTACCGGTTCCGGCATCTGTAACTTTGAAGCTGTTAATGCTCTGAGGTATAAAAGACTGCCAGATGAGCATGCTGCCTGCGGCCTTTGCAACTTCGGCACAATATTCCATATTACAGTTTTCAACAATATCCTGATCTGTGTGATAGTTCGGGCTAAAGGTATGTTCCATAAAAAAGATCGCTGGGAATCCGTTAGAGGCAAAAGATTTTGAATCAGCATCTATATCCGGTCCCTTCGCCTTAGTTGCTTTTAATCTGCTATATTTTCCGGTAAGATCCGCTGCTGCCTGGACCAGATATTCAAAACCGGTATAATAATAAAGATCAACCGGACTATTCCCGACTGGTAATGGTGAATTGGCAATCATATCAAGGTTAACCATCAAAATAATTTTCATCCCATTTTTCTTAGCCATATCGGAGAAGTACACTGATCCTGAGTATCCCGAAAGCATTAATTCCTCGGCTCCAAAAGCTACGAATTTTATTGTAACGTCGGGCTGGAAATTATCTTTACGCAATATTCTGGCAAGCTCCATTGTAGCTGCTGTTCCGCTGGCATCATCGTCGGCGCCGGGAGCAAGATAGGAGGGCAGGGTTGTTGAATAAGAATCGTAATGACCTCCTATCACAATAACTTCTTCAGGCCTCTTTACTCCGGTAATTGTAGCAACTACATTCCGCTGCCATGCAGTTGCTGTAGCACCATTATTACGGTGATCCTGTACGGTACATTCGAAGGAATCCGTTTCAACAGAGGAAAAGCCGTAAGAAGTGAATTTTTCTTTTATCCACTTTACAACGTCCCGGCGGTTGGGCTTTAGTTCGTACCTGTCCTTGAAACTTTGAAGAGCCAGTATAGTGCTTCTTATGCTATCGGCGTTAAGCTGTGAAACAAGTGACTTGGCAAGTGAGTCCAGGGAAAGCGAGCCTGCTGAGCTGCCGGTTGTGCCAGGTTTAATAATCCGGCTTACGTTATTATACCGGTCCTGATTTGAGGACAATATTCTCAGGTCTTTAGTGATAGATGCTGAAGCAGCACCGGGCCCAATAGCCGGAGTTAGGAAAAAGAACAGGACAAAGAAGAGGGGAAAGATTCTACTAAATATAATAGTTTTATTTTCTGCCGGACAATTAAGTTTCATTTTGGTCTCCGCTTTAGTCAGTTGAAAAATGAAAATTGTACCACCATTATTCATACTTAGGCTATTTGAGCCTGATTAGGAAAAATGCCTGAAGGGAAAAATCCCCACGGCTGAATTTATTAAACTTGAGAATTAATGTAAATGATTTATTAAATCATTATCAATTCATGTTTAAGCTATCCGGGAATTTATTTAAGTCAGGTTTTATGGAAAAATAGCATTTCTCTGTGTACTGGTACAATGGATAAAGGAGTAGAATCTTTAATGTGCAGGCACAAAAAAAGCCTGAAATCTTCTGACTTCAGGCTTAATTGTTTGATGGCGGAGAGACCGGAAGAAAGCGTTCTACCATAAAAAGTAGTAAAGACAAGCTGTTTTAGGCACTTTATTAAATCCGATTTCCTCAAAATGTCCTGAAATATTTTTCAACAAAATAAACCTGGGGAATAGATCTTCAAGGACTTTCAACTGTGATCAGTTCATGTTGTTACTTAAGCAGGAGGAGTTTCTTTGAACTTCTGAAGTCCCCAGCCTGGATGGAATATATATACATTCCGCTGGGCAGGGAAGAGGCATCAAACTTTAAAATATATTCTCCTGCACTCTGCTCCTTACTCACAAGCTTCTGTACTTCATGCCCGAGCATATCAAAAACCTTCAGCTCAACCAGTGAAGCTTTGGGAATTGAATAACTGATTGTTGTAATTGGATTAAACGGGTTCGGGTAATTTTGTGAAAGGGAAAATGTACTTGCAATTATTTTATGTTCATCCCATATCCCTGTAATATTGCTGAGATCTGCCCGGAGAAGTGTATGAGTCATTAAATTGTAATCATCACCAAAAATAAAACCTGTATTATCCTTAATCATAATTTTCTTTAATTGTGAACTGATGCCATTCACCTGTACTTCCCACGACTTCCCACCATTCAGGGTTTTTAATATCTTTCCGCTATTTAACTTTTGTGGATCAGCGCAGATAATCCATCCGGTAGTATCATTCAAAAACTTAATGTCCGTGAATGCTCCCATATTCTTAAATTGCTCGTGTTGCCAGGTTTTTCCTCCATCAATTGTTGAATATATAAATCCCGTATCGTGATGCCAGTTTGTACCCACAGCAAATCCTTTATCGGGAGTGATAAAATCAACTCCATAGAGTATCATTGCTAAAGAATCATGATATTGCCACGTTTTACCCCCGTCCGTTGTCCCAAGAATGGCTCCGCTGTCAGTTGCATAGTGGGAATAACTGCAGACAATCCAACCCAGGTTGCGATCTACAAAATCGACATCACTTACGTATGGCAAATAAAAGTTATCTTCTCCCTTTTCCCAGGAACGGCCTCCATCACTTGTATACCACCTGTAGTCGTTGAAAAAGATCCCGTTGTCCTTGTCGAAGAAGTAAATATTATTCCCTCCCGAATAATAGTGTTTCTGAGGAGCCAAAAGTGTCGAGTCCCAGCTTTCCCCGCCATCTAATGTTCGAAGTGAAGTAAAGGTGCTGTCAAAGAAGTTCACATCGACTGTAATTAAATGGTTAGGGTCAAGCGAAAACATTGTAAAGGTTGAATACCTGTTGGTAATCTCTTTCTTCATAGTCTCCCAGTTATGACCGCCATCAGTCGTTTTATATAGTAATTTTACAAAATCAATATGAGGGGTATTGTCATACGTTGTGTATAGCCAACCAATGTTCTTACTTGTGAATGTAATCTGGGCTATCCGGCCTACCGTATCCGGTTTGGGGAAATTTGGGTTAAGTTTTACCCATGTCTGAGCAGAGGCAATAGATGAGATAATAAGAACAGCCAGAACTAAGTTTAACCTGAGCATTGGGAGTCCTCCTGAAAATTTAAGTTATTATGACTTCCTTAATTTTCTATTAAATTAATCTTTTGTAAAAGCTGTTCAAAGATCGGGCCGGAATAAACTGCATGAAAAAAATAATAATCCGGAAGGTAAAATAATATTTAATTATCAGAAATCTGATGATAAATCAAGATTTCTGATAATTAAAACCATGGCAGACCGGGAAAATGGGGGGCGGGTTTTAGGCGGATCTTCTTACCTCTTTCCCTATTCCAAAGAGAAATTCCGGAGCAAAATCTGCACCGTTAGGCCATTCGATTGTGTTGGTATCTCTGTTGTGGAATGCTTTTCTGAAATAAGATTCATCTTTAAGAGGTTCAAACACTTCGCCGTAAAGCTCATTCGAAAAATCCACATCCTTTTCAACCCCATTGCTGAACCTGATTTTTAGATCGTAGCCGTCCTTAAATCCAAAATGCTCAATATGTAAAAACATAAGCATCCTTTAGTGAAGTGGGGAAATATTTTTTAATGATTTTCTCTGCTTTGTCAGCTCCCAGTTTTCAAGAAGCTCATTTCTGTGTTTGTCTGTCCACTCAAAAATCATTGTAAGAGCTCTTTGGGACATTTTACCTTCGACATTTCCTGTTTGTATTTCCACAATTACTTCCTGATCGTGATATCTCGCATTAAATGAGGAGGATTGTGGTCATTGTAGTTCATGAATATTATAATGCCATAAAATCTGCAAATCTCCGGCATAATCTTTTATCCAATTCTTGCAATAAATTACCACAGAAATTTATCTAAATCAAATTTGCCGGAATAATATAATTTATTCTATGTACCATTTAATGGGTAAAGGAAGGGGAGCATGCATTAACGTAAGGGCACAAAAAAGCCTGAAATCTTCTGACTTCAGGCCTTTTTTATGGCGGAGAGACCGGGATTCGAACCCGGGGTAGAGGTTTACCCCCTACGACGGTTTAGCAAACCGTTGGTTTCAGCCACTCACCCATCTCTCCGTTCGTAGCTGAATTTCATTATTTTGAATTACTAATATAAGCATATCTCACCAAATAATAAAATACTTTTTTCCCATTCTTATCCCTTTTTTTAGATTTTCTGCTCCCATCTTTACTTTTTAATTTTTCATTTTTAATTTTTAATTGCTTTCCGGCTCCGCCGGAAAGATTTTGATCTTACTTCCTCCTTGCATATTTTTCTGGCATAAATTATTAAAACTATGAAGGTTAATTATGAAAAAATCAATCTCCGAAACCCGCAAGTACCGCACCGATATGAATGAGAAAATACTCAACTCGGGCTTTAGGGACTTTAATAAATTCTTCGCTCTCGATAATAAAGCCTATATCGACGGCGCCCTCCCGGCTAAAATGAAGGAACTTATGGGACTCGTCGGCTCTATGGTCCTGAGATGTAACGACTGCATCTTCTACCACGTCGACCGCTGCGTCTCAGAAGGCGCTACACGCCAGGAAATCTATGAGGCCTTTAATATCGGCCTCATTATCGGAGGCTCTATTGTCATCCCTCACCTCAGATACGCTATGGAAATCCTCGACGAACTCCTGGGCGAACAACCTGAGGAAGAAGCCAAATAACCCCGGACAGCTAAACCCGGAACGAGCAAAATTTTAACATTTAGATAATGATGCCGTTTGTATAATATTTATTGTATGAACGGCATTTTTCTATTAATCAGATTCATTTAATTGTTCTTCCATTTTTTTTCACCATTTACAGCATTTACTATGGATATAATTTTCGCAACAGGCAATAAAGGCAAGCTTAAGGAAGTTAAAGCAATATTTCAGGACATAAGCCATAACATATTATCTCTTAAGGAGTTGACAGACGTTCCTGAAATTGTTGAGGATGGCATAACTTTCGAGGAAAATGCCAGAATTAAAGCCGTTACAATCTACGACCTCTTCAGGCTTCCGGTTATTGCCGACGACTCAGGCCTCGCAGTCGACCAGCTCCAGGGTGCCCCGGGAGTTTATTCCGCACGCTTCGCAGGCGAAAATGCAACGGACCTGGACAATAACAATAAACTCCTGGAAGAGCTCAAAAAATTTCCTGAACCCCACTCAGCCACGTTTATCTGCTGCGCAGTCTATTTTGATGGGTGTACATACCTTAAGGCTTTCGGCGAAGTCCCCGGCACAATTATCAGCGAACCCAAAGGGGAGCATGGCTTCGGTTACGACCCTTTGTTCCTGCCCGAGGGATACACTAAAACTATGGCGGAAATAAGTCCCGATGAGAAAAATAAAATAAGTCACCGTGCAAAGGCGTTTAATTTACTTAAAGATATAATGAGAAGGGATGGAAAATATGAAACTTAGGTATTTGCTCCTTTTGGTTTTTGCAACTGGCTTTCTTTTTTATTCGTGTAAGAAAAGTTCTACTGAACCTACGGCTCCCGAGGGCGCGGTTACTGCCAAAAACTACTATCCGGGCGGCGTCGGATCCAGCTTTGTATACAGCGTCGATACTACGGGTGCCGGCGGGGCATTAACTACCAGAACTTCCGTCTTTACGGGCACTAAGACAATTAACGGAACGGAATATATCTCACAGGTAAGCTCGGTTAAAATCGGCCCCGATTCAGTTAAAAGCACAATGTATTTCAGGCGTTCCGATGTAGGGGTGTATTTCTTTATCGATACGGCGGGCATCGGCAAATTTATCCCCGATTCCATAAAATCGCAGCTTACAGTTCAGATCGATAATGAGCTCCGGGCCTTTAACTATCCTCTGGATAAAAGCTTGCCATGGTCGGCTTTTAGAATGAATATCAAGTACGGATCGCTCATAACACTCAATGTAATCGACCTTGCGGCAAGTTACCAGGGGAATGAGAACCTGACACTGAACCTTTCCTCGGGGCAGAAGACTCTGCCGGCCGAGAAGATCAAATACGATTTTACACTTACAATCCCGGACCTTAATAATCCCCTTAATCCTTCAAAGAGGACTTTTAGTGCCGATGCCTGGTTTGTTAAGGATATAGGAGTCGTAAAGTTCCAGGGCAACGGAACAATTCTCGGGGCGCTCAGCGGGGGAGGAATCAATTTTGCCGACACCACGAAAACTGTTTCGCAGAACCTGACCTCATACGACATTAAGTAGCTATTTTGTGGCTATAACCACCTGCACAATGCCGAAGGTGAGTGAGTGTCTTTCAACTTTGCTGAAGCCGGAGTTCTTAAAAAGCTCCGGCAGATTTACATTTTTATCGAACTCCTGAACCGACTCCGGCAGGTACGTGTAAGCTGCCTTGTCCTTCGAGATCATTCCCCCGATCATGGGTAGAATCCGCCTGAAGTAAAACTGGTAAATTGCTTTAATTAAAGGGTTTGAGGGGAGCCTGAATTCCAGTATTGTAGCTTTCCCCCCGGGCTTTAATATCCGGTGGAATGAATCGAATGACTTCTGTATATCGTAAAAATTTCTGACCCCAAAGCCGACCGTAATATTTGTAATTGCATCGTTTTTTATGGGGGGCATCTCAGCTACCATCTCCATCGTGTTGCCCAGACTCCAGCTGGTCTTTGTATTGAAGAATTTCAGCATCTGGAATGATAAGTCGGCCCCGAAGATTTTCTTTACACCCATCTTCCTGGCCGTAATGGCATAGTCGCCGGTGCCGCAGGCCACGTCCAGAAGAACGGCATCTTTTGTTATTCCCGTCATTTTAAGCGAGCGCTTTCTCCAGTATACATCGACTCCCGCGCTTAAGAGATGATTCAGTAGATCATACCTGTAAGCTATGGAATCGAACATGTTCCTTACCTGAGTTTTTTTATTCATAGTTCCTGAATAGTGTTGAAAGTAGAATTCATTATTTGTAATTTTTTACTTAACAAAAGGAGCCGTCCCATGGATAAGTATCTTAAAGCAATCCGTCAGAATATATGTTCAATATGTGCCGATTCAAATGACCTGGGTAAATGCAACCTGACAAAAGACGAGGTCTGTGCTCTTGAGGCCTATCTGCCACAGATCGTTGAAATTGTGCATTCGATTGACAGCAGTGACATTCAGGACTATGTAAACGTTCTCCGCAGCGAGGTTTGTTCTGAATGCCGTACGCAAGAGGAAAACGGCTACTGCTATTTAAGAGAGGATGTAAACTGCTCATTGGACAGGTATTTCCCTCTCATCGTAGAAATTATCCAGAAGGCAGACCGGTAACCTAGAACCTGCTGTATTCAAATTCACTTTTACCCTTGAAGTTCTGCCAGTAGTTGTAAATCTTCTTTCCGCTCCACATAGTAAATATCATGAATACAGCCCCGCCGGCGAGGTCAATTACGTAATGATAGCGCATATAAACAGTGGCTATTATTAAAAGAGTCCCTATGGGAATGAGGAAATAGCGGCTTTTAACCTTAAACTTGTACGCCAGGTACATAACTATAAGCGTCATTTCCGTGTGCCCGCTCGGGAAAACGTCCCTCTGCACAATGGCCGCTGGATTAGGTGTGCCTGCCGGAATTGATTCTCCTGTGTTTACAACCTCGCGCAGGAAGTTTGTAAGAAAGAGTCCCGGAAGCTCATTATTCAGGTTATTAAAGTCGTGCAGCGTAAACCTGGGCCCTATTGCCGGAAGGAGAAAGTATCCATAATACGACAAAAAGAAGCCGTAAACGACTGAAAAAACGCTAAAGTCGAGTGCCGTAAGTCTTTTCTGCATCATCAGATTGACGCCCAGTATTATGGGCAACAGGTAGAACGACCCGTAGGCGATCTGAAGTATTTCGGTCAAAAACGGATTGGCAATCTTCATAAGGAACCTTGTCGGGTCTCCTCCAAACATGAAGTGGTCTATATTTATGAGAATATAATCGTAATCGTGTACCCTGATCGGCTGAATCATAAGATAAAGCTCTTTGAACGTCAGAAGTATTAACGGGGCAAGATACCAGTAATGAACCTGGTACCAGAATTTCCTTCTTCCCGAGTCATCCAGAGCGGCTACGGAAACAACAAATGAAATAACGGCAAAGTTAATCAGTATTAGATACGGCCACTCGTGAACTCTCGCATAATAGACAAGATTAAGGGCCGTCAGAAACAGGTAGAAAGTAATTACAATCAGATCCGTAGCGTTTAATTTCAAAAGCAAACGCTCAAAAGCACCTTCCTGCCCGTTATTTGATGGAGCTTTTCCTGAAGCTGCAACCTTATTCCCCAAATTTTTCACTGTCTCAAAATTCTGATGCATAGACCAATTTTATTGTTGTTTCCCTTTTACAAAGTCCGTAAGCTGAATGAAATCCTCCAATTTGAGCTGTTCGGCCCTTTTGGAGAGGTCTATTCCGGACCCTTCAAAATTTATCCCGCTAAATATACTATTATTTAACGAATTCTTTAAGGTTTTTCTTCGGTTGCCAAAGGAGGCTTTTACAATATTCCTGAATAGTTTGTTGAAAGCCTGATCAGTCCTCGTATTGTTAAACCTTATATGCACTACAGCCGAAAACACCTTGGGCCGGGGATAAAAAACGTTTGGCGATACCTTAAAACAGAGTTCCACATCTGCAAAATATTTCAGTATAACGGCCAGAATTCCGTAGTCTTCAGAGCCCTGCGAGGCTGAAAGGCGTCTTGCAACCTCGTACTGCACCATAAAAACGGCATCCTCAACTATAGTAATGTTTTCTATCAGCTTGAAAATTATGGGTGAGGTTATATTATAAGGGATATTTCCTGCAATCCTAAGCGGTTTCATTTTTTCATCATAAATTTCTTTAAGGTCAATTTTCAGAAAATCCCCATTAATGAGCCTTAGAGTAGGAAATTCAATCCTCAGGTCTTCAATTACGCGCCTGTCTATTTCCACGGCCGTCAGATTTCTTGTGCGGCTGTAGAGCTCCTGCGTAAGCATTCCCATGCCCGGGCCTATTTCTATTAAGGCGTCATCTTCCTTTGGCGATATCTCCTCCACAATTTTTAGAAGTATGTTCCTGTCCTGCAGGTAGTTCTGGCCGAATTTCTTCAGCGGTCTGATTTTATCCATATATTAAATAGCTTTTCCTTATTTCAATTCAAGATTGACTTTCGACAATATTTTACAAAAAACGGTTGCTAAAAAAAACAATTTAAACTATATTCTTCCGTCAAATATAACCATAATAATTTATAAACCAACCTGTGGGGGGCGCATGAAAAAGTTTTTTACAATATTCATGTTGGGTTTTATTGTCCTTTCTTTCAGCAATACTCTTAAAGCTCAGAGCTGCGACATGCTCTACTTCTGTGTTAAATATGATGGTAAGGAAGTTGATTGTTCCGACAGATTTACAACCGGAAAAATCACGGTTATGGCAAAACTCCAGAAAGAAATTTATTTTACTAAAGTTTATGTCCAGGCCGATAAGTACAATCCGCGCGAAGGGAAGTTTGAATTCTACAAGGATTATGAATTTGATACAGATTCGGATATGACTTATATTTACTTTAGGGACGTAGAGTTCAACGACAAGGGAATCTATAGGGTGTTTTTACTTGATCCCGACAAAAATACTATAACCAGTGCTTTGGTGGAAGTAATATAATTGTAATTTTATTTGAATCCGGCCGGGTTTTGGGAGGTGCAGCAAAAAACATATTTTCCGGAACCCGGCATATTTTTAAAGAGGAACCACTTGAAAAAAGAATATATTGTAAGCGTAGACTTCGGGGGCACAAAAATCCTGGCTGCTTTAATGACGATGGATGGTGAAATTCTTGCAAAATCCAAAGTGGCAACCCGGCTTGAGAATGGCAAACGCGGACTTATTGAGGGGCTCACTGAGGCAATCAAAAGCGTAATTGAGCAGGGAGGTATGGAACCTAAGGATATTAAGGCTGTAAGCCTGGGAGTTCCGGGTTCGGTAAATCCTTTTACGGGGAAAATAGGAGTTGCTCCCAATCTGAATATTACAAACTATAATATGAAGCAGGAACTTGCAAAGCATATTGATATTCCGATACTCATTGAAAATGACGTTAACCTTGCAGCCCTGGGAATTAAGAACTTTGAGCTGAAGGGGAAAGGAAAAAATGTTCTTGTTGTATTTGTGGGTACTGGCGTAGGCGGCGCCCTGATATTTGACAATAAACTCTACAGGGGAAGCGACTTCTTTGCCGGGGAAATAGGGCATATGGTAGTCGAGAAAAACGGTCCCAAATGCGGCTGCGGCAATAAAGGATGCCTTGAGGCAATTGCAAGCAGAACCGCAATTGTAAGGGATATAAGAAAAGAACTTAAGAATAAAAAGAACAGCAAACTTCTTCAGATACTCCCGAAAAACAAACCGATAAAAAGTAAGGGCTTAGCCCTTGCAGTTAAGAAAAAGGATCCAATTGTAATCAGGGAATTAACAAAGGCTTCAAACGTTCTTGGAACGGCGCTTGCCAATGTTACTAACCTGTTAAACCTGGATATGATAGTCCTGGGCGGAGGCGTAATTGAATCTCTTGCAAAATTTATGGTCCCGATAGTTAAGGAATCGTTTCATAAGACAGTTCTAAGCGATGCAGGCAGGGGAGTTAAGATTGTAGCCACAAAACTCGGTGACGACGCCGCCCTCTATGGCGGTATAGTGCTGGCGCAGGAAATGGAAACGGAGAAAATTAAAAATTAAAAATTAAAAATTAAAAAGTAAGGGCAGTAAGAAGAGTTTGGCATACAGGAATATTCCGTTAAACTAAAACACTTCTTATTGCCCTTTTTTTGGCCGCAGGCCAAAACTCTTCACTTTTTAATTTTTAATTTTTAATTTTTAATTTTTATTTGCCTTCAGGAAAAGGAACTTTCAATCTCCTCAAGCTTTTCTGTCAGCTCTGTCCACTTTTCAAAGCACTTTTCAAGATCCTCTTTTGCTTTGTTATAGTCCGAGGTCTTTTCTTTTGCAAGTTGTGAATTGCTGTAAACCGAAGGATCTGCCAGATCACTTTCCAGCTGCTTTTTCTTTTCTTCCAGAGCCTCTATTTTAACTTCCAGGGCCGCAATTTCTTTTACTATGTCTTTTGTTGCGGCATACTTTTTCTGCCTTAATTCGGCTTCCAGGCGCTTCTGGTCTTTTCTATTGCCTGTATTATTCTGTTCGTTCTGTTTTACAGCAGGTTTTTCGGCCGCATCGGCTTCTTTTTTCTTTTCGAGGTAGTAATCTATTCCACCATAGTATATTTTGGCAGCATGGTTGCGGATCTCGCATACCTTGTTAACCACAGGCCTCAGGAAGTCCACGTCGTGTGAAACAAGAATGAGCGTACCCTTAAAGTCCATTAAAGCCTTCTGCAGCACCTGCTTACTTGAAATATCAAGGTGGTTTGTAGGCTCATCGAGCACAATGAGGTTTGCCTTGGTTAAAAGAATTTTTGCCAGTGCAACGCGGCTTTTCTCTCCTCCTGAGAGTACCTGTACCTTCTTAAAAACGTCGTCGCCTGTAAAGAGGAAAGAGCCCAGTATGGATCGAAGCTGCCCGATAGTTTTATTTTCTCCTATTCCTTCCACCGTCTGAAGTATGTCGAAAGAGGGTTCAAGGCTGTCTGCCACGTCCTGCGCGTAATAGGAAATAATTGTATTATGCCCTATAATTCTCTCTCCGCTGCCGAAAGTAATTCTGCCGGAGATGATTTTGGAGAGTGTTGTTTTACCGGCGCCGTTAGGGCCTACAAAAGCAATCTTATCGCCACGGTCGAGCCTGAAGTCGATATTCTGAAGCACATGGTTATCTTCAAACGATTTATTTATTTTTACAAGCTCCAGCGGTACAACCCCGCTTTGAGGCGGATCGGGGAAGCGGATATTAATCTCCTCTTCGAACTCCGGCATGTCTATCTGTTCAACTTTTTCAAGCTGTTTTATTCTGCTTTGGACCTGTTTAGCTTTTGTAGCCTTATACCTGAAGCGTTCGATAAATTTTTCAGTTTCCTTAATTTTTTTTTGCTGGAGAATATAACGCGCCTCAAGCTGAGAGTCTCTCTCATCCTTAAATTTCAGGTAAGCATCGAAGTTGCCGTTAAAGAAAGATATTTTATTGAGGAATATCTCAAGAGTTTTGGTTGTAACTTCATTTACAAAGTGTTTATCGTGTGAAATGACAAGGAGTGCACCCTTATAGCCCTTAAGGAAGCTGATAAGCCACTCGAGCGAATCCAGATCGAGGTGGTTTGTAGGCTCGTCAAGGAGCAGTACTTCATGGTTTGAGAGCAGAAGCTTAGCAAGTGCAATACGCATCTGCCAGCCTCCCGAGAAGGCGTTTGTCTGTTTTGTGAAGTCCTTTTCTTCGAAGCCCAGTCCGATTAAAACCTTTTCAATTTCGGAATTAATGCCGTAGTAGCCAACCTCCTCCATCCTGTGATGCACTTCGCCGAGCCTGTGTACAAGCTGGTCCCTTTCTTCCAATGATAGGGAAGTGTCCTCGAGGCGGAGCGTAATTTCGTGCTCTTCGACGCCGAGAGTATTGATTTGCCTCAGTGAAGTCTTGACCTCCTCAAAAAGGGGTTTACCGGAGTGCACAACGATTTCCTGGGGGAGGTAGCCTAGGCTGATCCCTTTCTGCATCAGGACCTTTCCCGATTCAGGCTGTTGCTGGCCGGAGATGATTCTGAAGAGTGTGGTTTTCCCCGCTCCGTTAGCCCCAACGAGGGCAATTTTGTCTGAAGAATTTATTTTTAGATTAACATCCTTAAAAAGATACTCACCTGAGAACTGGACGGATAAATTTAATAGATCGATCATTTCTACTTTTCAAAAATTAATATAGCTGAATTAAAGCCTCACTAAAGGGTCAGGCATGATAATTTTATTTTCTTAAAATGGCCACCTTAGCCGAAGAAACATTTGTTCCGTCTTTATCGTAGGCGACAATTATATAGATGCCGCTTGGCACATAGTTGCCTTCCATATCCCGGCCATCCCAAACAGCAACTCCTGCTCCCGGGGAGGTGAAAGTGTTCAGGACCTTGCCTGAAATGGAAAGGATTTTAATATCCGTGTCCCTTACCAGGCCTTCAACAGTTATTCTGACCGGAGTGCCGTTTTCGATAACGACGGGGTTTGGATAAACAAACATTCCCGTGAAGCTCTCCTGCGGTTTAACCGCTGTAGTAGTAACAGAGGCCAGACCGAAGTCAGTTCCCATGTAGACCGTACCTGTATTGTTATCGATGGCAATACTGTTCACGATATCGCTCGGGAGGGGGCTGTTTGACGTAGTATAATTGTTTATGAGCTTTGTCCCGTCGGAGGATACCACAAAAACCCCCTGCTGAGTTCCTACCCATTTCTGGTTCAGCGCGTCAACGACAATACAGTTAACCACGCGTGAACGCAAGGGCTCAACCGAAGAGATATGCAGCTTCGGGTCCCGTGTATCGGGTATGACGTTAATTCCGGCGCTGGTACCCACCCAGAGTTCGCCCCTGCGGTCTATTACAATGGCATTAACGCTGCTTGAGCTCAGGCCGTCAGTTGTCGAGATCATTCCTAATCCGTTATCGTCATCGCCCGGGTAGAGAGGATTTTCCGCGTTATAATAGTAGACGCCGTTACCCGTGGAAGTCTCCTCCACATTCAGGAGCATAAATTTTGTATCGTACTGGTCAACAATAAGGCCAAAGCCGAGCATTATTTTGTTTAAATACCGCGAGTTTGTAACGCTACCCCACGTGCTGTCGGTCTTAAGGACGTATAAGGGAGTCTTATTGGTCGACCTGTAAGTCTGTACCCAGAGGTTGCCTTTTGAGTCTGTAGCAAGTCCTGAAACGACAACAAAGTTAGGATTAGTAGGTATACCGCCAAGTGGGGAATTTGTGGAATTAAAAAGCTGGAAGTGCCCGCTTTTGTACCTTAAGAATCCTTCGCCCCAGCTCATCACATAAGGCGTATTGTCGGGTGCTATGTAAGTCCTGAAAAATGTAGAGCTTCCATTTGGAGCCGGGACGTCATTGACCGTATAGTTTGTCCATTTCTGTCCGTTGAATACGTAAAAGCCTGGTGCAGTTTCTCCCGTTCCGCTGCCTGCCCATAGGTTCCCGTCCCTGTCTACAGACAGCCCGTTAAAGAGGTTGGAAGCAGGGCCCTCGGGGTAGTACTTTGCGCCCGAAGAAAGGCTCAGCAGCCCCTGGGTTGTTGCGGCAAAAAGCCCGTGCGAATTAGCAGATACTATCCCGGTAAATTGTGTATTTGCGGGGGCCTGTACGGCTGTAGAAACCTTTCCGTTGTAATAAAGGCTTATTATGCTTGGTGTCGCAATCAGAAGGGAGTCTCCTTTGACCAACAGGTCCACTACAGAAGCTGTTCCAATCTGAGGCAGAATGGCAATCCAGGAATTTCCATTCAGAAGAGCCAATCCCTCTGCTGTAGCGGCAATAACTGAATCCCTGAAGCTTACAATCCTTGTTACAGAGTTGGAAGGGAGCCCCTGTGCCTCCGTAAAGTTAGTCCAGGATTCGGGAGCCGAAAGGTTAGATGTCCCTGCCTTCTGCATTGCCACGCCGTTTTCAGTTGCGGCATAGAGGAGTCCCTTGTGGAAGATCGAATTAACCTTAGTATCAGAAGGGAAACTGCCGAGTTTAAGGTATGTATCCTGAAATGTAAAATCACTTGCCTTCAGAAGAGAGATGCCGAAATCCGTTGCCACATAAATTGAGTCGCCGACCACAAAAAAGGAATTAATTTTTTTCTGCCCCTTGTCCAAAGAGGCGATGTCCAGGATCTTCTTTACAAAAGCCCTTTTTGCAATGTCGTAAATATCGATAGTTCCCGATTCGCCTCCGAACCAGATCATTCCGTTTTTGTCTATTGCAAGCGACGTAAGCGAATTGCTGCTGAGGCCTTCTGCTTTAGCGAGTTTCAGGTAAGAACTGTCGCTGAAGTTATAGAAGAATGCACCACCTGAAGTAGCGGCCCACATTCCAACGTTAGAGGCCTGTGCACCTCTTACATTCTGCATATTGGAATAGCTTCTCCATGTTCCGATCTGCTGCGGGTATACAGACCAGCTTAACAGCAGTAGTGTAACGGCAATGAGGATTGTTCTGGGCTTCATGTAGTTTTCCTGTGTATTTCAAGAAAGATTAAATATTCAGTTATGGTCTTTTCTAAGTAAGAACTAAATTAAATTACAAATATAATACTTTTAACAAAATCGGGAAGTACAAATTGAAGTATATTGATAAGGATCAAATAAACAAAAAATAACGCATTAAGCAAAATTACTTTCCCTTCAGGCCCGAAGAAATTTGAATAAAGATATTTCTTTAATTAGATTACTGCCTGGCTTTTCAATAAGGATGCCTGAGGTCAGTATTATAATTGATTTTTGAACTATTTGCTGTGCTTAAATGCCTGAACTGATAAAAAAAATTGTCGGGAAATACCCTTACCAGTCTGTTTTTCTTTCTGCAATAATTGCCTGGCTGCCGGTAGTCTTTATCTCCTTTATAAATGACGACTACCAGATTCTGGGCTATCACGCCGGGAAGGGGTGGATTTCCATTGTAAGGCCATTCTATACTCCTGACGTTTCGAATTTTTACTGGAGGCCTTTGGGCAATGTGCTCCATCCTTTAATACTCCTTACGGCGGGTTTTCATCCCATGGCCTTTAGAATTGCAAGCCTTCTGCTTTATGCCTTATGCTGCCTCTTCGTTGCAAAGGCTGGTGAGAAGGTAGGCTTATCCAGACTTTACTCTGCATTTGGCGCAATATTGTTTGCCGTATTGCCTTCTCATGAGTACCAGGCCGCATGGATTGCAGACCAGGGGGAGTCGCTTGTAACAATTATGCTTCTTGCGGCATTCTGCAGCTATGCAGAGGCCATAAAGAAAGACAGCATAAGCAAAAAAAACATTTTTCTTTTTTATTTTCTGCTCCTGCTGGCAGCTTTAATCAAGGAGTCGGCCTTTGCAGGCGTTCTTATTCCGGTAATTTCACTTTCAGCAGGAAGAGACTTAAAGAGAAAAAAGATGTTTGCTGTCCTGAGGGACACCTTAGCAGGCTTTAGCCTCATCGTGTGCATTCTTCTTTACAGGTGGTTCTTTATCGGAGGAACACCCTTCAGCTCAAACCATTTTTCAAATTCAGGTGTTTTCAGGTGGATACAAAATTTCTTTATTTATATACCTCTTAGCTTTTTTTCTCCTGAGTCGCTTGAAGTTCTGGCCTCCTCCTCTAGGATTTTTCTTGCACTGGCAGTTTTAATAGCTTTGCTTGCCATTTATATTATTTTCATATACAGAAAGCCCGTTAAAATTGGCAGGCACCTCATGTGGACACTAATTGCATCTTTATTGTGGTTTACAGTATTTATTCTTCCCGGGCTTCCGAGGCTTATGCGCTGGTATGTGTTTACCGCGTCAGCAGGCCTTGTCTGGGCTGTTGCCGCAATAGGAGAGAATATGAGGGCAAATTCCTTCTCAAAGAAGGCGATGCTTGTTATATTTCTTCTTATCACGATTGTCTTTTCGGTCTATGACTTCAGCTTAATGTTAAAATGGGGGAGTGCAGGAAAAAGGATGGATGCGGCACTTGTGAGCCTGAGCAGTGTAAAGGATGGGATAAAAACAGATTCGGTCTACGTTTGGGCTACACCGGACAAGCTGACAAGGATTCCAATGATGAAGCTTGGCATACAGGAGTCAGTTCAATGGGCTCTGAAGGACAAAAATGTAGCCGTCATAACGCCTCTAAGGTGTGAGATGAGCAGTTTTGACAGTGCGATAAAACTTGCGGAAAAAACGGATACTTCACTTGTATTCCACATAAATAACGGGCGTTTTCTTCCATACGGGGGAGAGTCGAGGGCTGTTATAAAAAATGAATCGATCGAAGCTGAGTCAGAAGGTGTAAAGATAAGGATAAAAACTTTCCTGGATGAAAACAGAGTGCCGCAGTCAATTGCAGGGGTTTATTTCAGGAACCGCCACGGCTATTCCCAACTCTATTTTGACGGGAAGGAATTTAAGCCGGTGGAGTAAGAAAAAAAGGGACATGCCTGAGTGGGCATATCCCTTAAAATAATACTTCCCTGAGAGTGTTTTATTTTTCAGACTCAAGATTATTCAGCAGGTCAGCCATTTCGATTGCGGTAAGAGCCGCATCCCAACCCTTGTTCCCCGATTTTGTTCCGGCGCGTTCAATAGCCTGTTCGATTGTATCTGTAGTAAGAACCCCGAACGCAACGGGCACGCCTGATTTGAGGGAAGTCTGCGCAATACCCTTCGAGACCTCAGAGGCGACGTAATCAAAATGAGGTGTTGCCCCGCGTATTACGGCTCCGAGGCAGATTATGGCGTTATATTTCTGTAAGTCGGCAAGGCGGCTGGCAGCAAGAGGGATTTCAAAAGATCCCGGCACCTTTACAATGTCTATGTTATCATCACTTGCGTCGTGTCTGTTGAGGCAATCAAGAGCGCCTTCAAGGAGCTTCTGGCTGATGAAATCATTGAATCTGCTAACTACCAATGCAAACTTATAATCCTTTGCTGAAAGTTTTCCTTCGATTACTCTGGACATTTTTGGATATTCCTGAAATTAGTTCAATTAATGGTTGAAATATAAGCTTAATATTACATTCATAAAAGCCTCAGGCGCTGTTTTTAACTAGCATCTTTCTCATGGCGTCGAGGTTATTTTTCGTAATATAAAATTTACCGAGGTTCTGCTCATCTTCGCGTTTGCCGCCATGGTAGTCGCTTCCACCCGAGGCCAGGAGGCAATATTCATTAACGATTCCCCTGTAGTATTTTACCTGGTTCTGGTTATGGGACGGGTGGACAACCTCAATTCCGTCAATTCCCGCGTTAATGAGGCTTAAGAGTATTTTTTCGCTGACGTAGCCCGGATGGGCTATAAATGACAGTCCACCAGCGTCGCCGATAAGTTTAAGCGCACTTTGCGGGGAAAGGTGGATTTTTCTTTCAAAGGCAGGGCACTGGTTGCCGATGTACTTATCGAAAGCCTCATAGAAGTTATTTACATAACCAGCTTCAATCAAGGTTTGAGCAATGTGTGGTCTGCCGACAGCCCCGCTTTTAGCCTTCTGGAGCACACTTTCAATTGAAATAAAGACGCCCTGACGGTTGAGTTTCTTAACAATTCTGAGGGCGCGGTTATAACGTTCCTGGCGGAAGAAACTGAGGTATTTCTGGAATTCATCGTGATAAATGTCTATAAAGTAGCCCAGAAGATGGACTTCCTTATCTTCAATATCAGTCGAAATTTCCACGCCCGGAATAACTTCCACACCCATCTGTTTTCCGAATTCCGTAGCTGCTTCTATGCCGGCCAGATTATCGTGATCTGTTATGCTAATTACATCGAGTCCAGCTTTCTTAGCCTTATAAACTAATTCCAACGGGGAACAGACACCATCCGAACAGGTAGTATGCAAATGTAAATCTATTTTAGCGCTCATCTAACTTATCATTTCCCGGCCGAAAAGAAGCTTCAGCCGAAATTCTCCTTAAACTTGTCGTAATTTAGTATTCTAAGCCGGGAGCCATCCAGTTCAACAAGCCCTTTCTTTGCAAAGGAATGGATGGTCCTTGAAATTGTTTCTCTTGAAGTTCCGGCCATATTGGCAAGATCCTGTTGCAGCGGGAGTCTTTCAATTTCCACGATACCCTGGCGGATTTTCCCGATCTCATCTGCGATCTGAAGAATCACGGAGGCTACCTTGCCTTCGGCATCCTTGAGTGAGAGGGATTTAATTTTCATATCGGCGCTTCTAAGGCGGCTTGTCAGCTCCTGCAAAAGAGAGATTGAAACTTCGGGATGAATCCTCAAGAGATTAAGGAAATCGTTTCTCTGCACAATGAAGAGTTCTGAATCCTCAATAGCAATAACACTTGCCGAGCGTTTCAGTCCGTCGAGAATTGCCATTTCTCCGAAGAAGTCACTTTCGCCAAGAATGGTAAGAATAACTTCACGTCCGTCGTTGCTTGTCCTTGAGACTTTAACCTTTCCGCTAATAATAACAAAGAGTGCACTTCCTGCATCTTCTTCCATCAAAATGATACTATCCTTTTCATAGAACTTGCGCTTGCCAACGTTGGCAATCATCTCCAGAGCCTCGTGCTCCAGGTCGGTGAAAATAGGAACATTCAACAGAAATTCCGATAAAGAAGACATAATTAACCCCTCTTTTAAATTATGTTGATTCTTACCTGTTCTGACGGAAAGCCAGTAATATTTTGGGAACTCATTTTATGCTAATATAACAATTTTTTAATAAATAACTATTTTTTTGTTATTATTTTTACTTAGTTATTACTTATATTAAGCTGATTGATTTTGCGGAAGAGTTTGAAATTTCCCGGTTTAAATGCATTTTATTGTGACGGATATTGCTTTTAATGTGCAGTTTTGGTACAATAACCGTGTGAAATTCAGAACTTAAAATTGAAAATAAAGGTATAAATAAGTATATTATTACCACAATTAAAAAAACTGAAATGGAGGAAATAAAATGGCAGTAAAAGTTGGTATCAATGGTTTTGGCCGTATTGGAAGACTTGTATTCAGAAGATGTATGGAATTAGGCAACGTAGATTTTGTTGGTATCAATGATCTGACTGATGCAAAGACTTTGGCTCACCTGCTTAAGTATGATTCAGTACATGGCAAATTTAACGGTACTGTTGAAGTTGACGGAAACTATATGATTGTCAACGGAGATAAAATAAAGATTACAGCAGAGAAGGATCCTTCAAAGCTGGACTGGACAGGCGTAGACGTCGTAATCGAATCCACTGGCGTGTTTGCTTCCAAAGACCAGTGCATGGCACACATCAATGCCGGAGCAAAGAAGGTAATTTTAACTGTTCCTTCAAAGGGCGAAATTGATGCTACAGTTGTCCTCGGTGTTAATGACGACGTACTGACAGGCAACGAACAGGTAATTTCAAACGCTTCCTGCACCACAAACTGTCTGGCCCCGATGGTAAAGGTTCTCAACGACACCTTCGGTGTTGAAAGAGGCTTTATGACTACAGTTCACTCTTATACAAACGATCAGAGAATTCTTGACCTTCCGCACAAGGATTTAAGAAGAGCAAGAAGCGCAGCCGTTTCAATTATTCCTACAACTACAGGCGCTGCAAAGACAGTCGGTAAGGTTATTCCTGAATTAAAGGGAAAACTTGACGGATTCTCACTCAGAGTTCCTACTCCTGACGGATCAATCACAGATTTCGTTGCCGAATTAAAGAAAGAAGCTACTGTTGACGAAATCAATGCAGCAATGAAAAAGGCTGCTGAAGGCCCAATGAAGGGTATTCTCGCATACACAGAAGATCCTATCGTTTCAGCAGATATCATTCACGATTCACATTCATGTATTTTCGACGCACTTTCAACCATGTCCATGGGCAAGATGGTAAAGGTCGTTGGATGGTATGATAACGAATGGGGATATTCCTGCAGAGTAGCAGATCTTCTTTTCAAGATTAGCAAGTAATCTTTTTAAGAATAAGATACTATCTTTTTAAAGACGCAGTTTCCCTATTTTTATAGGCTGCGTCTTTTTTTATATTTTTTACGTTCTTATCACTTCAGGCCTTTTTTATGAGCCTGAATGACCATAAAAGTAAATAGAAGCTGCGGGGGATGGCTGGAATTGTAGCTCTTTTACTTATTTTTTCATAAATTATTTTTAAGCGGAGGATAAATGAACAAATTGTCAATTGACCAGGTGGACCTTAAAGGCAAGAGAGTCCTGGTTAGAGTGGATTTCAACGTGCCTTTGGATGAAAATCTGAATATAACCGACGATATCAGGATAACCTCATCATTACCAACCATAAAGAAGATAATAAATGAAGGTGGTAAGGTTATTTTAATGAGCCACCTGGGAAGACCCAAGGGGCAGCCGAACCCGAAATATAGCCTGAAACCGGCGGCAAAAAGACTTTCTGAACTTCTCGGAAAAGAAGTTAAAATGGCTCCCGACTGCGTTGGCCCTGAGGCAAAGAATCTGGTTAATTCAATGAAGGACGGCGACGTGGTTCTCCTTGAGAATTTAAGGTTCCATGCCGAAGAGGAGAAAAACAACCCTGAATTCGCAAAAGAACTTTCAGAGCTTGGCGACGTTTATATCAACGACGCCTTTGGAAGCGCTCACCGCGCACATGCTTCCACAGAAGGAGTTACAAAGTATATTCAGGTTAATGCCGCTGGCTACCTCATGCAGAAAGAGCTCGATTACCTGGGTAAGGCAATCTCTGAACCTGAAAGGCCTTACTGCGCTATCTTAGGCGGTGCAAAGATTTCGGGTAAGATCGACGTTATACAGAACCTTTTCCCTAAGGTCGATACTCTTATCATCGGCGGCGGAATGGCTTACACGTTTTATAAGGCCATGGGCTATGAAATAGGCAAGTCGCTTTTAGAAGAGGAGAAAATTGACCTGGCTAAGGAAATTCTTGAGAAGGCAAAGAACTCAAAAGTCAACTTCATGCTTCCTGTGGACGTGGTTGTAACAAGTGAATTCAGCAACGATTCACCTTCAGAAGTGGTAAGCATTCAGAATATCCCTGCCGACAAGATGGGAATGGATATTGGCCCAAAGACAGTTGAACTTTTTAAGGCTGAGGTCTTAAAGAGCAAAACTATTATCTGGAACGGCCCAATGGGTGTTTTTGAGTTTGACAATTTTGCAAAGGGAACAAATGCAATTGCAGAGGCGCTTGTTGAAGCCACAGAAAAGGGTGCAACAACAATTATAGGCGGTGGTGACTCGGCAGCTGCAATTAAGAAAGCAGGCCTGGAGGAGAAGGTTTCACACGTTTCCACCGGTGGCGGAGCATCACTGGAATTCCTCGAAGGAAAGACCCTTCCCGGAGTTGCAGCGTTAAATGACGCAAAATAGCCGCTTTTAACTTCTGCTTTGTAGGAAAAATTGAAGCTGGAGATAAACATGAGGGGCGCACGCACGTTTTATGCGCGCGCCCACATTGTTTTTCTGAATTTTACTGAAACCTGTGAAAGCTTCAGAGTGTATCATAACTTGAAATGAATTATTTTTTTCTGTATTATGTTTTAATTTAAAGAAGGTAAAAGAAAAAGGAAGTTTAATGTATTCCGAGCGTGATTATTACAGACCGACCGGTTTCGGCGGTTTCAGCTTTTTCCCACCGGTGATCAAAAATCTTTTGATCATTAATGTCGTGGTGTTTCTGGTTACGAATTTAATTCTCTCGAGCATTAGTGTCGACGGGGTTATTGCCAGTGACAAGATTAACCAGTATTTCGCCCTCATGCCCTTGGGGCACGGGTTTTTTATATGGCAGCTTGTAACCTACCAGTTTCTACATGGAAGTTTTTCCCATATCTTCTTTAATATGTTTGCACTCTGGATGTTCGGAATGGAAATTGAAAATCTGTGGGGATCCAAGAAATTTCTAATTTTCTACCTGGTTTGCGGCATTGGCGGAGGCCTGGCGCACCTGTTGCTCTCTCCAATTGTTGCAGACATGATGGCTCCAACCATAGGCGCCTCAGGAGCAATTTACGGCGTGATGATAGCATTTGCTATGATGTTCCCGGACAGGTATATCTTCATTTACTTCCTTATCCCCGTAAAGGCAAAATACCTGATTGCTTTTCTTGTTGTACTGGAATTCCTCTCTGCAGGAGATATGTCTCTTGTAGCACACCTGGCTCATATAGGCGGTGCTGTAGTAGGCTTTGCGTTCATTCTGCTAGACTCCAGGAGCGGTTTTAGCCTAAGGAACGTTTTTTCATCATATAAGAAGCCGTATTCGCCCCGGCAGAGTCAGTTTAGGAGGAGGCCTTTTATTAACGATGAAAAAGTTGTTGACGCGGATTACTATGAAATAAACAAGAAAGAAGAAAAACCGATTACGCAGGAAGAGATAGACCGAATACTCGACAAAATAAGCCAGAGCGGATATCAGAATCTGACAGAGCGTGAGAAGAAGATCTTATTTGAAGCCAGCAAGAGAAGTTAAATTGATGTCCTTAAAATACCTCGCGATAATTCTCTTTGTCTTTGCGCTTGGTTCCTGCTCCGGCAGGAAAGTGATCACTGACGACGAAAAGTTTGCCGCATTTTATGTGGATCTGCTGATTGCGTCTGAAAAAAGCAGCGGCGACATCAGTATGGTAAAGTCTGAAAGGCAGAAGATATTTACAAAATATGACATTACCTTAGAAGAGTATAAAGCCACACTGAACTACTACTCCGAAAAACCCGAACGCTGGAAGGACTTTTTCGATAAGGTAAACGCCCGGCTTGCACAGCTAAGGAAAAACAACAAGGTTTAACGCTGCTTACTTATTTTCATCTTTGCCACGGCAATTCTTATTAAAGGAAAGCCTGTCTTCTCCGGAAGACGGCTCTTCAGATCCTTAAGATCTGTATAGCCTTTACTGATTTCAGAAGTTATTGTTTCGTAATCATTTCCGGGAAATAGGTAAGATACATCCAGATCCGGAAACATCTCAAGAATTGTTTCAATCTGCATCGATATAACCGTCTCATTCATTTTTCTTAAAGAGGCTATGTCCTTAAGCGGGTAGCGCTCTTTTAGAAGACTCAAGGTTTCACTTAATACCTGCGGGACCTGTCTTTGGGCGTCTTCTTTTTCTCCCTCAGCCCTGTTCGTAATAAATTCCTGAATTGCTTCAAGAAAGTCCTGTCCTATTTTGTTAAACATGCGCTGGTTGAAACCTTTTACTTTCAGAATTGCACTGTAAGTTGAAGGTTTAAGCTTTGCAAGCTCCCTTAAAACAGTGTCGGGGCAGATAAGATCCTCTGTCTGCCGGAACTTTCTGGATGCCTGGCTTCTTATTTCGCGCAGATGATTGAAAAGCTCCAGGCTGTTTTCAACTTCCGCGGTTTGCTTCTTACTTTGAAGAATGGGCGAGAAGTCTCTTTCATCCAGAAATTCCCGGCCCTTCGTCGAGATAACGATCCTTTTCCTGTAGGATCCTTCTTTTTCAAGGAAAGACTTTGCATAAAGCGATTCAATTACACTCTTAAGTTCTCTCAAAGAGTATTTAGAGCAGCTACCGAACATGGGGGATGAGCCCGATTGGACGGCTGAAGACTTACCCTGCAGAAGTGCTATGAGGCTTGCCTCTGAAAGGCCACCTAAGCTTTCCAGGGCTGCGCGGAGTACGAGCTCCGAAAGGTATTCCGAGAGGGAATTGGACACTTCCGGCCTTTCCGTGCAGTTGTCGCACTTGCCGCAACTGAAGTTTTCGCCGTTCTGACCGAAATAGTTAACAATGAATTTCATCCTGCAATTATCTGCATATGCATAGCTGACCATCTCGTCAAGTTTCTTGCGGGCGTTGTTGCAATTATGCATAATTTTGTCGTATTCAAGGAAAAGGTATTCGTCCCTGACCCTGGTCTTCGTAAGAACTACTTTGTTGTCAGTTGTGGGTCTGACGAGATCTATAATTCCCAGGCTGTTTAAGAGTTCAAGTGTCTGAAAGACGTATTCAGGTGAAATGCCGTAGTTTGCCGCCAGTTCCTCGGGAGATATTGCAGTAGGTGCGCTAATAATGCTTTTGCCGTATTTTTTAAGCAGAATAACTATGATATCCCTCAAAGTGTTGTTGGAAACGGACTTTGTATATTCCTTCAGTGTTTCAACGTCCAGAGTAAACTGCGCCATATATTTCTGTAAGAAGGAAGAGACTGGTTTTAAGTAGCCCGCCTGCTCCAGTGAATTTAGCACTGAATTGAGGAGAGTTTTGGAGACTTCCCTTTTTACATAGGCCGCAATATATGTCTCATTTACAGGGATCGGCTTATCGGATCTGCTACCAAGAGCTATCTTACCGTAGTCGCATATGGCATTATATACGCCCATGATTAGATCCTTGTCGGGGTATGAGTTCCTAATAAAAAATTCGTGTATCCGCCTGTCGTTTTCATCAAATAGCATGATGGCGTGTGACTCTTTGCCGTCGCGTCCAGCGCGGCCGATTTCCTGGTAGTAGCTTTCAATTGTGCCCGGCATGTTGTAATGAATGACAAGCCGGATATCTTTTTTATCGATACCCATGCCAAATGCGTTTGTGGCAACAATGATATCAACGCTGCCCGAGAGGAACTCTTCCTGTATATGTTTTCTTTTTTCTGATGCAAGTCCCGCGTGGTAGCAGGCTGCATTAAGGTTGTAGAGGTTGAGGAAATCGGTAATCTGTTCGCATTTTTTCCTTGAAGCGGCATATATTATTGCCGGGGAGCCATAGTTTGCGAGGAGATTAAAGCATTCAATTTTTTTCTTTGTCGTTTTAATTACGCTTAAGGAAAGATTTTCTCTTTCAAAGCCTTTAATAAAGACCCTGGGGTTTTCCATACCGAGCTGAAGCGTAATGTCCTCAATTACCTCGGGTGTTGCAGTAGCCGTGAAGGCTGAAATTTTTTTTATGCCGGTATATTCGGCAAAGCTTTTAATCCTTCTGAAACCGGGGCGGAAGTTATGGCCCCATTCAGATATGCAGTGGGCTTCATCTATAAAAAGATACTCGGCATTCAGTGATCTGATTTTATCTGCAAACGGTCCAGCCTCCAGCTTTTCGGGAGCCAGGTACAACAGTTTTATTTTTCCTTCTAATATGCCGCGGAAAATTTCTTCGGTCTCGAGGTAACTGACCGTACTATTAATAAATGCCGCAACGGTATCTTTAGTGTTTAGCTGGTCGACCTGGTCTTTCATCAGGGCTATAAGAGGAGATATGACGATAGAAAGATTTTTACTCATTAGTGCGGGAACCTGAAAGCAGACCGACTTTCCGCCTCCGGTGGGGAGAATGGCAAGAACGTTTTCCCCCTCCAGTATGGAGTTAATTATTTCCCGCTGTCCTGCGCGGAAGCTCTCGTGTCCAAAGTATTTGAGTAGAATTTCTTCAGGGGTCATTGTATATAGAATTTAATTACCGAACATTGTATAGAAAAAATGATATATTGCAGCTAAAAACAGAAGCTCTCTTTTTCGACACTATTATAAGAAAATTAATCTTTTGAATAAATAAAAATTACTCCCTTTAAGGAATTTCCTAAGGTTTCTATTGGTTAAATTAAGGGGAAGAATTAACTGTTGTTCTCATTTTAATGCCAATAGATTATTATTTATAGTAAAGGGTAAATAAATATATTGAAATTGAGCTTATTTAGAGGGTATTTTCTGGAACAAAAATTGCTCATTTTAAGCATCTGCCGGGTAACATACATTTCAACTCAGACTTAAAACCACTGGCAAAAGTTTAAAAAATATATATAGGTAAGAACCAATTATGGACGAAGAAAAATTAAAATTAGAAGATCTCCTCGGTCTGTCTCCGCAGAAGGAAGAAAAAGAAAGAATTGATTACGTGGCTATAATAGGAGCAGGTGTGATGGGGCAGGGAATTGCCCAGACCGTTTCATCCTCAGGAGTAGATGTTCTGATTGTGGAAAAAGATGAAGAACATCTCAGCTGCTCAAAGCAAAACCTCTCGGAGGCCATGGACAGGGAAATCAGTCGCTGGGCAATGACAAAGAGCGAAAAGAAATCTATCCTCAGCCGTATTAAATGGACTATCGATATAAATGAGATTGCAGACTGCGACCTTGTCATTGAGGCCGTGGATGAGGATCTGGAACTCAAGAAAGCTATCTTCAGACAGATCGATGCAATTGCACTCCCGGGCACAATTCTGGTTTCAAACACCTCTACGCTCAGCCTGACCAAAATTGCCGAAGTAACAAAAAGAACCGATAAGATTGTAGGCATGCACTTCCTGAATCCTGTGCCGAAGGTTCCGCTTGTTGAGCTCGTGAAGGCATTTGATACATCAGAGCACACACTGGAGCGTGTAAAGGAATTTGCAAAGAGAATAGGCAAAACTGCGGTTGAAGTTTACGAATACCCGGGCTTTGTAACTACAAGAGCCATTGTACCCCTTTTAAATGAAGCGATGTACATACTGATGGAAGGTGTTGCTACCGCTGAAGGTATAGATACTGCAATGAAACTGGGATACAATTTCCCGATGGGTCCTCTTGAAATGGCAGACGCTATGGGTCTTGACGAGGTCCTGGCCTGGATGGAAACACTCTGGAAAACTTTGGGTGAACCACGCTACAGGGCATGCCCGATTCTGCGCAAGCTCGTGCGCGAAAAGAAGCTGGGGCGCAAGACGGGAGAAGGTTTTTATAAATACAACACTGACGGCAAATAACAGGAGATTAAATAAATAAATGAAAGTATTAGTATTAAACAGCGGCAGCTCCTCAATCAAGTACCAGTTCTTTGATACCGAAGAGAAGCTGGTCCTTGCAAAAGGCCTGGTTGAAAGAATCGGCATGAGCGGCGCAATATTGACGCATGCACCTATTGGAAAAGAAAAGATTAAGATCGTAGGTGAAATTCTCGATCACTCAATTGCAATTGAATACGTAATTGCAGTTTTATTAAGCAAGAACCACGGAGTGATCAAGGATAAAAGTGAAATTGACGCCGTAGGCCACAGGGTTGTTCACGGCGGTGAGACTTTCTCAGGCTCAGTTTTAATTACTGATGAAGTAATGCAGGCATTAAAGGATAATATTGAGCTTGCACCGCTTCATAATCCACCTAACATTAAAGGCATTGAGGCTGTCTTAAAACAGATGCCCGGAACTCCGCAGGTTGGTGTTTTCGATACGGCATTCCATAGCCAGATGCCGCCTCACGCTTACCTCTATGGTATTCCATATGAGCTTTACAAGAAGTACAAGATCAGGCGTTACGGTTTCCACGGAACCTCGCACCTCTATGTTTCAAAAAGAGCTGCCGATCTGACAGGGCGCCCGATCGAAGAACTGAAAATTATAACAGCCCACCTGGGCAACGGATGCTCTATTGCTGCAGTTGACAAAGGGCGCTCAGTAGATACTTCCATGGGCTTTACTCCTCTTGAAGGACTCTTAATGGGAACTAGAGGCGGAGATATGGATCCTTCACTTATTCTATATGTCATGGGAAAAGAAGGCCTCTCGCTCTCAGAAGCTAATACGCTCTTAAACAAGCACTCAGGCCTTATCGGCATTAGCGGCGAAAGCAGCGACATGAGAGAGATTGAGACGGCTGTCAAAGAAGGCAACAAGAAAGCGAAGTACGCTTTTGACGTATTTACTTACCGTATAAAGAAATATATCGGATCTTATATAGCTGCCATGGGTGGCGTCGATGCACTCGTATTTACAGGCGGAATAGGAGAAAACTCCGAGATGGTTCGTGCTGCCGTCTGCGAGAACATGGAATACCTCGGCTTAAAGCTGGATGTAAACTTAAACAACAGCAGGCCTGATGGTGAAGTGCTTATGTCAGAAAGTGACAGCAAGGTGAAGATTTATAAGATACCTACAAATGAAGAGCTTGTAATAGCCCTCGATACGGAGAAGATCGTCTCAGAGCAGATATTTCAGGCCGTAAAGTAATTTTCTTATAAATTCCTAAAGTGATAATAAAAAAGCCGGTTAATAATTTAACCGGCTTTTTAGTTTTAATTCTGATCTGTCATCTTTTTAATTTCATCCCTTATTCTGGCCGCTCTTTCATAATCTTCTTTTTCCAGGGCTTCACGAAGCTGATTCTGAAGTGAAGCAAGTTTGGATTCCCTCGATCCAGAGGGAGCTGCTTTTTCAGTGGGCTCCTCGTCGGGCAGGTTTTCCTCCATACTTTCAGCGGCTTCCTCCTCTCCTGAAGGAATAAAAGCGGCCGCCTTCATTACCTCCTCATTAACATAGATAGGGGATTGTGTCCTTACAGCAAGTGCAATAGCATCACTGGGCCTCGAGTCGACGTCATTGGTAAGGGAAGATACTTCGAGAACTATTTTAGCGAAGAATGTATTATCCCTCAGTTCATCAATAAGGATCTCCTGCACCGCGGCACCCAGGTTATCGATGACATTCTTTAGAAGGTCATGAGTTAGGGGGCGTGGTGGTTTAATGCCTTCGATTTCCAGTGCAATTGCCTGTGCTTCGAAAGCCCCGATTATAATCGGGAGCCTTCTTACGCCATAGACTTCCTTAAGAAGAATTGCATATGCACCACCCGCTGAAGGAGTGGATGATAAACCTAGTATTTCCACCTGAACTTTATTCAATTACTACCTCTTATAAGGTTAATGAGCCTTACTATAAAATATGCTTTTTTTTCAATTCCACAAATCCGTAAAAAGGGATTATGGGGAAAAAGGGCCAGGGGACTTTTAACCTTTAATTTTTTTTATCTCTTCGGTCAGCGCCGGCAGAACCTCAAAAATATCTCCAGCAATCCCGTAATCGGCTATACCGAAGATAGGAGCGTCCTTATCCTTATTTATCGCAACGATATACTTGGATGAGGACATTCCGGCCAGGTGCTGAATTGCGCCTGAAATACCGATTGCGATATAAAGGTTTGGCGAGACGGTCTTGCCTGTCTGTCCAACCTGTTCGCTATGAGGTCTCCAGCCAGCATCAACAACTGCACGGGAGGCTCCAACAGCAGCGCCTAAGGTGTCTGCCAGTTCCTCGACCATATGGAAGTTCTCGGGAGCCTTCAAGCCGCGTCCGCCTGAGACAATAATTTCAGCCTCAGCCACGTCGAGTTTGCCCTCGGATTTTTTTACTTCCACAACTTTTGATCTGAGATCCGGGCTTTCTACGTCTTTAATCGTAATCTCGGCTTTATTATCAGATAATTCTCCGATGTTAAAGACGTTCGGCCTGAGTGTAAAGATTTTCTTCTGTGAAGTTATTTTTGCCTCAACAAGCGCCTTTCCGGCAAATACCGGGCGTGTAGCGGTAATTTCACCTGAAGAAACCTCCAGGCTCACGCAGTCCATCAATATTCCGGCCCCAAGTTTAACACAAACAAGAGGTGCAAGATCTTTACCCATTGAAGTATTTGAGAAAAGTAAAATGTCTGCATCAGTTGTTTTTGCGTAATCTGAAACTACACTGGCGTATGCAGAAGAGGAATAATTTGCAAGACTCTCACTTTTGAAGAAAGTAACCTTACCAACGCCGTATTTGCCAACGCTTTCGAGGTCTTCGACGTTATTGCCGATAGCAACGGCTTCAACTTCATAATTAAGCTCTGAAGCCATCTTTGCAGCTTCTTTAGCAGTCTCCAGAGAAGACTTCTTAAGGATCCCATTCCTTTGCTCTAAAAATGTTATGATTTTATTTGCCATAATTCAATTCCCTTTTAAATGACTTTTGCTTCTTCTTTAAGTAAACGAACCAGTTCCGGAACGGCAGTCTTATCAGTGCCGATAATTCTTCCGGGCTGTTTCAAGGCCGGCTTTTTCATCTTCAGGATTTCAACCGTTTTTTCTGACGCTTGAGCCGGTTTTTCCTCGATTACTTTTTTCTTGGCCGCCATTATTCCCTTAAGTGAAGCATATCTTGGTTCATTTAAGCCTTTCTGGGCTGTAATTACAGCAGGAAGGCTGGTTTCAACTACTTCACGACCGCCTTCAATTTCTCTTTCGGCAACAATTTTATTGCCATCGATTTTTAAATCAACAACTACCGATACACAGTTATATCCAAGCATTTCAGCCGTAAGCTGCCCTGTTATTGAGTTGTCGTAATCAACTGATTGTTTGCCGAAGAATACAAGTTCGGCTCCCTGTGCCTTGATCTCCTCTGAAAGCGCCTTTGCCACTCCCACAGGATCCCTCTGAAGATCGTCCTTCAGCAAAACTCCCTGGTCGGCTCCCATAGCAAGCGCCTTCCTGATAGTTTCTTTATTTGCCTCTTTCCCCAGACTAATGACGACAACCTCACCACCCAACTTTTCCTTTGTCTTCAGGGCTTCTTCAACTGCAAACTCGTCATAAGGATTGATTATGTAGGTAACGCCGTTTGGATCAATTGTCTTACCGTCAGAACCGATAACAATTTTTGTAGCAGTATCCGGCACGTGACTTACGCAGACTGCTATTTTCATTTTACCTCCAATTAATTCGAAAGATTCATCAAAAATATAAAGATACACAGTTATAAAATCAATTATACTAAAATATGTCTTTTTGTGCCCTTTGCAAATTATTTGTGAGGAATTTCTTAGAAACTGACAATTCATTTTACTATACTATATTCAGACGCAAATCAAGAAAGGAGTACTATAATGAAGCTACTGTTAAGGCCATGGGTAAATGCTTCTGTGGTAATTCTTTTACTGAGAATTATTCTGGGAGTAGTCTTTATTGCCCACGGGGCGCAGAAAGTATTGGGAGCTTTTGGAGGCAAAGGGCTTGGCACCACCATAGGGATGTTTACAGGCATGGGGATTCCGGCTGCACTTGCATATATGGACGCATTTGGTGAATTCATATTCGGCATACTGGTTTTGCTTGGCCTGATAACGAGGGTTGCATCGGGCGGAATTGCAGTGATAATGATGGTTGCAATACTGAGGGTACATTTGCCACACGGATTTTTTGCCCCCGCGGGATTTGAATTTCCGCTGACTCTGCTTACAATTGCAGTTTCAATATTTCTTTTCGGCAGCGGAAAGTATGGAATGGATTACTTTCTGGAAAGGAAGAGCAGAGGGGCAGGAATCGATTTTTCATAAAACTACAGCAACAGGAGGAGCCTTATGTATGAGAAGCGGCGGCAGCCTCTTCTACCGAGGACTAAGTTTATCCTTAGAATGTTGAATCATTTCTGGATGGCGGCGGGCATTGTTGCACTATCGCTTTTCTTGGGAATTGCGGGCTACCACTATCTTGAGGGCCTGGGGTGGATAGATGCCGTTCTGAACTCTTCGATGATTTTAGGAGGGATGGGACCCGTAGACCCTATTAAAACGACTGCCGGCAAACTTTTTGCTTCGGCGTATGCCTTATTCTCAGGCATTGTTTTCCTTGTAATTGTAGGAGTCCTTTTTGCTCCCGTTTTCCACAGGTTCCTGCACAAGTTCCACCTAGAGTTTGATGAGGATATGGATAAACCTTTAAAGGGTAAAAAGGCCGGAAAATAGGTTTTATTCACCTTATGAAGTTGTTTTTGCATAATTATATTTTTACTTTTAGCTGAAAAAAATCGGCACTATCTGGCACTTCCTTTAATATTCCATTTAATTTAAGTCATCAAATGATCGGCAAAGTAATAAATAACTATAAGATTATCTCGGAACTGGGCCAGGGGGGCATGGGTATTGTCTATAAAGCCCTGGATACCAGGCTGGACAGATACGTTGCCATCAAAATCTTAAAGTCACAGGTCATAAAGAATGCCCGTTTCAAGGAGAGGTTTGAAAAGGAGGCTAAAAACCAGGCTAAGCTTTTACACCAGAACATAGTTCCTGTCTTTGGATTTATGGAAGAAGAAGGTCTCCTTGGAATTATAATGGAATACGTTGAAGGTGAGACGCTTGAGCATCTGATTGAAAGCAGGCAAAGGCTGGATTTAAGCGAAGCCATACCGGTTATAAAGCAGGTTCTGCTGGCCGCTTCATACGCGCATTCGAAAAAGTTTGTACACCGGGATATTAAACCTTCCAATATAATTATAAACCACGAGGGTGTTTCCAAAATAATGGATTTCGGAATATCCAAATCTATAGTCGATAAGACGCTTACAAACCCGGGAAGAAACGTGGGCACTCTTCTTTACATGAGTCCTGAGCAGATAAGAGGGGAAGAAGCCAATATTGAAAGTGATATCTACTCGATTGGCGTTACCTTGTTTGAAATGCTTACGGGCCATCCCCCCTTTAACTTTGAAACCGAAGAGGAGATAACCGAAGGACATCTTAAGGAAGATCCTCCCGACCTGCTTGCTATAAGGCCTGGGCTGCCCGCAAAACTGGATAGCATTATAAAAAAAGCCTTAAGTAAAAAGCCTTCGGCAAGATTTTCTTCGTGTCAGGAGTTTTTGTCTGAACTTGAGGCTCTCCAGGGGGGCATATCCTCCTTTAAGGGCCACGAGGATTCTCCGCGGAAGAACAGAAATACACAAGGGTATAAGTTTAAAGCTATTTTTTATTCATTTTTAATCGTAGTTTCGTTTCTGGGTTTAGTTTATTTTTCCTTTACTCAGGTCCTTGAACTCTGGAAGAGCGGGAAAAACCCGCTTGTACCCTCGCTTGCCGGAAAAGAAAAGCAGACAGTCATTCCGGGCTGGAGCGAGGAGAAGCTTAAAGATTTCAGGTGGACCGTCCTTAATAGCAGCCTGAAGGATGATATTAACTCAGTTTTCTTTATAAACGATTCCATAGGATACTGCTCTGGCAGTAAAGGGTTGATATTAAGGACAATCAATTCGGGGCAGAGCTGGGAGAAAGTCCAAAGCCCTGCAGACAAGTCTCTCTTTGATATAGCTTTTACGCGTTCAGGCGTGGGCTTTGCCGTCGGGGAAGGGGGCTTAGTCCTGAAGTCAACCGACCAGGGGATGAACTGGCAAAGGGTGGATCTCAGGTCGACGGATGTACTTTTAAGGGTAAGGTTCACGAGCAGTTCAACTGGGTTTATTCTCGGGGCCGGAGGCACTGTCCTAAGAACTCAGGACGAAGGGGAGAGCTGGCAGAGGGTGGACATTCCTTCAGATAATGCGCTTTTCGACGTAGATTTTCCGGATGCAAAAACTGGATTTATTGTAGGCTGGAACGGGGAGTGTTTCAGAACCACAGACAAAGGGCTCAGCTGGGAGAAGAGACCTTCTTTTACATCCAACTATCTGAGGGCTGTTAAGTTTATTAATGGCAGAACCGGTTTTTCTGCCGGAGGAAACGGGGAAGTTTTTATGACTGACAATTCAGGCATGGACTGGAAGAAGATTAAGGGGGGCTTGAATTCGGGATTTTCTGCAATTGAATTCATTGACGAAAAAATCGGTTTTATTGTCGGCAATCAGGGTAAAGTTCTTCTTACGAGTGATTCGGGCGTGAATTGGTCGGAAGCAAAGACAAATGTATTTACCTCTTTAAGCCGGATAAATTTAACTCCGGGCAAGAAGGTTTATGCTGTCGGCCAGAATGGAACCATTGTAAAATTTTAAATATATTTGATACTATTTAGTTAAAGGATGAAAATTGGATAAATTTGTAATTACAGGTGGAGAAGCCCTAAAAGGGAAGGTGACTGTAAGCGGGGCAAAGAACGCGGCTCTTGCAATCATGCCAGCGGCTTTATTAAATGCTGGAGAGAATGTTTTATATAACACTCCTGAGGTCAATGATGTCTATACGATGATCAAACTTCTTAATAATCTGGGAGTTGAGACTGAGTTTAAGGATTTCACATTAAGATTTGATACATCGAACATTACAAGCCAGGTGGCTCCTTATGAACACGTAAAGAAAATGAGAGCCTCGGTTTATGTCTTAGGCCCCCTTTTATCGCGTTTCGGATACGCTAAGGTATCCCTTCCCGGAGGTTGCGCCTGGGGCCCCAGGCCTATAAATCTGCATCTTGAAGGCTTAAAGAAAATGGGTGCCGATATTGAGCTTGACGGCGGATATATAATTGCAAAGGCTGATAAACTTAAAGGCGCCAGGATCCATTTTGATGTGTCTTCAGTCGGGGCTACCGGGAACCTGATGATGGCTGCAACGCTGGCCAAAGGAACTACAATCATTACGAATGCGGCAATTGAGCCTGAGATTACTGTCCTGGCAGAATACCTGGTCAAGATGGGAGCCCGGATAAACGGTATCAATACTTCAGTTATGGAAATTGAGGGGGTTGATGAGCTTAAGGCAGCTGAGACGACAAATATACCGGACAGGATTGAAGCCGGAACTCTCCTTATTGCAGGGGCAATTACGCGCGGGAAAGTGGAGCTTGAGAATGTAATGCCGGGGCACCTGGATGCAGTCTTGGTAAAGCTCGAAGACTCGGGGGCAAAGCTCACGGTTGATAAAACATGCATTAAACTTGATGCCACAAACCTCAGCAGTATAAAACCCGTGGAAGTTGCTACTTCCATTTACCCGGGATTTCCAACAGACATGCAGGCACAGTGGACAGCTTTTATGTCCTTAGCCGATGGAGTTTCGACAGTAACAGATTCAATATATCTTGACCGCTTCAAACACGTTCCGGAATTAAACCGTCTTGGTGCAAATATTGAGATCAGGGAAAACAGCGTTGTAATAAAAGGGGTGCCGAAGCTTAAGGGTGCTAAGGTCATGTCGACCGACCTTAGGGCCAGCGCTTCACTGGTCCTTGCTGGCCTAGCCGCTGAAGGAGAAACCGAAGTACTCAGAATTTATCATCTGGACCGGGGTTATCAGAGAATTGAAGAGAAACTCATCTCAATGGGTGCCCGGATAGAAAGGGTTGCCGGGGCGGAATATTAAACCTTAATTGATGAAAGCCATATTCAAACAGAAAATACTGACTTTTGAACTTTTACTGCTGCTTATAAGCAACACTGTACTTCTAAATCTGCCCTTAACGAATCTTTTAGGGTATGAGTATTCCGCCATAAACGGAATACTCATTACTCTTTTAAGCGGCATACTCACAATTTCTTGTCTTAAGAAGGATGCCGGTGAAAAAGACACGATTCTTTTCATCAGTGAACTTACTAAAAGCCTGCTTCCATTGATAATACTTCCTCTTGCAATGGGACTCATTGCAGCATTTTTTGTCAAAAACTGCTCATTGCTCCAGGGTGTGCTTTATTATATGGTCTTTACCGTGCCGGCGCTCTTAATTGGAAGCTCAATTGGGATAATCTGCAGCCTTATATCCAGGAAATACAGCTATATTAGTTTATCAGTCATTTATCTGATAATTCTCTTTCTGCCTGTTTTGTATATCTATTTTAATCCCCAGATCTATTTTTATAATCCGATAATAGGTTACTACCCGGGTACAATTTACGATGAAGCCGTAAAGATCGATTTTAAGCTGATCAGCTACAGGTTGCTGAACATAGCCTATTTTGCCTCTGCAGGCTGCGTTGCCTTCTGGCTTATAAGGAAAAAGTCTCTTAAGGCAGGCCACAAGGCAGCTTTCTTTGCTGCCACTATTCTTATTGCAGTTTTGTTTATTTTCTCAGGCGACACGTTAGGATTTTCAACTACCAAGTCAAGGATAATAAGTGAACTTTCAGGGCACGTAAGTTCAGAGCACTTTGAAATATATTATGACACAAAGATTGACTCCAGGACCATAAAGAATATCGTTCTTCACAATGAATATTATTTTGAGCAGGTAACTGCCGCTCTTAAGGTAAAGCCTTCAAAGAAAGTAACAACGTTTTTATTTTATGATTCCGAAGAAAAAAAGAATCTCTTTGGAAGCGCAAATGCCGATGTGGCAAAACCATGGCTTTATCAGTTATACATCAATTTCGGCAACTATGAACGCACGCTTCAGCATGAAATAGTGCACTGCATTTCTTCGGAGTTTGGGGTTACTCCATTTAAGATCTCGCACGGATTTAATCCCTCATTACTTGAGGGACTGGCTGTGGCGCTTGAGGATGAGACCGACGGTCATACGGTCCATTATATGGCCTCGCTTGCATATAACAATAACTTTAAGTTTCCGATAGAGAAACTTTTTCAGGGACTCAACTTTTTTGGTGAACTCTCTTCACTTTCATACATATATTCCGGCTCATTTATCAGGTTCCTGATAGATAAGTACGGTATTGAGAAATTTAAGGAGATTTACAAGGGAAGTGCTTACACTCAGGTTTACGGCAGACCTTTGGAAAGCCTTACTTCTGAATACTACGCTTTTATCTCTTCCTACAGCCCTAAAGGGAGCCCGGATGAGGCGGAATATTATTATGGGCGTAAGCCAATATTTAAGAAAGTCTGTGCAAGATTCCTGGCTGAAAACATAGAACGGGCCTGGAGTATGTACAATTCGGGCAGGTATACTGAAGCGGGGGACTTCTTCCGGAGGCTTCTTAACTATTCTGAATCTTACCAGGCGCTTTTAGGATATGTAATGAGCCTGAAGAAATTGGATAAGCCTTATCAGGCCCTGGAAGTTCTTAAGAAAAACCTGGATAAGTACAATAAGACCTCTTACTTCTACAACCTGGAGCTAATGACGGCGGATTTATACGCGGTAAACAAGAATTTCGAGGAAGCGCGGGCAATATACCTTAAGCTTTCAAAAGAGAGGGCTTCAAGGGAGTATGACTATTTATGCCAGGTAAGGCTGGAGCTGTTAAAAGATACCTCTTTGACTGCAAGGTATCTTACCGGCAGTGACTTTGACAAGTATATCATATTAAAAAATATGAACAGGGATTCTCTTCATTATTCAACAATACCGGTTCTTGGTGACCTGTCTGAAAAACTTGAGGAAAATTACAGCATGTTTTTGGGTGAGTGGGCAGGCAGGATAAGTGTCGGGGATTTTCAAGCAAGCTACGCAGCCTACAGGCTTTCAGATTATGCGTCAAAGAACATGAAATTTCAGGAGGCGCGCAGACTAATGATATTGGCCTTAAGCTACAAAGAAGACAGCGACTACCAGGAGGTGCTACGTCTGGGGCTGAAAAAGTTGAACTGGTTCATTAATTTTGGAGAAATTTCTCTATCCAATGCAAAATGGCAGTAATTTTTGAAAAATGATGCTGTTCATGAAAGCTTTTTTTCGTTAACTTTATATTTTTAAGAATGACCCTTTATTATGGAATTTAAGTCTCATTTACTGGAAAACCCCTTATTTGAAACAGCATCAAAAACGGCTGAGAAACTGGGCTTTAAGCTCTACATAGTCGGCGGCTATGTACGCGATCTTGTACTCGAAAGGCCGAGGAGTGAAATAGATTTTCTTGTCATTGGAAGCGGCACCGGGTATGCTTCAGCTCTGGCAAAAGAGTTAAAGGTTAGTAAAATAGCCGTTTACAGAAATTTTGGAACTGCGCATTTTCGCTACGGGGAACTGGACCTGGAATTTGTGGGGGCCCGCAGGGAATCCTATAACAGGATGAGCCGCAAGCCTGTTGTTGAAGAGGGGACATTTGAAGACGACATTAACCGCAGGGATTTTAACATAAATACGCTCGTCATTTCATTAAACAGGGAAGATTTTGGAGACCTGCTGGATACCTTTAATGGCCTCAAGGATATTGAACAGAGGATCATCAAAACTCCTCTTGACCCTTTTGTAACATTCAGTGATGATCCGCTCAGGATAATGCGGGCCGTAAGGTTTGCCAGTCAGCTGAATTTTGAGCTGGATGAAAATACCTATAAAGCAGCCGGGGAGATGGCGCCGAGGCTTCAGATAATCTCGCAGGAGAGGATAACGGATGAATTTCTGAAAATCCTGATGTCCCCGAAGCCCTCAGTAGGCTTAAAGCTTCTTTATGAGACAGGAATATTGAAAATTATTTTCCCTGAAATTGCCAATCTTGCCGGGGTTGACCAGAGGAAAGATTACCACCACAAGGATGTTTTTCTGCATACCTGCACTGTAGTTGATAACATTTCCGAGACGACAGACAACGTATGGCTCCGCTTTGCAGCACTTTTGCACGACGTTGCAAAGCCACAGACGAAAAAGTTTGTTGAAGGCACAGGCTGGACATTCCACGGGCACGAAGAGGCAGGGGCAAGAATGATGGAAGAAATATTCCACCGCATGAGGCTTCCTCTGACAAAGCTTGAGTATGTGACTAAACTCATAAGGCTGCACCTGAGACCGATTGCGCTTGTGGACGAGGAGGTGACAGATTCAGCCATCAGAAGGCTCATTGTGGCGGCCGGGGAGGATCTGGAAGATTTAATTACCTTATGCCGCGCGGACATTACGAGCAAGAACATAAAAAAAGTCTCCAGGTATCTCGCGAATTATGAGAAAGTAATGAATAAGGTTCGTGATGTAAAGGAAAAAGACCGCTTAAGAGCCTTCCAGTCGCCGGTGCGGGGTGAAGAGATTATGCAGATCTGCAACCTGAAGCCTTCAAAAAAAGTTGGGGAGATAAAGAAGGCTATTGAGGACGCGATTCTTGACGGTAAGATTGGAAATAATTACCAGGAAGCATACGATTATCTGATGAAAATAAAAGAGGATTTTCTGAAAGAATGATCTTTTTCATCTTCTATTGAAGCTTTATTTGCCTTTCCCCAACTCATATGAATTTCAGCTTTTCCTGAATCTGGCCGGTCAGGATTTTTTTTATAAACCTATGTAACTTTTCATCTTTTCAATGCGTCCAAATATACGAGATTAGCAAAAATTGTTTAATTGCTTCATTTTTAGGGATTTGATCCTTCAAAATGTAAACTTTTTCGGGATTAATTATTTTTCACGCCGATACATAACAGGAGTAAATAATGCGCTTTTATATCTCATTGTTGATGATATTTCTTCTTTCCATTAATGCAAAGGCACAAAAAAGTTTAACTTTGGATGATGCCGTCAAAATAGCGCTGCAGAAGAATACTACATTAGCAAAAAATGTTGTCAGTATAAATACAAACGAGTCTAATGTTAAGGCGGCCTACGGACAGCTTTTGCCGAGCCTTGGTGCCTCGGGAAGCTGGAGATGGGACCGCTCCGAGGGCCCTGGGGGAACATTCGTCCAGGGAGGCACACTCGTCTTCAGGTCAGGCAACCAGGAAAGCCGTAGTTACACGGCCGGGGCATCAACGCAGTGGACCTTATTTGACGGGCTTGCAAACTTTGCCACTATTTCGCAGACGAAAAACGATCTGGAAGCTGCGCGTCTGGCTTTAGAAAGGGTCAAGCAGGATATAGTCTTTAATACAATTGCCGATTATTACCTGGTCTTAAATGCAAAGCAGGTATTAAAGGTAAGGGAAGATGATTTAGCATATAATCAGAAGAACCTTGAGATTTTTACAGAAAGAAACAAACTTGGAGCCGTTACACTGGCTGACGTATATGCCCAGCAGGTAAATGTTGGGAATTCTGAACTGGCATTAATTCAGGCAAGGAACGACCTGGATACATATCAGAGCCAGCTTTTGACATACTTAGGGCTGGATGTGATGTCGGATTTTAATGTATCTGATCCGATTGAAACAGATACCACAAGGGTTTTAGAAGGCGAGCAGTTCTTGAAGCAGTATGATAACATCCGTGCTGCAGTTGAGGATGCCTTAAATAATAGGTTGGATTATAAGAGCGCGCAGTATAGATTGGAGAGTGCTAATAACGGAGTTGTTATAGCAAAGGGGGGATATTTCCCGAGGCTTACAAACACCAATTCATTTGGGTCAACTGTCGAATCGATCAGTGAGCTTTTTAAGAGCAGGGGGTATTCAGTTGGATTAACCTTAAGTCTCCCCATATTCTCAGGATGGTCGACTGAAAACAATGTCGAGTATTCCAAGGTCCAGGCAAAGACTAGGGAAATTGAACTAACCGAGCTGGAGCGCCAGATAAAAATTGACCTTAAGAAAACATACCTGGATTTTCAGGCGGCACAGAAAAGGCTCGATGTGAGTGCCAAGAATGTACTCTCAGCACAGCAGAACCGCCAGATTGAACAGGAAAAATACAACATAGGATCAGGTACATTCGTGAACCTTCTGCTTGCAAGTTCAAACTATACGCTTGCTCTGCAGACCAACATCAACAACAGGTTTGATTTTTACAGGCTGAAATCCCAGCTGGAATACTATTTGGGTATATTAGACTATAAAAAATTTGAATAATTTATTGCAAGGGAGATAATTCAATGGCAAACGGAAACGGAAACAAAAAGAAATCCAGGAAGAAAATTTATATTTTCAGCTTTGTTGGACTCATGGCGGTCGTCCTGGTTCTACTGCTGGTCTTCAGCGGCAACAAAGAGCAGATCATTCCTGTACAGACAGAATCTGTACAGAAAAGGAATATTACACAGAAGGTATCTGCTACCGGGAAAATTAATCCTGAGTACCAGGTAATAATAACTCCCGAAGTGACCGGAGAGATTGTTGAACTTCCCGTAAAAGAAGGGGACGTTGTAAAGAAAGGACAGCTTTTAATAAAAATAAAGCCTGACACATATATGGCAGCGCGCGACAGGGCTGCTGCAACACTCGAAAGCGCAAAGGCCGGGCTACAGAGGAGCAAGGCGGTTCTGGACAAGGTTGCTGCTGATTACAAGAGAATTCAGGAGCTCTACAAGAAGAAGCTTTCGAGCGATGCCGAGCTGGAACAGTCAAAGTCAAATTTCCTTAGTGCGCAGAGCGATTTCGATTCGCAGAAATCTTCAGTAGCACAGTTCCAGGCAGCACTTAAGGAGGCTCAGGAGAATCTTTACAAGACGACTATTTACTCCCCAATGAATGGTACAATAAGCCAGCTTAACGTGGAGCTTGGTGAAAGGGTGCTTGGTTCCGGGTTCAGCCAGGGTACAAATATCATGACAGTTGCCGACTTATCGCTGATGGAAGCAACGGTTGAAGTTGATGAAAACGATGTGGTGCTTGTTTCATTAGGTGACACGGCAAAGATTCAGATAGATGCCTTTGGAAACAAAGAATTCAAGGGAGTTGTTTCACAGATAGGCAACAGCGCAAAGACAACGGCACAAGGCACACAACAGGAAGTTGTAAACTTTGAAATAAAAATCAGGCTTGCAGATACCGACAACAGTATCAGGCCCGGAATGTCGTGCAACGCGGACATTGAAACTGAAACAAAGAACAACGTACTTTCTGTGCCCATTCAGAGTGTAACGGCAAGAGGCAATAAGCCTCCTGAAGGAAAGAAAGAGGGAGAAGAAAGCGGTCCGCTGCAGGTTAAAAACGACAAGATAAAAGACAAGAAGCCCAAGGAAGTTGTCTTTGTAATTGAAAACAATAAGGCAAAGATGAAAGAGGTTAAGACCGGTATTAGCGACGATAACTACATTGAAATATTGAGCGGATTAAGTGGCAATGAGAAGGTTGTAAGCGGATCATACAGGGCTATCTCACGTGAACTGGCCGAGAACTCTAACGTAAGGGTCGAAGGCGCAGGCAAGGGCGCTAAATAATAAAAGCAAATAAAGAATCGGATTTAAAATGAATATTATTAACATTGAACATATCAGCAAAGTATATCAGGTCGGTACAGAAGAAGTTCATGCTATAAGGGATATTTCAATTAAGATAGACAAGAATGAATATGTAGCCATAATGGGCCCCTCAGGTTCAGGCAAATCTACACTGATGAATATGCTGGGATGCCTGGATACTCCGACAAACGGCATATATGATTTCAAGGGGGTTAATGTCAGTCAGATGAGTGACAACGACCTGGCAAAAGTAAGAAACAGGGAAATCGGGTTTGTGTTCCAGACATTCAACCTGCTTCCCAGGTCCGATGCCCTTCATAATGTCGAGCTCCCTTTAATCTATGCCGGCATCCCCTCGCAGGAAAGAAAGGAAAGAGCCAGGGAGGCTTTGATTAATGTGGGTCTCGGCGACAGGATCCACCACAAGCCAAACGAGCTCTCGGGCGGACAGAGGCAGAGGGTGGCTATTGCAAGAGCCCTGGTTACAAGACCTGCAATCATTCTGGCCGACGAGCCTACGGGCAACCTGGACTCGAAGACAGGAGAAGACATTATGACCTTGTTCAATGAAATTTATCTGCAGGGCAATACGATAATTCTTGTTACGCATGAGGAATATATTGCCGAGCATGCAGCAAGAATTATCAGGATCAAGGACGGTTTAATTGAGCGTGACGAGCCCGTAAAAAACAGGTACATACCGAACGGACGTAAATTTACTGTTAACCAATAAAAAGAAAGCAGTGAAGCGATATGAAGAATTTTTTGTTTGAACTTAAAGAGGGGCTTTCAATTTCATACAGGGCAATTAAGGCCAATAAGATCCGTTCCGCCTTAACAGCAATAGGAATCTTCATCGGTGTAACTTCAGTTGTCCTGATGTCAACTGCCATAAAGGGGATAGATACATCATTCCAGAATGGCATCAGCGCTCTTGGTTCCGATAACCTTTATATCGATAAATGGAAGTGGTTCCAGGATGAGGAGTGGTGGAAGACCAGAAACAGGCGGAATCTTACCATGGAAGACTTTGAGAAGTACAAGGAAATGGCAAAGCTGCCTGTTGCCATTGCACCGCAGGTGTGGACGGTTCAGACGCTGAAAAACGGAGCAATAACAACTGAGTCCACCATTTTGACCGGAACAACCAATGAATACCTGGGTACCACGAACTTTACTTTCAGCCAGGGGAGGTTTTTCAACGATGTTGAAAGCCGCGGAAATAGAAACGTTGTTGTCTTAGGAAGCGACGTTGCAAAGATTCTTTTCCCGAGGGGAGATGCCATTGACCAGAATATAAAGGTCAAAGGGCAGAAGTTTAAGGTAATCGGAGTGCTGGCCGAGCAGGGAAGTTTCATGCTTGGAAGCATGAATCCCGATAAACAGGTATACCTTCCGATCGGAAATGTTTTCAAGTACTTTCAGAGCGAGCACTTCAGAAGCGTAACAATTGTAGCGCGCGTGGCCAATACGGCGATGATAGAAAAGACGGTAGAGGAGGCTCAGGGGATTATGAGGAAGGTCAGAGGACTGGCTTATCACCAGGATGATGATTTTTCCATTAATCAGCAGCAGGGCCTGACAAAGATATACGACAGCACGGTTGGCATTATACAGATTGTAGGGCTCATAATTACCGGGCTGGCACTGTTTGTTGGCGCAATTGGCATAATGAACATCATGTTTGTTTCGGTCAAGGAAAGGACAAAGGAAATAGGGATCCGTAAGGCAATTGGTGCCAGGAAGAGGACAATTTTGGGGCAGTTTATTACTGAAGCTGTGGTACTCTGCCTTTTAGGCGGCCTTATAGGTCTTATAGGAGCCGTTATTCTGAGTAAAATAATAAACCAGTTTCTGCCTACTTCCTTTCAGGCCGATGCAGTCATTCTTGCAATAAGTATTTCACTAATTACAGGAGTAATTTCCGGTTTCGCCCCAGCATATTCTGCCGCGAAGATGGATCCTGTGGAAGCATTGAGGTATGAATAATGAAGATCGCGGAAGTATTTCTTGTTGCATTCAATGCCCTGAAGGTAAATAAGTTAAGGTCATTTTTAACCATTCTTGGCATTGTGGTAGGTATATTCTCCATAATTTCCATAAGTACGGTTATTGCCATGCTGCAGAACAGCATTGAAGAGGGCACTTCAATGCTGGGACAGAATACCTTCCAGATACAGAAGTTTCCTGCCATGCAGGAAGGGGGCCCCGGTTCGCGCGACAAGTTCAGGAACAGAAAAGACCTGACGCTGGAGGAGTATTACAGGCTGAAGGATCTTCTGACCGTAGCTGAGTTTGTCGGGGCAGAGCAGTGGAATTTCGGCAAAGTCGTAAAGTACGGGAGTATTGAGACAAATCCCAACGTACAGATCTCCGGAATTACACCTGAGGCACAGCCAAACAATAAATGGATCATAGAGGATGGAAGGGCAATAAACAACTCCGACGTTGAGCACTATAGCCGCGTCTGCGTGCTGGGTAAAGACGTTGCAAAAAAGATTTTCACCACTATCGATCCGGTCGGGCAGTACATAAGGGTTGACGGGAAAAAACTTCAGGTAATAGGGGTCTATGAATCCCAGGGTGAGATGTTCGGGCAGAGCCGCGATAATTTTGTCGTTATGCCTATAACTGCTTACCAGAATTTTTACGGAAAGACTAGCAACAGCGTCAACATAACTGTCATGTCGCGTGGAAAGGATACATACGATCAGACAATTGAAGCCGCAGTAGGCTACATGCGCACGATCAGAAAGGTTCCGGCAGGTGAGGAGAATGATTTTGAAATATTCTCAAACGAGACCGTAATGCAGACCATTAACGGCATTAAGCAGGGAGCCGAAATAGGGGCCCTGGTCATTGCCGCAATTGCGTTACTTGCTGCGGGTGTTGGGATTATGAATATAATGCTTGTAAGCGTAACTGAAAGGACAAGAGAGATCGGGGTCAGAAAAGCCGTCGGGGCCCAGAAGAAAAACATTTTAATACAGTTTTTATTTGAAGCTGTTGTTCTTTCAATATCCGGAGGCATAATAGGAATTTTGTTCGGTGTTGGAATAGGCAATATTGCCGGACTCCTCTTAAAGGCAACGCCGACATTCCCCATAATGTCTGTGCTGACGGGTGTTATTGTATGTCTTGGAATTGGAATAACATTTGGAACTTATCCAGCCTATAAAGCCGCAAATTTAGACCCTATTGAGGCGCTGAGATACGAATAATGCCTGCCAAAGAATTCAGATAACAAAGTAAAAGGTAAAGCACCCTGGCAGTGCTTTACCTTGCTTTTTTAAGGAAAGATTTCGGTTTTGTTTTTTCTGGGCAAAACTATATTTTAAGACCGTATTTACAATTAATATTTAGAATGAGCAGATCTAAACATGTTTAAGCACTTTCTGGTGGATGTAAAAGAGGGTGTGATAATCTCCCTCAGGGCAATAAGAGCGAACAAGATGCGCTCAATTTTAACTACTCTTGGAATTGTAATAGGCATTTTTGCTGTAACAATTATGTCCACTGCAATTACAGGCTTAAAGAACTCCTTTATAAAATCAATCGCTTCAATTGGATCCGACGTGCTTTTTGTTGAAAAGTTCGAGTGGTTCTCGGGCGAGGACTGGCACACGCAGAGAAACAGGCGTGACCTTACGATGGACCAGTATGAAAAACTGAAGGCTCAGCTTGCTTCGGTTCCCAATGTAGAGGTTGCCGTTCCAAACCTGAGAAGTTTCGGGGCTACGGCAAAATACAAGGAAAGAAGCGCAACAACAACCATCATCTGGGGTACAACTGCCGATTACATAAAAACTACGGGAACATTCCCTTCCTCTGGAAGGTTTATGACAGACTTTGAGGAAAAGGCCAATCACGAAGTCTGCATCATAGGGCAGGACATAGTAGATAACCTGTTCCCAAATGAGGATCCTATTAATAAAATGATCAAACTGAATGGAATTCCCCTGAGAGTAATAGGTGTACTGGAAAAGCAGGGGAGCGGATTCTTAGGTTCCTTCAGCATGGACGGGCAGGTAATTATGCCGCTTGGAGTATTCAGGAAAGCTTTCGGGCCGAGGCGTGACTCTTTCAGGATCAACGTAAAGGTAAATGATATTAATAAAATGGCCGAGGTTAAGGAAGAAATAAGAGATATTATGCGCGCAATAAGAAAAGTCCCTTCAAATAAACCCGACGACTTTGCAATCAACCAGCAGGAAGCTTTTCAGCAGATGTACGACAAGATAATCGGCACGGTTGCAATTGCAGGACTTGTAATAACGGCTTTGTCGCTTTTTGTGGGTGCAATAGGCATAATGAATATAATGTTTGTTTCCGTTAAGGAAAGGACCAAGGAAATTGGGATCCGCAAGGCAATAGGAGCCAAAACCTGGTCTATACTCCTGCAGTTCCTGGCAGAAGCCGCAATCATCTGCATGATGGGAGGCGCAATAGGTATTATTCTGGCTTTTCCGGTAAGCCTTATAATTAACCAGTTTATTCCGACAAGCATGCCCTTGAACATTGTGATGATATCGTTTTTCATTGCGGCAATGGTGGGTGTGGTCTCGGGATTTCTTCCCGCCTACAAGGCATCGAAGATGAATCCTGTTGAAGCTTTAAGATATGAATAATGAGGGGGAAAGTTGGTACAGATATATGAAAGCATAATAATGGCGTTAAACTCCCTGAGGAGCAACAAAACCCGCTCTATTCTTACGCTGGTCGGAATAGCTATCGGGCTTTTCTCGATCATTATTGTTATGACTGCAATTTCAGCCATACAGGGAACCTTTGAAGAAGCCTTTAACGAGATAGGTACAAATAATATTATTGTGCAGAAGTACCCTGCCATACAGACGGGGCACGGAGCCTGGATGAAATACCGCAACAGAAAAGATCTTAGCGTGGCCCAGGGGGAGAAATTAAGGGAATTAACAACACTCCCTGTTTCAGTGGGAATATCTCTCTACCAGGGAAGCCGCATGGTGAAGTATAACAAGGAAGCTACAAATCCGAATGTTACGCTCGTGGGGGTCAATAATGACGAATTTATATCCTCAAGTTATGTAATCGAGGATGGAAGAGGTTTTTCAAACCAGGATATGCAGTACAGCAGAAACGTTTGTGCAATAGGGACTGATATTGCAAAGAAACTCTTCAAAACTATAGACCCAATAGGACAGAAAATCACAATTGACAATATGAGGCTGGAGGTCATAGGACGCTTCAAGGAAAAAGGTAGTGTCCTTGGTCAAAGCCAGGATAACTTCGTTGTGATTCCTATAAGCGTATATACAAAGTATTATGGCGACCACTCCTCGGCACAGTATAACATACAGGCTCCCGACAACAATAAATACCAGGCGACCATGGACCAGGTGATCGGGGCTCTCAGGACAATCCGAAAGGTGGCGCCTGGAGAGGACAATGATTTTGAAATTGTGACCAACAGTCAGCTGATCTCACAGTTTAATGATATTACGAAGTATTTCAGGATCGGCGCCGGGGTAGTGGCTTTCATTGCACTTATTGCCGCAGGAATTGGTATTATGAATATAATGCTTGTAAGCGTTACCGAAAGGACCAGAGAAATCGGCATTCGCAAGGCCATTGGAGCCCAGAAAAATACGATTCGTTTTCAGTTTCTTGCCGAGGCAACGGTTCTAAGTCTTTTAGGTGGAATTTCCGGCATTATACTGGGGCTTATTGGAGGCAATATAATTGCCGTCCTTCTTAAGGCCTCTGTAGTAGTGCCTGTCTTCTGGATTGTTGTTGGTCTTATTGTCACCTCGGCCGTAGGCCTTGTCTTCGGGGTATACCCTGCAATAAAAGCATCAAATTTAGATCCCATTGAAGCTCTAAGGTACGAATAAAAACCAGCGTACTCCCTCTATTCTAATAAACTACTGAAATTATTAAAAATGCCTGATCTGGGTCACAAAGACCCGTAGGGCATTTTTTTATGCCTACCTTTCTTTTTATACTATATATATGAATAGTATATGGGACCATAATAAATACCGTATAATCATTCCTTAAAGCCAGCTATCATCCAATGATGCCAATGAAATAGAGGGGTAAACGTGAATACAAGAAGATACGATGTCCTATATAAATTTTTATATGTTTTTCTTTTAATAATCCTGTATGCAATGGTTTTATGCACCAGTGGGCCTATTTACGCCCAAAGGGGAAGCCTCTCCGGAATTATCCGGGATTCAGTTACATTAAAACCGGTCATGGGTGCCACAATTGAGCTGAATGAGACTTACATTGCCTACAGCAGCGACGATGGTGAATACGCACTGATTAATGTTCCAAAAGGGACTTACAGGGTGATTGTAACTGCTGCGGGGTACAAGACGGTAGTGATGGAACACTTCAGAATTACAACTTCAGATCTGGTGCAGAACTTCTTTCTTGCCGAAAGGCTGGCAGAAGTTCCCGGAGTAACTATCAAGCCTAGGTATTTCCAGAAAGATATGAATGAGTTTGTCGGCTCTGTTAAATTCAACAATGAGGAAGTAAAAAGGATTTCCGGGAATTTTGATGATATTGTAAGGAGCCTTGCGATATTTCCCGGTGTAGCGCAGGTAGATAATTACAGGAACGATCTGGTTGTAAGAGGCGGCAGTCCGGCTGAAAATCTTTACACCGTTGACGGCATTATTCTTCCCAACATCAATCATTTTGGAAACCAGGGCTTTTCCGGGGGTGTAATGAGCTTTATAAACATGGACTTTGTAAGCTCAACTTCATTTTCCTCAGGCGGCTTTCCGATTTCCTTCGGAGACAAGATCTCCAGTGTGACGCAGGTCAACCTGCGGGAGGGAAGAAACGATAGAATTGGAGGCAAAGCGGTTCTTTCAGCAACGCAGTTCGCACTTAATCTTGAGGGGCCCGTCAATGAAAAATCCACCTTTATTCTCTCGGCCAGAAGGAGCTATCTCGATTTTGTATTCCGGGCTTCGGGCTTTTCATTTGCCCCCGAATACTACGATTTTTTTGCAAAAACGAACACAAAACTGAACAATTTCAGCCAGCTGTCTTTCCTGTTTTTCGGTGTAATTGACCGTGTGAAGTTCTTCAACATTTCAGGAAACCTGAGAGATGAAAACCCTCGGGCAATGGGAAGCCACCAGAATAACTACATAGGTGCGGCAACATTTAAGAGCATTTTCAGCAAAGGCTACTTCAACCTCAGTTTCAGCAGTACGCATTTTGGATATGAAACTGTTCCAAACAACATATTTGAATACAGGTCTACTGAGGAAGAAAACACGATAAAGGGGGATTTTGTACTGAACTTTTCCCCTGAAGACGAGATGGATTTCGGGACTATTGCGAAACTGGTAGATTTTAATGCAAACGTAAGGCTTGTAGATTATTTTACGTCTTTCGATGAAAAGCTTGCAACCGAAGGGTTAAATATCCAAAAGGAGTATATGAAGGGTGGAATATATGCCCAGTACAGCCACCGCTTCTGGAACAAGCTGAAGCTGGGAGCGGGGCTGAGGGCTGATTTTTATGATTCAGGTAGAGAGGACAACACTATTTCTCCCCGGTTCTTTTCTCAATTTTCACTGTCAAGATCAACGAGCCTGAATTTCAGCGCCGGAATCTACCGTCAGACGCCAAATGACCTGTGGAATTCAATAAATCCTGCAAATGAAAGGCTTAAGAGCTTCAGGAGCGATCAGCTTACTATAGGCCTGGACCAGAGTATAACCGACGACACGAAACTGACACTTGAAGGTTTTTATAAGACTTATACTGGTTATCCGGTCAGTGTCGAGAGGCCGTATCTCGTCATGTCTAACACAGGGGCGGGTTTTGCCGGGATTGACGATAACTTTGCATCCTTCGGGCTAGATTCCCTCGTCAACCTGGGGAAAGGATGGGTTAAAGGTTTAGAGTTCTCAATTCAGAAAAGGTTTTCAGAGAGCCCTTTCTGGGGAGCATTAAACATTACATGGAGCAAGGCAACATTTGAAGGGCTGGATAAAATTGAACGCCTGGGAAGTTACGACCAGACCTGGATCGTACACGTAGCCCTGGGGTATATCTTTGATGAGAAATGGGAGATTGATCTTAAGTTCCGCTTTGCAAGCGGCATTCCCTACACCCCATTCGATGCCAACGGGAAACAGGATCCTGCGCTCTATAACACGGCGCGCCTTGGGGAACAGCACAGCCTGGATGTGAGGCTGGACAGGAAATGGGATTTAGGGGGATGGAAACTAAGGACCTACCTGGACATACAGAACCTGTACAATCATAAGGCCAGGACAATGATCAGGTGGGAGAAGAGTGAAAACAGAATAGCTAACGACCCCATACTTGGGATTGTTCCTTCAATAGGCATATGTCTTGAACTTTAGAACTTCAGCAGGTGGTGCATAAATCTAAAAAAGGGGAATTTGACCTGATTTTTACCTTTTAGGGCAAATCTTTCACTTTTGACTTTTGGATCAGGGCTCCTTAGATTTATGCATCAAAAAATCAAGTTTACTATTGAAGCTTATCCTTAAATATCTCTTTTTCCTACTAATTTTAATCTGTACCGGCAGCAATAAGCTTTTCGCACAGGAAAATTATTCCACTTATGTTGTTACTGATACAATTCAGGTCAATTTAAGGAATATTTATCCTCTTTCATCGTTAAGTATTGTACCTTTCAGTGAACAGTTAAAGTTTAAGGGGAAAATTCTAAGGCCCGGGGAGTACCAGGTTTCTTATCCGAAGGCCTATGTCAGTTTGACAGACTCGATTAAGGCTTCAGTGCTTGATACACTCATTATTACCTACAGGAGTTACAGGACCCAGCTACAGAAAGAGTATAAAAGAAGGATTCTGGAGACCAGGATTGAGAAAGACTCACGTGACACGCTTAGGGTACTGAGGAGTGAAAACGCAATTTTCAGTCCGGAATCCATTTTTGGCAAGGATCTGCAGAAAAGCGGCACACTCGTCAGAGGTTTTACGGTTGGAACAACCAGAGATATGACCTTAAACAGCGGTCTCAGGCTTCAGATGTCGGGAAAGCTTTCAGAAAACATTGAAATTGTTGCGGCTTTGTCGGATGAGAACATTCCGATTCAGCCCGAAGGGAATACCGAAAGGCTGGATGAACTGGATAAGGTATTTATTGAGCTGAGGCATCCGAATGCCACCGGGACATTCGGAGATTACGATTTCCAGAGCAGAACGGGAGAATTCGGGGCTGTTACAAGAAAGCTTCAGGGCCTGAAGTCGGAGCTTAATTTTGATAAGTACAAAGGCACTGTTGCCGTTGCAAACTCAAAAGGCAGGTTCAACTCGAACCAGTTTATAGGGAGTGAAGGGGTTCAGGGGCCGTATCAGCTCTCGGGTACAAACAATGAAAGGGATATTGTTGTAATAGCCGGAAGTGAAAGGGTGTATATAGATGGCGAATTGATGAAAAGAGGGGAGAATAACGATTACACAATCGATTATTCGACGGCACAGGTGACTTTTACGCCCAAAAAGCTCATTACTTCAGAAAGCCGCATTGTAATTGATTTTGAGTATTCCGACAGGCGCTTTGCCAGGAGTTTCTTTGGAAGCAGTTTTCAGACGAACCAGCTGGATAAAAAGCTGAATCTGAGCCTGGGGTTCTTCAGGGAAGGAGACAACCAGGATGCTCCGATTGACGTTTCAATTTCAGATCAGGATAAGAGGATACTTGAACAGGCAGGAGGCGACCGCCTGAAGGCATCGAAATCAGGCGTTCAAGTGGCGCAGGCGGATTCACTTGGGAACATAAAGGGTACGTATTCCAGCGTCGATACTCTTGTTAACGGTGCGCCTTATACCTATTACGTATTTAACCCCGGACCGGGGCGCTACAACGTAAACTTTAGCTATACGGGGCAGGGCAAGGGTGACTATGAAAAAGAAAGCCTCGGCAAGTACAGGTTCGTCGGTGTAGGCCGTGGGGGGTATATGCCGATCATATTTCTTCCTATGCCGGAATTAAGGCAAACGGGGAATATGGTTCTCGAGTACTTGCCTTATAAAGACGTGAGCCTGAGCCTTGAATTATCAGGAAGCCTTCTTAATCATAACCGCTTTTCTTCAAGCGACAGCAGCAACAGCTTTGGTTCAGCTAGAAATGTTTTCCTTCAGGCAAAGCCCAGGGATATAGAGCTTTTTGGGATAAACTTAGGCAAAGCAGGCCTTAGCTACAAGGACAGGTTCATACAGAAGAATTTTTCGACTTTAGACCGCATAAATGAGGTGGAATTTAACCGGAATTATGATATACCGGAATATGCGAACAACAGGGATGAAGAGCTGAGGGAAGCCGGCTTAAAGTACCAGTATGGCAATA
>JBLMYS010000125.1:0-8003 GCA_050258415.1 Acidobacteriota bacterium | reverse complement strand
CGGGGTCCAGGTCCGCAAAAAGCGCCATAAGGCGTACGTTCTGCATCTTCAGCTTTTTTTCCATCTTGGAGTAATTTCTCTGCTGGGGTATGATTACATAGCGTGCGGTAAGATAGAGTATTACCAGCACCAGGACTGTAATGAGCAGTGAGAAGTTGACGGGGTTGCGGTAATCCTGCAGGAGCTTAAGATACTCCTTTACCTCGTCGAAGATATTACTTTGCAAAATGTAAAAAGCTAAATTCATTCGGGTTTAACTTACCACCTTTTCAATGAAAGCGTCAATAAATTTGTTGATTTTCTTTGACGTATCTGCATTTTTGCCGGCGTAGTCGATTGCCTCATAGACGGAAACCTCATCAAGCTCAGGAAACATTTCCAGAATTTCCTTTGACAGATAGTACTTATCCTGGTACTGAGTACAGTCGAAGTACTGGCCATTAAGGATTTCCCGCAGGGCCTTTTTCATTTTCAGCTTATTCATCAAACATTTCCAATATCAGAATGCAAACATACAGTTTCCTGTGAGAAAGTCAATCAGTAGAAATACTGAGCCTCAGTATTTCTACTGAGTTTAAAAGTATACACTTTTATATGTTTTCTTTGAATTCAGCTCATATTCAAAGCTTTTAAAAAATCAGCAATTTTTCAGATTTTTAAAAAATTGTGTCCCATGAGGCATCAGCCGGAGTAAGGGGACATTTTTACAACGGCCTCTACACATTTCAGGGTACGAAATGGCGCCTCCATATGTGAAATGTGAGCATCTGGAATAACGCAATGACCAAGCCCGGCTCAGCCGGGCGTTTTGTTTGTAGCCGGGGGTAACCGAATTCGCCGCGGCGAATGAGGGAACCCCCGGGGAAAAATGATCCCAAACAAACCCCCGGAGCCCCGAAAAGGGCGGCATATTGCTGAAGGGGACAAAAAAAGTGAAAAAAAGTGAAATTTTTTTCTCCGGACAGGCCGACTCAGTAAAAATACTGAGTGGCCTAAAAAACTGCGAAAATGAGCTGAAATCGAAGAAATCTCAACCCAAAAAGAAAAAGTGTATACTTTTAAACTCAGTAAAAATACTGAGTGGGGTCAGTATTTCTACTGATTGACAGACCCCGGGAAATGACTTATCTTTGCCTCAAGAAATTAAAAACCGTGTTTTCCCCTTCTTTTTAAGGGGAAATCAGGCTTCCCGTCCTAAAAAATTAAATATTTAGTATGTAATTAAACAGGTGCCGCTATGGTAAGCTTGTACTTTTCCTATTCTCATAAAGACCAGATCCTTAGAGATGAAATGGAAATCCGCCTCTCGGAACTCAAAAGCCAGGGAGTAATAGACGAGTGGTTCGACAGCCGCGACCCCGCCTGCGGCACTAATAATGAAGTAACTAACCTCTACTTTGAAACTGCCGATATAATACTCCTTCTGGTCAGACCCTACTTTGTCGCCTCCGACAGCAGGTATAACTATGAAATGGAAAGGGCTATCAGAAAACATGAAAACGGCGAGGCCAGGGTGATACCTGTTATTCTGGACCCCGATAACTGGCAGGGAATACAAAAAAATGGAACTGTACTTGAATTGTTTCCCGGAAATCCTGACATCCATGGCGATATATTCCGTGAAATAACCTCTGCAATTTGTGCCGCAGTCGGGGAAATAAGAGGCTCTTCAATACCTGAACTGAAACTGGCAGGAGAGGCTTAAGAACAATGATTACAAAAGAACAATATCTTATAAGCTCCACGGGCTTCAGGCCGGGCGCGGGCATATTACTAAGTAAAAAGGTTAAAACCGATTTTATACGCGCCGCATACATATATATGGCCGACTATTTTAACGAATCACTGAAAAAACTGCAGATGGAATTTCCCCTGATTGAAACTTCCTTCTGTCCTCTTGACGAAAGCCACTTTATGGCATCCGTATCCTTAAACGGCACAACTGTAAGCAGCTGCAGGATCTGGTTCGGAGGAAATAACAGAATAGCTTTCCTCACCAATAGCTCTGGTGCTGATGGCTCTCATAGCGATTTTCTTTCTGTGGAGGAGGAAAATGGAAGAATGTTCTTAAAATCCCTTCCGGATATTGAGAAGGAAAATAAGCTGACAATAAAACTCAGCGCCGAATACCTCTGGAAAAAGTTCACTTTAGCATTAAAGAATATATCAAACTAAAGCACTTGCAGGAAAAACAAATGAAAAACATCGCCAGCTACACCGACTGGAACCCTTCAAAGGGAGATTACGTAAAAAGCGCCCTCATCGAACAGAGAAACCTCAAAAAGAAAAACCGCAGGAAGATAACTTATATATCCGGCGCCTTTCTTGGCATTATTCTAATCATTGCTTTGATAATTACTTTAAGTAAACATACTGTGTTCTTTGGCTGAGCCGGAATTTTATATCCGGCCTTAGAGGAAGCTTCCAAAGCGGAAGTGGCTGAAGATATGTTCTGCAGGGTGCCTCGTCAGCTGAAGCCCAGGCAATAAATTATTAGGATACTTTTCCAATAACGCACTTTGTCATCATACATATATGTAAGAGAGAATTTTTTTACAGTCCAATCAGTCAAATAGAAGAATGGATGACAAATTCAGCAATTTTGTCTGAAAAAGAATTAGTCTGTAGTACAATATTCGCAACAGCAGGTATTAAATTGGATTATTTTAACCATTCCGGAATCTCAATGCTAAATCTAATTCTTAGAATAAAGAAATGGTTTTTATTTATTTCGATCTCTTGTCTAATAATCCTCATGCCTCAGGGATGCAAAAGTCCTAATGAGCCCGGTGGCAGTAGTAGTAAGCAGGGCAGGCTCACGGTTGAGGATGTCTCATGTACGGAGGCATGGCTTAAGGTTGAAGCAGGTGACATGACCCTTCCCACAGATGTTACAATCACAAAGGACGGCAACCTTCAGTTCAGGTTTACTCTTTCAGCAAAGGATACCACCGTCTGCGACAACTCCCTTCTTCCCAGTAAAAACTATACTTATCAGATTGAATATAGTTCCGGCATCAAGGAATCCCAAAGCATAAGAACAATGGATACGACGAGCCACGACTTCTCATGGCAGGTTTTAAGGATAGGTGATTATGGCACGTGGATAAGGGATGTGGCAATTATAAACGATACACTGATCTATGCCGTAGGTGAGTTTTATAAGAATCTGCCTAACGGACAGGAAGAATATCCTCCATATAGCTTGGCTAAATGGGATGGCCACAGCTGGTCGTTAAAGAGGCTCTACTATAAAGACAAAGATTATCAGGGCAAAGAAGTCATTGCCCCGATTACAGTTCCAATTTCCTGCATTCTGCCGTTCAAATATGACGATATATGGTTCAGCTCAGGAAGTGTATTTCACTGGAATGGGCAGGACTCGCTTATTGAATTATCCATTTCAAGACTTGCCCTGATAGACAGTGTTGAAAATGGAAAATCACTGGATAAAATCTGGGGAACATCTTCAGATAACATCTATGCTGCAGGAAACAATGGTACCCTTGCTCACTTTAATGGACATAAGTGGGAAGTAATTGAAAGCGGTACAAACCTTACTTTCTACGATATATGGGGAGGCCTGAATAGCCTGAGCGGTAAACCGGAAGTGCTTGCAGTGAGTTCTATTGTTGCTACACATTCAGGATATGTAATTGAAAAGCTCGATGGATTAAAGGCAGAGAATATTTCAACCGAAGGCATTCCCTATAATATCACGGATGTATGGTTTGTACCTGATAAGGCATATTACATTGCAGCTGGCTTTCTTTATTTCAAGCACAGGTTAAATGACCCTGTATGGACAGAAATAGCTGGTCTTACAGATTACAGCGTAACAGACGTTTATGGCCCGGACAGGAATGATATACTTGTTACCACATCCTATGGTAATATACTTCATTTTAACGGAAAAAGCTGGAAGACAGATTATAATGAGATAAAGCTTTCTAGTGTAGTTTATGGCGCAGTAAAGTTAAAGAATAATCTTGCTGTTGCCGTGGGTTATACCCGTAACCAAGAAGGTTTTATTGCCATTGGCAGAAGATAGACGAAAATACTCAATCCTCCAACAAAACAAGGAACAAAAATGAATCGTCGAAAAGGTATCTTTCTTAAAAAGTCATGTAAATAAATTTGTTTCAAAAAATAGATTCAAGAAACTTAGAAGGAACAGAGCTTAAAATAAATTTTTGCAAAACGAATAGTAGAATACAAAAAATAATAGTGTCTAAGGTTAGAGATGCCGATTTTTAATGTCATTACTTGCTGAAAGTTTATTTATCCAAAATAAAATCCTGTTTCCATAAAAATGTTTCATTTTTTCAAAAAATTTTCCAAAAACGCATCATGTAACCATATATATAATTCTGTGTGTAATTATGCCAAAACGGGGCCTTGAAAAATAGGTGTTTATACCAATTGACCGGAAAACGTTCTTGTGTTAAATTATGCACCATTTGAAAATGAAGCTATTCTTTTTAATATAATGCAGAAATATAAATGAAAGTAAATAATACCTCAATATTCATAGCCATACTTCTAAGCCTCACATTCACTTATTTTCAGAGCTGCAGAAGCCCTGTAGAGCCAAAGAGGGATATTGGGCCGGACACTACAAGCCACAATTTCTCGTGGCAGAAGTGGGAGTTTGGAGACGTGTACGGAACAGGTTACACGAGTTTGTTTTCTGATGTGGCAATTATAAATGAAAATGACATATGGGCTGTAGGGGACATAAAGCTTAAGGATACAACAGGAAAAACCGATGTCCTGTGGATCAATGCTATGCACTGGAATGGAATTGAATGGAAGCCTTTTCAGTTCCAGTTTTATGATTTCCCGGGGCTGTCTTCCACATTTTCTTATCCGGCCAAAGCAGCCTGTGTGCTAGACGGCGGACTAGTAATCGTAAGTCATGGCAATCAGGTCACCTTCATAAAAAATGAAAAACAGATAAAGACTGAATTTATTCCGGTAAATATCCAAAGGATATGGGCCAGTAGCCTGACCGATATTTATGCGGTAGGTCCTCAGGGCGGAATTGCCCATTATGACGGAAAGAGCTGGAAGAAGATTGAAAGCGGGACTACCCTGGACCTACTTGATGTATATTCGAGAGACGGTAAGAATGTCTATGTCACAGGAGGTGATGTTTTAGGTTACAAGGGAATTCTGCTTAAAGGAGATGTAAATGGATTTAATGTAATTGCTGAAGGCAAGCCTTCCGTTGGGCCAGATCAGCTCTTTAATCCATATTTTATTGGATTGGCCGGCCTTCTCTGGGTTAGTCCTTCGGATACTGTATACTTCGGGGGAAGCCTTTTATATGCATACAAGGATGGGAAAATAGATTACGTAAAGACACTTGCAGGAAATGAAACCGGGATGAACGGGAACGGGTACTACTGGGGGTACCTGCTCGATATGAGAGGTAACGGTGACAACGACATTGTTCTTACCGGAGGCGGCAACACGATAAGGCATTACAACGGGAAAAGCTGGAAGCAGCTTGGAATGCCTTACAACTACAACAGTGAGTATAACTGGGTTTCTGTTGATATGAAGGGAAACACTATTTCTGTTGCTGGTTGGACAAACTCAAATGGTGCATTAATGATTCTTAAAAGAGGAAATTAACATTAAAGAATTAAATCTGGAGGATACTGGAATCTAAACAAGAAGGCCACGGTGTTGCAGCACCGTGGCAAAATGGCAAGATTATAAGGTAATGTTTCTCTGTGCATTATTACTCAGCCTGGATAAGCTGAATCCCTATTTTTTTGCCATTTCCAATATAATAAACGACAAAACCATAAGCACTTACAAAAGGATGGTAAAATGAAAAACTTTATTGGGAACTGTGCTTTCTTATTTTTCACCTTTTTGCTTTTACATTCAACTTTCTATGGACAGAATAGTTATACTTATGGCCCTATCCGTGAAACCCATTTCGGCACTTCACAGGGCAATACTCCAGAAAACTGGAACGTGCATTATGTCGGTCAACAAATACCAGTAGAATATATCTGCTTTGTTAATTGGCAGTGGAACAGCAGCAGTATTACGAAATTTTCCAGGCTAACTTCAATCAACCTGAAATTTAAAGCCGCGGATCAAAAAGCTATTGAGCGGCCAACATTTCCATTCAGCATTCATAAAGTAGAAACCAATTGGGGTGCAAGTATCAGCGATTGGGGCTACTACTATAATCAAATATATTATAATGATAACAGAAAGGTCTATTCAGATGTAATTAATAATATCAACGGAGTTTTGGATTTTAATAAAACAATTACCAGCGGACCTTTATTTGACGCCATACAAGCAGCTATAACTTCGGGCAATAATTACATTACACTTGCTTTTAAGAGTGATGAAAAGACAGCCCCGGCACCATATTGGATCATATATCCTTATGATGCTACAATGAATGAGTCTTATTATGGGTCTAATAATCCTTCAATTGACTTAACATTAAATTTTACTTCGATTCCGCAGAATTACCAATTTGTCAACAACATAGAAGGCACCGAAACCTCCGGAATGCTGAACGTAAAGGATAATATTGCCGGCACTTCAAGCAGTATTACTTCTGGTTCAGTGCTTGGGCTGGATCCGATGCTTAATTTTACAGCAAGGACAAATGAACTTCCTTTTTTAGCAAACTGGAACAGCACAGAAAATACTGAAAAGCATAACTATTGGATCGACCCGTATAATAAAAATCAAAATTCATTGACATACACTTTTGTGCCTCAACAATCGGGAGATCTTCCTCTTAAATTAAGTTCGAAATTTGACAGGACAAATTCAGCAACAATACAAGCCACCACATCAGAGGGAATTACAGGAACAACAGTCAGCCTCAGGGACCCATGGTATTACTATTCGGATGGGCAGAACAACTGGTACCAGTCGGATGAGTTTAAGAGTTATAATTCTCCGTTGCTTATACAGAAGAACAGTTCTGGCACTTACGGAGGTGTATTCTTAAATCAGGATCCTAGTACGGGCTCTAATCCCTACTATTCTGTAAGTTTCCCTTCAACTTCCTCAAATCAATCGGTTAATATTAATGGCATAAATCATCAGATTTATTTTATCAATTGGTCAGCCTCGCCTTTAGGAAGTGCAACAATTGTAAGTCCTAACTCAGCATCAACTCCTGTAATATTCAAAAGCGAGGGAGCAACCGTTACAGCTAACATAAAAGCAAGCATGCTTTCAAATTCCTCAACAGCCTTCTCCAATTCGAGCCAGAGAAAGCTAGCATGCACCCCTAATGGCAGCCTGCACCTGGTCTATGAAAGCATGGGGAAGGTGTGGTATGAAAAGAGCACGGATAACGGGACAACGTGGAGAATAATGAACGGAGGCAGGCCCCTGGTCAGTGATGATGCAAAACTTCCTTCAATTGAGGCCTATGACTCGGATTCAAGAATATTCATCACCTATCAGAAAAGGCTTGAAAACGGCTTTCCTCCCGATTCATATTTAATTGAGCTTATGGTCTATAATGTTGACGTTGACTCTCCGCAGGACATACTTCAGGTCTGGCAGTCATACCCCTATAGCTACAATGCCAATCCTGTAGTTGCATTTGATTGTAACCAGGAAATATCAGATAGAGTTGCAGTTGCTTTCCAGGATAACTCTGAAGAATTCACGGGATCCCTTCCCGGAATACTCTACCGACTTGCAGGGCTTAACAGCACGGGGATGCATTACGAGTGGAAAACCAGTGCCACAAGAGTAAACGGGACTGACGGAAATTCAGTTAACCCGTCCATAAAATCCCAATATTATATCGCTACTGTTTCCAAATATAACCCCGATCTTAAGTTCCACATAGCCTTCGAACAGAGGCGGTCTACCAGCGGCAGCGCTGTTAAGTATTCATTGCTGACAGTATACCAGCCGGGGTTGGATTCTACTTCCAGCTTTCCTCCTGATGTTTCTTCATTGATATTTCCTACTCCAACAGACTTGAACGAGAAGCC
>JBLMYS010000124.1:0-17765 GCA_050258415.1 Acidobacteriota bacterium | reverse complement strand
AAGTAAGAAGCATTTTATTCAGTGCGGTACTGCTGAGCGTGCCGTAAACAGTATTTGTAGACAGGTTAACGTGTTTTATCTTATAATCTTTCTGACTGAAAAGGATTAAGCTTCCATCCTTGTTTGCAACAAATGAATTCATGCGGATGCTTTCCTTAAAAGGCAGTTCTGTAAATATGGATAAGTTATCAAAGCTCACAAATTTTGAGGCATAGGTACTGTAGATGCTGTTTGTGATAACCTGGTAGGAAGCTATCTGCCTGCCATAAATATCAGGGTAGCTGTTATCTCGGTACATTGTAATTTTGCTGTCTGAAATTACTGCTACAGTATCAATTTGATTACTTATATTCCTTACGACCTTGTAATTCTTAAAGAATATATCCTTACTTTCCTCCCAGTGGATTTCAGGCTTTTCATTTACCTCTATATTTTTAATTTCCGTTTTAAGGCTTTCAGCCGAATAGGTAAGGAACGGCACACCGAAGTTAAGCGTGCCTATATTGTTCAGCGACAGGAGGCCTTTATTTTGGGCAACTACACTGACTACCATTACATGCCTGCCATCGCTGTATTCGCCGGGCTTTATCGTATAGGAAAATGTGTAACTGTTTGTGTTGGGGACGTCGAAACTGAGTTTCAGCTGCTCATCAATAAAGACATTTATACGCTTCATTACAAAATCATTTTTTTCAATCCTGAGCTGAATTGATTCTTCATCCGTATAGGCCTTCGTGCTGTCGTAGTTGCTCACAAATAAATAGCCGTTAATTTGCTTTTCGGCATCCTTGTTATAAAATCTCTCCGGCTCCGTAACTTCGCACGAAACAAAAATGAAGACGGTAAAAATGTAAATTACAGATAAAAGTAATTTCATAAATATAAGCAGCTTCTGGTTATTTTGATTGTTGTTCCTTTGATTTCTCAGACTGGATTTTTCTTATCTTACCTTCCGGAGTTATCACATATATCCCTTTTTTTGTTGCTACACGATGCTCTGCCGGAAACTTTCTTAACAAAACATAAAGTACATCCGTCTCAACAGGGATATCTGTCACAATGGCACTGCTTAGCGTGGCATTGATTTCCTGTGTTTTATCCTTAACATAAGGCATGTTCAATATGGCCTCATGCAGTCTTAATGTATCGGTTATAGAATTACTCTTTGTATTGAAGGTATATCTTACATCCCCGCCAAAACGGTAAGTATCGTAGGAAGCCTGCGCGGGATAATAATATAAATACAGATTGTCTGAACCTGAGGGAATAACGGCAAAGTTATAAGGCTGCGCCTCGGGCTTTACAACCTTAAACATTTTTTCCAGGGCTTTAGCTGCCTTAAAATAGAATCCTGTATTTTTCTTTGGCTCTTTGAAAGAAGTAACTTTACACGTCTGCTTTTTGGGGTTGTATACAGCTTCATGATAAAGAAGGAATGAATTAGCATCATCACTTAATTTGCCGAAGCCCACTTTCCAGATGCCGCTTTCCCTTACCGCCAGGAATGTACCAAGCGTTGACTCATCGGGCTTCCTGGTCATCAGGGAATCAGATGCGGCCCAACAGGCCATGTCATATTCATATAACTGCCTGCCCAGGGATTCGACTTTTCTTAGCTTAGAATCATCCGTTGACTGGCAGAATAAACTGTTGGCAAAGAGAATGACTACAATAGCCAGAGATTTAACTGAAGAAGAAAATTTCATTTATTGTTCCGATATGGTTGAAAAACCTCCCGTAACATAATCATCAAACTTCCAAGTGGCAAGACAATTTTGAGTCAGGATAAAGGCAGCAGGCTTTGCTTCCTGCTGCCTTCTGATGGAAATATTAAATATTTACTTCATTTTCGACTGGCGCTCTAAGGCCTTCTGATTCCAGCCGGGAACAATATTCTTCAAAAATTCAGTCTTCATTCCGGTCATCTCTTCTATTTTAAGGCCCACAAAGTTCTGCGCCTTCTGCTTTGTTGAAATGTCGGGTATCGGAACGGCCTCTGTGTAGCCGTGTTTTGCAAGAACACGCGCAATCTGAAGCCTTGCATCCTGAACCCTCTCCATGCAAGTATTCAGTATCCTCTGCGACTCTACTGGTGAATGAAAGCTGTAAGCGTTGGCCGCCGATACGTAATCCCACCTCCACTGCGCGTGCCTCAAGGCCTGGAGGACAGGTTTCATCTCTTCTTCTGTAGCTCCTTTGTCCCATGCAAACTTTGCTTCAATATGCGCCTTTGCCAGGTCCCTGAGAGCGGTTCTTTTTCCTTCCTCAAACTTATCCTGCCTGTCGTAAACATTTCTTCTCAGCTCGTCCTCGCTCTCCCTGTGGCACACCTGGCAGGAATTTGCAATGTCGTTAAGGGGGCTTTGGATTTTGTGGTTCGTAAACTTTACTCCGCCTTCGCTGCGGTAAGGCATGTGACAGTCGGCACAGGAGAGTCCCCGTGCGGCATGAATGCCTGTTTTGAACATTTCATAATCCGGATGCTGTGCTTTCAGCATCGGCGCCCGGCTGAGGCCGTGCGTCCAGTCTGAGAAATTAACTTTGTCATAATACCCTTCAATTGAATCAACTATCATCCCATTGTCCCAAGGGAAAGTCAGGTAATGCTCCTCTTTACCCTTAAAGTAATATTCCACGTGGCACTGCGCACAGACGAGGGAACGCATCTCCTGGTGGGTTGCCTTTGTAATATCCTTTCCCTGACGTGCAAAGGCTTCAATGAGTGCCGGACGCGTAACGCGGAGGTTCATTGTCTTCGGGTCGTGGCAGTCCTGGCAGCCAATTGGGTTATAAATCTCGGGCCCCATATCGAGCCAAGTGCCCTTGTAAAAATTAGCCACGCCGATCTGGTTCATAACCCTCGGCACGTCTGTACTCTTGCACGTCCAGCACGTTGCAGGCTGAGGGGATGTTGTCCTCAAAATATTCCTGATGTCCTGAATCGCGTGATAATGCCCGCGCCCCTGGTTATATCCTTTGGCGAAAGAGTATCCTGCCCAGATTACCACCAGCTCAGGATCCTGGTCCAGATAATCTATCATTGCGCTTCCGCAGTATTTGCTCCTGAAGGTTGTGTCCATTGTGCCAAGATAACTCTGGTATTCACGCGGATAATTTTCGCCCCATTTTTCATTTCTCGGTTCCCAGTCGGCAATCGGCTTAACCATCTGAAGCGCAGCCGATTCCTGCCTTCGTTCTACAATTGAAGCCGCCAGCATTCCGATTAGAAAAACAATAACAACTGTTCCCAGGAAAATCAGCCATCCAAGCCACGGCCTTCCCTTTATTATCTCCTGAATTGGTCTCATATTCTAAGCCCCTGAACTTGTGAAAGATATATTTTAGATTTTTTATTCTATTTTGATTTGTCCTTTTCCGTGGCAGTATTCTTTAGCCATTCCGGCACCACCGGCGAGAGATTAGGAACCCTTGCATAGGGCGCCGATGCAAGACCGCGCACACGGCCGTGAGGCGTTTCCCGGTGGCAGCTCCAGCAGACGGGCCCCTCACCTTTGAGGTAATCCTTGTATGTAATACTCCTCGCGTATACCATTTGTACACGGAAATAATGGCACCTTATGCAGTTCTCCTGCACCACGCCTGCACCGGCTTCTTTAATAGTAATTACCTGTGGCTCAAGCCTGAAGGTAAAAATTGTTGCGTGCCTGAGGCCGTCAGATGCCTTGAAAAAATATTTGCGTAAGAAATTATCGTGAGGAACGTGACAATCGTTACATGTTGCAACCCGCCCGTGGCTGCTTTTCTGCCATGTTGCATACTGAGGGTTCATGACGTGGCAATTGACGCACGTCTCGGGGTTATCTGAAAGATATGAAACTGCATTGGATATGAAGAAAATATAAACTCCAAGCCCGATGAATATTCCGAGCAGCACAATTACCGGCACTTTCCACGGGTCGGGAGGAATAAAGACATTAACTATTCTTTTTACAACCGGGACTTTTTGACGGGGCTCTTCCTGCATACAGATGCTCCAATAGTTCTACTTGTAAATTTGCTATGAATCCGCTCAGCGGGGAACTGCCGCGGCTTTAAGTCAGTACATATTCCAAAGTACTTTAAGATACAAAATTTGGAGAAAAAGTAAATGCTTGAAGTTTAAATTATATGCAGTAATGCCTGAAATGGCAAATGGAGGCAAAAAAAGCCGGAAGGAATGATTCCCTCCGGCCTTAGAAACTACTTATGCGGCAGATTACTTGAACTGCGCGAAAGCATTTGTATTTTTAGTTGGAGCAAATCTGTACTTGTATCCCGAACTGCGTTCCGGGTAGTAGGCCTGTTTTTCGCCCTGGGCAGCTTCATTGTAAACTACTGTGTATCTGCCCTGCCTTGAGGAATATTCGCGCCTCTGCGGGGGCTGAGCCTGCGCCTGCTGGTTCTCCATACCGTTATAGTATGAATTGTAGTCGTTATACACACTCATAGTCTGGGGATAACTCTGCTCCTGTCTCATTTCCGGATAATAGCCATGGTTCATCTGCGTGCTGTATTCCGGCTGAATCTGTGTTGTCTGTTCACTCTTATTCATCTTGAAAACAAGGTAAGAAATGAGTAAAACTAGAAGCAAAAGCCCTGAAAAAAGGGCTAAACTGATCTGAATAATTGGTACAAGTTCCATACGTCTCCCGGCATTTAAATTCATAAATAAATAATCCAAGTATTGTGCCAATTCTGCCAGAGCCAAAAAAGCAGTATCTTAACAAAAACAGTGTCTTAAAATGAATCACAGGGATCTAATGTCTTAAAATGAAGCACTGTGCTCACTTCAGTAACTTTATTTATTCTACTCAGAATATTTTTTATGCAGTATGATCTTAATCAATAAAATAGCCTGGGGCCGGAGGTTTTGGAAAATGCTAATATATTTCCGCCTGTTTCAAAGCAGGATCTATGAAATTTACGAATTGATTTGTGAGAAAAATATTTACTGAGGTAAAAACGTGAATGGGTTTAATCAGCAGTGTTGTTTACAAAACTGTCCTTAAAACCGTTATTTGAGAGGATTTCCATGCATTGCGGGCAGTAAAACTGCCCTTTAATATCAATTTCCTCGACTCCCTGCGATGAGTGCATAACACAATCCCAGTTCCTGCAGTGGACAAGGCCCATATTGTGCCCCAGCTCATGGAGAATTTCCTTAATTGTTCTTTCCAGGAAGAGCTTGTCGTTTGTCTTGCCCGAATAGAATTCCTCGTGCAGGCGGCAGACTGAGACAATGGAATGTTTTCCGTTTAGCTGGGCCTCGCCGAAGACGTAGGTAAAGACAGGAACAAACAGGTCGAATTCCACGAGCATCAATACCTTGCCATCGTATTGCGATGTAAGCCTGAGTGCATCGGCAATAAGCTGCGTCGAAAAATATTGCCCCCTGTCTTTGGAGAATGCCGAAGCCGTGTTGACGGGCAGAGAAATGACAGACACCTTGTTCTTAAAGATGCCGGAAATATTTTTTAATATACTGTTTAATACCGAAACATTTGAAAATTCAACGGGAGCAATAAAAAAATTCATCAGGATTTACGAAATCCATATTTATTTATCTTATTGTACAGAGTCACGCGGTCGATCTGAAGGGCCTCTGCACTCTTGGAAATATTCCAGTTATTCATCTCCAGCACGTTCATAATGTGTCTTTTTTCCATGCTTTCCAGGCTGTTGTCGCCGTCGTCTTCAATCCTGTTGTTCGGCGTCACATGGAACGGAAGGTCCTCTATCTTAATTGAGTCGCCCCTTCCCACAACAAGCGCACGCTCAATTGCGTTTTCAAGTTCCCTAACGTTTCCGGGCCAGCTGTAATTGACCAGGAAATCCATCGCCTCGTTTGAAATATTCTTGATGTTCTTGTTCATGGCCCCATTAAACTTATTCATGAAGTAGTAGGCCAGGACAGGGATATCCTCTCTCCTTTCCCTCAAAGGAGGAAGGAAAATGGTAAAGACGTTCAGGCGGTAATAGAGGTCCTCCCTGAATTTCCCTTCCTTAAGTAGGTTTTCCAGGGGCTCGTTTGTTGCGGCAATGACCCTGAAATCGCTTTTAATACTTTCATTTCCGCCGACCCTCATGAACTGCTTTGTTTCAATTACCCTTAAAAGCTCAATCTGCATCTTTGGCGACACGGTTCCGATCTCATCTAAGAATATGGTTCCGCCGTCGGCCATTTCGAATTTGCCCTTTCGCTTGTAGTGGGCACCGGTAAAGGCTCCTTTCTCGTGACCAAAGAGCTCCGACTCGAGGAGAGTTTCGGCCAAAGCGCCGCAGTTAACCGTTACAATCGGGAAATACTTTCTCTTGCTGTTTATATGGATCGCCTTGGCCACAAGCTCCTTGCCGGTTCCGCTTTCACCGCGGATCATTACCGTAGTGTCAGTCTGGGCTACAGTATTAATAAGGTCGAATATCTTGAGCATCTGGCGGCTTTCGCCGATAAGGTTATCGGGCTTAATAATTTCATCTATATTATCCTTCAGCTGCTCGTTTTCCTGCCTTAAAGCCCTCTGATGAATTGCCTTTTCAACAATATGGGCCAGTTCATCCGGATCGATAGGCTTTGTAATATAATCGTATGCCCCGTTCTTCAGGGCCTTGATGGCCGTAGGGACTGAGGCAAAAGCGGTTATAAGAATGAAGATTGTATCCTTGTCAATTTCCTTTACTTTTTCCAGCAGCTCAAGTCCGCTCATGCCGGGCATTTTCATATCCACCAGCATCAGCTCATACTTCCCCTTGTCGATTGTTCTCAGCGCTGCCTCGGCGTCCTCGGCAGTATCCACCTCGTAGCCTTCTTCCTCAAACCAGTGGAACAGGGATTCCCTTACAATTTTTTCGTCGTCTACAATTAATATTCTGGTTTTATTTTTCATGTTGATCTCTGCTGTTGTTTTTTCTTAACGGCAAACTTACCTTTATTGTTGTTCCCTTTGGGGAAGTGCTTTCAACTTCAATTTTTCCCTTGTGATGTTCAATTATGCCGTAGGCAACGGCAAGACCCAGGCCAGTACCCTTCTTCTGTTTTGTCGAATAGAAAGGTTCAAAAATATGCGGCAGGTGTTCAGGCATTATTCCGCTGCCTTCATCCTTAATTCTAATAGCCACATATTCCTTTTCATTCCTGGCCGATACCTCTATACAGCCGCCGTGCGCCATGGATTCAATGGCATTAATAAGCAGTGACATGAGAGCCTGCTGAATCTTCTGTGAATCCACATTTATCTTTACGCATTCTTCGGGATAATCTGTTGTAAGCTTAATTTTATTGATCTCCAGGTGATGGCTGATCAGCTGAATGCATTTATCAATTATTGCAGTTATGCTCTCCGAGTTAAATTCATCCTCACCCCTGTGCGAGAAGAGCAAGAGGTCCTTAACGATTCTTCCGCAACGCGCTGATTCATCCGAAATCAGTTCCAGGTACTCCAGGAGCTTCTTATTCTCCTCGCTTTCGGGCTGTTTCTGGATTTTTCTGGAAATCAGCTTGCTGTAGGTTAAAATGCCCTCCAGAGGGTTATTCAGCTCGTGTGCCACCGTTGCCGAGAGCTTTCCAAGAGAAGCCAGTTTTTCAATCTGTATGATCTGGTCGTAGATCTTCTTAAGCTCCTCAGTCTTTTCCTTAACCTTTTCGTTAAGAGTTTCCGACCATTCCTTAATTTCCTTATAGGCCAGGTCGAGCTTGCTGCCCATATCATTAAACTGGCCTGCCATTTTACCCAGCTCGTTCTGCGAACGTACATCGATCTTGTAGTTCAGATTTCCCTTTCCGAGCTCCTCAATTCCTCTTGTTATCTTCTTTACCGGACGGTTGACAACAATTGAGATAAAAAGCCAGATGGCAATTGCGACAATTAAAGTAACAAGTATGGATGTGGTTACTATGTTTGAGATATTGCTGGTTATAATAACATCGGCCTGCTTCATTGAAACCACAACATCCAGCACACCAAGAATTTTCACATTCTTGTCGTGTGCATGGCAGCCGGAATTCCAGCAGTCATCCTCATTGTATATGGGATTTATGAGTCCCAGAACCCTTGAGCCGTCCTCTTTCTTAAAGAGCCTGATTTTATCCTTAACCGGGAGGATGGAGACATGCTTCCCGTCGCTGTGGCAGGCGATGCAGGCCTCGGCGTTTTTATTCATCATCGTGGAGATTTCGGTGCTGTCGGTCGAAAATATCACACGGCCGAGCTTATTATAAATCCTGATCTTCTCCACACCGGTTTCCGTGCCGATGGTCTTAATGATCTGATGCACATCATAGCTGTGGTTTAAGAGCATGCTGTAGCGAGTTGACTTTTTTATAATATCACTCATATTATACGCATTTTGCGAATATGAGTTGGTCAGGTCCTTTTCAAGAGTGGTAAGGGTATAGATAGTCTGGAAGCCAAGATTAACAAGCAGAATTAGAGAGATGACTAATATCAGCTTAAAACTTAGTTTGTTATAAAATTTGATCTTCATGGAAATATGCTCAAAAAATCTCACCAAAAACTATCTAATTATGCCATGAATTGCAAGGAATTTCACTGGATAAGTGGGTGCTTTTAGCAGATTTTAAGTGCCGGCGGCTGAGGGGCTTTTAACCAAAAGCCTGCCGTCAGGTTTTGACGGGCAGGCCTTTGAAAAACTGAGCAAATTCCTGAAAAACAGGTTATGAATGCTTAACCATATTCCATTTTTTGTTGTAATCGAACGGCTTGTATGTCGGGCTGTTCGGGTTATGGCATTTTTTGCACAAAGAGGCATCGCCTTTACCCAAAATGAGGCCTTTCTGCTTTGCAAGGTTAGGATCTTTCATTACATTCATTGCCTTATAGTCTGAACCTGCTCCATGGCAGCTTTCGCATGAAACGCCTTCGTCTTTCTTGGCGGTATTTGTAACATGGCAGTTAAGGCATTTATCTGAAGTTGTGGGATCTGAAATTTTCATTTTTGCAGCAATGTCTTTTGACTTCTGGCTTTTCAGAGTTTCAAAAGCTTTTGCATGGTCAGTTGCCTGCCATTTTTCGAAAATATTTTTGCCTTTGGCACCCTTGTGGCATGCTGCGCAGGTCTTAACACCCGTAAAGCTTGCTCCGAAACTGTTTGTAGAGAAAGAGAGCATAAGTAACAGGACAAGTAACATGCTGAACTGGATTTTCATCTTTTTTACATCCTTATTTTGATTTGTTAAACAATGAATTTAGAATATTCAAATAATTATCCGTGCCCAGTATCTGGTAGAGGAACTGCAGCTTTTCACCGCCGTCCATCATCGTATAACCGACTTCCGGATAATTCAATTGAATCTGAGTTATTTTTTTTGTCACCTTTACAATATCTCTGTGATAATCCGAAACAGGGAGCGTGTTTTGATTCATCTCCTCTTCGGAGGCCTTGATAAGGCTAAACCACCTTACAAGTGAGTTTTCCTTCTCTTCATTATTGATCTTACCCAGACAGGTAAAGCTCAACGGAGATGTAATGTCCACTGCCCCCCATTCCCCTTTTATCGAAATTATTCTGTCGCCTCTTGAAATGCTTCCGGGACCCACGCAGTATTCAACCGAACTGTACTGATCCAGAAGGTGCATTGCCAGAGGACTTAAGCCCAGATAAAAGGTATGGTTAAACAGACTTTTTAAGACCAAATGATTCTGCAGATAAGTGTAATTCGAGTTTAATTCCTCGCTGCCGATGTGGTCTATAATGCGCTGTATCACATCGTTGCTCTTTGCCGGCTCCGCCTTGCTTACAGGCTGCGAGGCATTTCTGATCGCCCTGTCGAACGAGCAGTTCTCACAGTCAAAATTCCTGTCGCAAAGCTTGTAACCGACATTATTAGACTCCATCCAGATACATTTAATATCATGATAGAGCCTTTTCCCCTTATCATCTTGCTTTGGCATTTTATTTCTCAAATATTATTTCTTTTTCTTCCACAGCACCGTGTGCTGCTTCAAGAGAATCATCATCCTCAAATACGTTAAAATATTTTACAACTGTGCTGAATCCCCACATGCCTATAACAACCAGCATTGCTGTTATGCTTATTTCGTCAAAGGTCGGGAAATAAGAAGTCTTGCTTGAGTCCGCAAGCCCCGTTATGGCAACGTTCATTCTGTTAAAAACAAATCCTGACAGGACAAAAATTGAAGTAATGTAGAGCCAGAACCTGTTAGTCCTGTATTTTTTCTGGCTGAGCAGAAAGACAGGAATAAACGTTCCGATAACTAATTCTGTATAGAACATGTAAGTTTCAGTACGGGGAATGAATAAGTAGGGCAGTTTGCCTGCTGCAATCATATCCGTCATTCTGACAATAAAACCGACTGATAACGCATATAATACTATCTTGCCTAATCCAGAAAGGATATCGACCTTAAGGCCCACGTTGAAAGCCCTTGCATTCAGGTACGATTCAAAAATGATCATCGATATACCGGCGCCTATGCATGAAATGAAGAAGTTAAGCGGCAGTAAGCTTGAATACCACAGGGGATATAACCTTCCCGGGACGATAAGATACAAAGAACCAAATGAAGACTGATGTAAAGTTGAAAAAAGAACACCTAAAATTACAACAGGAACAGAAATTTTCCTAAGAATTTTTATAGGGGCCTTCAAATGAAATTTCTCCAGGATAACCGGAGCGAATTCAAGCGTCAGAATAGTTGAATAGCAGATAACACACCAGGTAATTTCAAACATCACCGAGTGAATATTCCACATTATGAGGGGATGCCAGAAGTTCTGCGGGCGCCCAAGATCAATTACCAGTAATAGCACCACGAGCATGTAGCCTATATAGGCTGTCAGTATTGCCGGCTTTACAATCGGCTCATATTTATGAACATTAAACACATGAACAGTAACAGCAATCGTAAAACCTGCGGCTGCAAGCCCGACGCCCAGAAAATCGAAACCTATCCATAAGCCCCAGGGAATAGAATCGCTCAGGTGAGTTGAGGCTCCTAAACCCTTAAAGAATCTGATATAGCTGGAATACAGGCCGAAAACCATTATGATTATACCAAGGGTTTTCCAAAACGTTAGCTTAAAAAAGTTAGTTTGTTTCATTATTTTTCATTCCTCTTTAATTGTTCATCCCTTTTCTCCCTGGCTATCTGATTTTTTCTTTTTGTGAGCCAGTGCATTGAACCCAGAAATACGCCGCCTGCGGCAACGATAGTAGGAATCTTTTCCATTACGCGGCCGGTTAACTCAGGCAGCGGTTCCTTTGGCAGATTCGGTGTATATCCTAATTTTTCAAACGGAACGGAAGCAAGTACCAGTACGTTTCCACCGCCCGCTTCTTCAAGACCATAAATGTGCTGATAATATGTGTCGGGATTGTCTTTCAGCCTCTGCTTTGCCTCTGCAATCAGTTCATCCATATCGCCGAACTTTGTGGCACCTGTGGGGCATGCTTCAGAGCAGGCCGTGGGAAGGCCTTTTGCAACCCTGTCGTGACACATGATGCACTTGCGGACTCTGGGATTTGTACTGCTCCATTCATAACGTGGAATTGAATGGGGGCATGCCTGCATGCAGTAGCGGCAGCCGATACACTTTTCGGCGTCATATAATACGGCGCCTTCTTTCGACTTTTCAAAGGCTCCAACCGGGCAAACCGAAGCACAGGTCGGCTTTGTACAATGCATACACATTTTCCTGGCATAGAGATCTCCGTGCTGCTCTACAACCGTGTATGTATCTGCTGAAAGATGATCTTTTAAGAAATCTGAATTCGTTTCTTTATGCTTGTTCTGTTTCTTGCAAGCATTATAGCATTCACCGCACCCGACGCACATGGTCGAGTCGTAAAGTAGTCCTTTCTGTTTTGTCATTATGATCCCCAATATTTAGAAGGTTAAAAATTCTTGTTCAAAGTTTTCCATGCCTGATGCATCTATGTTTGCAACCGCGCCTTCAACAATATTACCGCCATCGTGCATTGTGACGCCGGCCAGCTCAGGTTTTACAGCACTAACTTCAATAAAATCTCGCATCCTTCTAAATTCTTCTTTCAGCCATGCAGAAAGTGATTCTCCGGTTTTGAGTACGCGGGAGTTTTTCTCCCAGTCGGCAGGAGTTATAATTATTCCCCAGCCATTTGTAAAAGGTTCTGTAAGAGTTCTGTTGAGAATGGACTCGTTGACAGCCTTTACGGTGCCTTCAACAGGGCTTCTGAACTTAAATACGTTGCCGCTGCAGGTGCCTTCAAGTATGACCTCTCCCTGACTTACCTTCGTCTTTTCAGGAACGATTCTGGTAACAGATAATCTCCCTAATGCTTTTAGGGCAAAATCGTCTACACCTACCTTAACAGTCCCATCCTGAAGCTTTTGTGCCCAGGTATGGCCTTTTGAAATGTAAACCTTATCCGGATGAGCAATGCTGCTTTTGTTGAAAACAGCCCCGGGTGTTTTTTCTAAGGCTGGATGGCTTTTCCGCTGAGCTTTTAAAACAAAAATGTCTATTACTATAAATAGAACAAATGTTGAAACTACAAATAAAGCGACCATGATTTTATTCCTTATTATGATTGTGTTTTTTGTATATAAATAATACAACAAATTGTGTACCATTTCACAATATCGGAATTGACATTCTCATAATCGATTATATTAAAATAACTTATGTGGATTTCAGCTTACAACAAGAAAAAAGGCGTTAATGCTGCAAGTGTAGAAAATTTCTACATCGATTTCGGAAAAACTAAATAAATCGCGTTTTTATTCAATTTTAAGCATTATTGAAGTGTTTAATTTCTTTACACCATTTTGTTGAGATTATCTACACTTTTCAGGCAAAACTGATGAGATTTTAATATTTCCCAAGTTCCTGGCATATAATTAATTCAACAGGAGGTACTCTGGAGTGATGAAAAATTAAATACCCACCTGACTATGCGAGTCCCGGGGCCAAATGCCGCATTGATTTGAAATAACTTATTTTCGTAATTTATACAACTAACATTTTTTGAATACTGTATTGAACGGGGGAAGTTGAAATGACAGATAAAATGACGGCCGAAGAAGGCGATATAACCAGATTCCACGTGGATGCCATCGTCAATGCCGCCAATACGACACTTCTGGGCGGAGGGGGCGTGGATGGCGCAATCCACAGAGCTGCAGGAGCGGAACTTAAAGAAGAATGCAGAAGTCTCGGCGGATGCATTACAGGAGACGCTAAAATCACAAAAGGATATAAACTTCCCGCTAAATATGTAATACATACGGTAGGACCCGTATGGCGCGGCGGGGATTTTAACGAAGATGATCTTCTTGCCTCGTGCTACCGTAATTCGCTAAAGCTTGCCGTTGAAAACGGGATTAAGACCGTCGCTTTTCCTTCAATCTCAACCGGCGTCTACGGCTTCCCTTTTGAACGCGCTGCCAGAATTGCAGTTAAGGAGGTAGGCGAGTTCCTTGAGAAAAATCCATCCATTGAAAAGGTGATTTTTGTCTGCTTCAGCCACGGGGACTATACAACTTACAGAAAGCTGCTCGAAGAGAAGTAAAGGACTTGGATAGCATCTAAGGGAATAGTATTTTTCATGTCAGTTTTTATTCATTAATATCGACACTGAAACATGCAAAAATACTTTTCCTTACTTCTTACATTTATTCTTTTTTCTGCAGCAGCTTTTCCGCAGGCTAAAAATGCAGCACTACTAGACAGCCTTGTAAAGGCCAATAAAAGCCTTTTTCCCGAAGTGGCGGCGAACCCTTCCAAATACCAGGTACAGATCCTTTATACACAGGTGGACCGCGACAGGAAAAACAGGCCCCGATTCACAACGTACAAATACAATGTGAATAAAAATAATTATTTCTATCCCGCAAGCTCGGTTAAAATAGCTGGCGCCGTATTGTCGCTTCAGAAGTTAAATGAGCTAAATATAAAAGGGCTGGATAAATTTACCACGCTTAGAATTGACAGCGCCTATACAGGACAGTCGCGTGTTCTGAAGGACATGAGCTCTAAGGACGGCCTTCCTTCAATTGCCCATTATATTAAAAAGATCTTCCTTGCAAGCGATAACGACGCTTTTAACAGGACGTATGAATTTGTGGGACAGAAATACCTGAACGAAGAGCTCTGGAAACGCGGGCTAAAGGACCTGAAGCTTCAGCACAGAGTTTCAGTTGCCCTTTCACCTGAAGAAAACAGGCACACCAACCCCTTCACTTTCTATAATAAAGACAAAATCATCTATGAGCAGCCGGAGCAGGTTAACCCGGTCCAGTACCAGAATGACCTCCCCACTCTTTTCCGTGGAAACGGCTACATGGTTGGTGACAGCCTTGTAAGAAAACCGAAGGATTTTACTTACAGCAATTACATTTCAGTTGAAAGCCTGCAGGGAATTTTAAGAAGAATAATTTTCCCCGAAAGCTTCCCGAAGGAAGAGAGATTTAACCTCACACAGGATGATTACAAGTTTTTATATAAGTACATGTCAATGCTCCCGAAGGAAAGTGATTACCCGAAGTATGATCCGAAGGAATACTATGATGCATATGTAAAATTCCTTATGTATGGCAGCAAAAACGACACAATTCCCTCAAACGTAAGAATATTCAACAAGATCGGCCTCGCCTACGGATATCTGACTGACAACGCCTACATAGTGGATTTTGAAAAGAAAGTGGAGTTCTTTGTAACGGCTGTAATTTATGTAAACAGTGACGAGGTATTTAATGATGATAAATATGAGTACGATCAGATTGGCCTTCCATTCTTAAGAAACCTGGGGAAAGTGATCTACAACTACGAGCTTTCGAGGCCCAGAAAATTCAAACCCGATTTGAGCCAATTTAAGAATTAGACAATAAAAAAAGCCCGGACGATCAGCATCTCCGGGCTTTTACTTTTTAATTTTTCATTTTTAATTTTTAATTGATTTTGTCTCTCATCTGAGAAACAAAATTGCCACTCCCCCCACGGCAACAAATGCACCTGTAATCGATTTCCATGAAAGCTTTTCCTTATAAAAATATTTTATCATCGGAAGCATGATAATTGGGGAAGTGGACATTATGGTTGATGCTATTCCGGCATTTGTTTTGGCAACGGCAATAAGACTGAAAGTGATGCCAAGGTATGGGCCAAGAATGGACCCCGCGGTAGTATATGCAAAGGCTTTCCTGTCAGAGGAAAACACTCTTAAGGGGTTTTTATAGCGCTTAAAGATTATTCCTGCCGGAAGAATTACAGCTACAGAAGCAAAAATCCTTATGAAAGTGGCAACAAATCCGTTAATGTCCCCTTCCTGGAAAGCAAGTTTCGCAAAAATAATACCTGCGGCCTGCCCCAGAGCCCCCATTATGCCGTAGAAGATTCCGATACGGCTAATGGTGTATTTAGCCGTGGGCTGCTCGTTTTTTTCCATTACAACCATCGAAATGCCGGTAAGCGTTACAACAATTCCAATAATTCCCCAGACAGAAAAATGTTCCCCTAAGAAGAAATAAGCCATAATTGCAGTCATTGCGGGTGAAGATGCCATTAAGAGCTGGCTTAATCGCGCTCCAATATGCTGGTATGCCTTAAATAAATACGTGTCGCCGAATATGAGTCCAATAAGTCCGCTTACGGCAAGATAAAACACCTGTGATGCCGAAAGCATGAGCGACAGTCCTGTAAGAGCAATTGTAGCAATAAGGAATATGGAGGCAAGAATGAGCCTTGTAATGTTAACCTGAAATGATCCGACGCGGATTGAAGCTTCAGAAAAAAATATTGAAGTAAACGACCAGAGTATGGCAGTTATAAGGGCACTTAGTTCACCTGTGTATGACATCAAAATGAATTACAAATTATGAATTATGAATTATGAATTATGAGCCGGAGAAATAATTCCCCGGCCCGCTAATTTACTAAACCTAAACCTTAACCTCAACCTTTGCCTTTACCTTAACCTTTTCCTACAGATTAAAGTACATTTTATACTCAAAAGGATGCGGCATGGTGCCAATGGACTTGATCTCCTCCTGTTTGAGCTTTACCCACTGCTGCAGGAGTTCATCTGAAAAGATATCCCCGCGCTTAAGGAATTCGTTATCGGCATCCAGTGCGTCGAGTGCTTCAGAGAGGTTTCTTGGCAGGAAGTGAATGCTGTCCTTGCAGTGTTCATCTATGTTCTTGTCATAAGGGCCGTAGCCTTCCTTGACAGGATCGATCTTATTTACCACGCCGTCAAGACCCGCTAGAAGCATTGCCGTAATGCAGAGATAAGGGTTAGCGGTTGCATCCGGGGGGCGGTATTCAAAACGGGTTTCGTCGGGATTTGTAACGTACTTGGGTATTCTTATTGCACCGGCGCGGTTTCCCTGTCCGTATGTTAATGCCACCGGAGCCTCAAAGCCCGGAACGAGGCGCTTATAAGAATTGGTGCTTGGATTTGTAAAAGCCGAAAGAGCGGGCCCGTGCTTGAGCATACCGCCGATAAAATAGCGCCCCAGCTCATTAATGTTTCCGTACTCCCCTTTTTTGTAGAAAGCGTTCTTGCCGTTTTTGGTCAAGTACATGTGCAGATGCATGCCGTTGCCTGCCTGCTGGTACATCGGTTTAGGCATGAAAGTAATAAAAAGGTCTTTCTGGCGTGCGAGATTAAAAAGCACATACTTGCTTGTAACTATATTGTCGCCCGTTGCAAGCAGGTCGTGGAAATAAGTTTCAATTTCCTGCTGCCCGCGTTCACCAGCCTCGTGGTGGTGGTATTTCACTTTTATTCCGAACTTCTGCAAGAGCTTTGAGGCCTCGTCACGGAAATCGTCGTAGACGTCAAACGGGTTTGCGGCGTGGTAAGCCCTTTTATAGAATTCCTCCGCATGCTCCACCCGGTAGAAAGATGAAGAGGTGCGCGTGTCATATTCAACTTTGGAGAAGATATAGAATTCAAACTCCGGTCCCCAGAGTGACTTGTCGGCGCCCGTAATTTCCTTAAGGAGCGTTTCGGCCTTCTTTGCCAGGTAGCGCCCGTCCTGTGAAAAAGGTGTACGTTTACCGTCGGTTAAAACTATGTGTGAATAAAAACTTAAAGTGGGAGCCTCGCGGAAAGGGTCAATAACAGCGGTTTCAAGGTCGGGGATCATGATCATATCGCTGTTTTCTACCTTGCTGAAGCCGAAGCTGGAGCCGTCGAAGCCGACGCCCTCGTTCATAAGTTTTGTTAAAAGTCCCGGATAAAAAGGAAGTGAAATGTGGTGCAGACGACCCGAAAGGTCAATTGTTTTTAAGTCGATTATCTCAATATTATTTTTTTTGATCAGATTATTGCAGCTTTGAAGAACATTCTCTGGCATAGCGACCCCTGATTATTTGAAAATAATTTATTGGGACAAAAAAGCTGTAGAGGATATGCTTTCAGTTTCAGCCGGTTTGTCCAGAGACAAAAAAGCGCCTGATTGCTCAGGCGCCCGTAAAGAACATTTATTCTATCAATTATTCAACAACGCAATTAATGGCTGCAAGGCCGAGGAAGATTGAAGTAGTATCCAGGTCCTCTTCAATTCTAAGGAGCTGGTTGTACTTGGCAATTCTGTCTGTACGGCTTGCGGAGCCTGTTTTGATCTGTCCGGCGTTAGTAGCAACAGCGATGTCGGCGATTGTAGTATCTTCAGTTTCGCCCGAGCGGTGGCTGATAACGGTTGTATAGCCTGCTCTCTTAGCCATTTCGATAGCGTCGAGGGTTTCGGTCAGTGTACCGATCTGGTTAACCTTAATAAGGATTGAGTTAGCAATACCCTTTT
>JBLMYS010000123.1:0-3705 GCA_050258415.1 Acidobacteriota bacterium | reverse complement strand
AGACGTGTGTGTAGATTTGAGTGGTTGATAGACTTTCGTGACCCAATATTTCCTTGACGGCAAGCAGATCCGCTCCGTTATCAAGCATATGGGTTGCCGCCGTATGTCTTAACACATGGGGGCTTTTTTTCTTAAGCTCCGTTTCCTCACTCAGATATTTGTTAATTATCCTATAAACGTAACGCGGGTAAATCCTTTTATTTCTTGAAGTTACGAATATTGGATAATTATACTCTAAACTGCTCCGTGAATCAAGATACTTCTTTACGACTTGAAGCGATTCCTTTCCAATGGGAACAATCCTGGTTTTTGAGCCCTTGCCTGTAACCCTGACAGAGCCCTTTTCGAAGTCAATATCGCCCAAGTTAAGGCTGCAGAGTTCACTGACACGAAGAGCGCAGCTGTATAAAACTTCCACAACGGCGTTGTGAAGAAGTTTCTCTTCCTGGCTGAGCTTTTCAGATATTTTATTCATAACGCCCTCGGGAACGACTTCGGGAAGTTTTCTTTTTACCTGCGGGTTGGATATCCTTTTTAAGGGGTTTGAAGGGACAAGGTCATTTCTCAAGGCGTAGTTAAAGAGGCTTCTAATAGCCGAGAGTTTTCTTGAAATGGTACTTTTTTCGTATTCATTATTGACGTTAATGCTGATAACAAAACGTCTTATCAGCTTTTCATTTACATGAAGCACATCTGTAATGTTTAAAGAATCGCAGAATTCACAAAACTGCTCCAGATCCTGAGTGTAGGATTTAACCGTATTTCCGGAAAACCTGCGGAGTTTCTGCAGGTTTTCCAGAAAATCATCTATAACCCTTTTAATTTCCATAAATTAAGAATTTCAGTGGAAAAACTAATTTGAACTTAATATTTAATCTGAGGTTTCTTTTACTTCTTCCACTATTTCCTCGCTGCAGACCGGGCAACGCAGGTACTCGCCTTTTTTCTGGCTGTACCGTTTTTCCATATATAGAGAGTCGCCGTTCGGGCAGCTGAGGGGAACGGGTTTATACCAGGCAACAAAGTCGCAGTCGGGATAGCGGCTGCATCCATAGAATACCTTGCCTTTTCTGGACTGTCTTTCGATTATGTCGCCCTCCTTGCATTTCGGGCATTTTACGCCTGTAACGAGGGGTTTGATATAGTCGCAGTCGGGATAGCGTTCGCATCCAATGAAGCGTCCGAATTTTCCGTTTCTGTATACGGTATTAGCGCCGCATTTCTCGCATTTTTCGCCTGTATATTCGGGTTCTTTCGGTTCGCTTGGGTGCAGATCCTTTAAGGATTTAATATTCTTGCATTCAGGATAGTTGCTGCAGGCCAGGAATTTGCCAAAGCGTCCCATTTTAATGACCATTTCACTGCCGCAAAGGTCGCAATTGATCTTCTCCACGTTTTCTTCAACTTTTTTGAGTGCGTCTGAAAACGGGTGATAAAATTCGTTAAGCACGTTAAGATAACCGATTTCGCCCTGTGCAATAAGGTCGAGTTCATCTTCCATACGGGCCGTAAAGTTGACGTTAAGGACCTCGGGGAAGCTCTGGACGAGGATGTCGTTGACCTTGTTACCAAGTTCAGTAGGCCTGAGGCGTTTTTCCTCTGTATAGACGTACTTTCTATCCTGAATAGTACCAACAATCATAGCATAAGTTGAAGGCCTTCCGATTCCGCGGCTTTCGAGTTCTTTAATAAGTGTGCTTTCGCTGTACCGTGCAGGGGGCTTGGTAAAGTGCTGAGTTTTATGCAGGTTTTCAAGTCCCACCTTCTGCCCTGCTTCAAGTCCCAATGGTATAAGATCGTTTTCGCCTTCATCTTTGCCGTTAGTGTCTTCCGACTGTTCCTCATAGACCTGAAGGAATCCGTCGAAGCGGATTGCGGTGCCGGAAGCCTTAAAGAGGAATTCATCGGCGCGGACCTCGATAACGGTAGTTTCAGTAATTGCAGGGTTCATCTGCGAGGCAACGAATCTTTTCCAGATTAGCTCATAGAGCTTAAACTGTTTAGCGTCGAGGAAAGGCTTAACGAATTCAGGGGTATACCTTAAAGATGTAGGCCTGATGGCCTCATGGGCGTCCTGGACGTTAGCGCCGTTTTTCTTTTCATAGACGCGCGCAGACTCAGGCAGGTACCTCTCGCCGTATGTACCCTTAATATAATCCCTTAGGTCGCCAACGATTTCAGGGCTAAGGCGTGTAGAGTCGGTTCTCATATAGGTAATTAAACCAACAGTACCTTCTTCTTTTCCAAGGTCAATTCCCTCGTAGAGGTTCTGAGCGATTGCCATTGTATGGCTGGGTTTCAGTCTCAGAGTGCGTGAAGCCTCAGCCTGCATGGAGCTTGTTATAAAAGGAGGCGGAGGATTGCGCCGGCCTTCTTTTTTAATAATGTCGCTGATTACAAAATTATTTTTCCTTAAGAGGCGGTCCAGGATTTCCTGTGCCGAGGTCTCATTATTAAGTGCAAAGTTGCCTACAAGAAACTCTTCCCAGTCTTTCTCCGTCATTTGGGGTTTAGGCTGGATTCTGAGTGTTTTGCCGTCCACCTCGACGAGCTTAGCGCGGAAGACGTCTCCCTTTTCGGTCTTAAAGTCGGCCCAGATAGCCCAGTACTCAGTTACGATGAAGCTTTCAATTTCCTTTTCTCTTTCGCATATGAGTCTCAGGGCAACCGACTGCACGCGACCGGCAGAAAGGTTAAAGCTGGAGGGGTCCAGTACGGCTCTCCAGAGGAACGGGCTTATTTTATAGCCTATAATTCTGTCCATTACCCTTCTTGCTCTTTGAGAAGACACGAGGTTAGTGTCTATTTCGAGGGGAGAGTTAATGGCCTTTTTGACCGCGTTTTTAGTAATTTCATTAAAAAGGACCCTATAGATTTTGCCGCCGGTAACGTTTTCAATTACGTCGGCTATATCCTGGGCAATAGCCTCCCCTTCGCGGTCAGGGTCAGTTGCGATATAGACAGAAGTGCTTTTAGAGGCGAGGCTTTTAATTTTCTTAATTACATCTCCTTTGCCCCGGATGTTGACGAACTGGGGTTTAAAGTTATCCTCAATGTCAACGCCGAGTTTAGTCTTAGGAAGATTCTTTATATGTCCAACAGTAGCTTCAACGAGATAATTTTTACCAAGGTACTTATTGATGGTTTTAGCCTTTGCAGGCGATTCCACCAGAACGAGATTTTTTTCCATTTACAAAACTTCCTTTAGTTAATAGTATCCGAAGAATATAAAAGAACTCTGCTTCCAGGGGGGATACTTTCATTTAAATCAACTAAAGAAAACAGAATCAGCCAATTGATTTCTTCCTTAGAAATTTTATCACCCGGAAATAAAGTAACCTGCTCCAGGATATTATCCAGATCAGTGAGTTTCAGCAAACCGACATTTATCAAATGAGTAATATAGTCGTAATTTTCCACTCCCAGGATTTCTTTTTCCTCTTCGGTCAGGAATCTAAAACTTTTAATTTCTTTATTTTTAATTGAATTATTAAAATAATTATTTGTAAGCTTTTTATCGTAAATCCAGCTAAAGGCTGTGCTTACGGTTTGTTTATCAAAATTCTTATTATGGCTTAATTTTTTGTTCACTTCTTCCAGTGAAGAGTTTTTGCTGAGCGCATCAAGAATTTGAGCAATTACTTCAACTATTTTGGCTGTCATAAATAAGTCTGTCGTTATGAACAAGATATTCAAATTTGTTAG
>JBLMYS010000122.1:0-34082 GCA_050258415.1 Acidobacteriota bacterium | reverse complement strand
TCCTCTGAATTTCTTACTGAAATAATATTCCTTAAGAGTTCAAGAGAAAGCCCGTTATCCAGGTAAACCTCTTCTGAAGCTTTAATGGTATTGTTTATTACAAACACTATAAGAGTGTGCCTGAAATACTTCGCGTCGTTTTCTGCTAAAGAGGAAAGAAGCCGTCTTATATTATTATATTCCTCAATGGCAGGGATTACTATTGCAAGATGAATTTCATCTGCTGAACCGAATTCAAGCTTCCAGCCATGAAGTGAATACTTGGAAAGGTATCGTTCTACTTCTCCGGGTAAGATGTTCTCGCTCATGATCTGTTCATATGCTGTTCAATAATTTGGCAGGCCTGTTCAAAGTCGGGGCCGTCAATCCAGTTAATTTTTACCCCCTCGCGCTCCATTTTCCTGAACCAGGTCATCTGACGCTTGGCAAAAGCGTGAATGGCAGAGTTAAGCTTCTGGTACATGTCGTTATAGTTAAGGCTACCTTTCAGGTACTGACCAATGAACCTGTACTCAAGGCCGAAAAAGTCAAGCTTTTCAAAGCTTACTCCACTCTCAAGGAGGCTTTTAACCTCGTCTATCATCCCCTCCTGAAGCCTCTTTTTAAGGCGCCTCGTTATCCTGTCCTTAACTTCCTTCCGCTCCAGAAAAACTCCTATTACGAGGGGGTCAATTTTTACTTTGGGTTTTGAGCCAGGTGCAATCTTGTTTTCAGCAATTCTTAAGGCGTCAATTAACCTTCTTTTATCCAGCAGGTCTGTCGTATTATGAATATTGGGGTTAGCCGCAAGAAGCCGCATCTGAAGCTCCTGAAGAGTAAGTGGGTCTAGCTCCTTCAGGTATTCTTCACTATCCAGGGCCTCTTTCATGTCATAGGACCTGAGAACGGCATCCAGGTAAAGCCCCGTTCCGCCTGTAAGAAAAGGGATTTTATTACGGGAAGTAACCTCATCAAAAGTCTTATAAAAGAATTCCAGGAAACGGTAGAGGTTAAATTCCTCCTCTTTCGGATCGGCAATGTCTATCATGTGATAGGGTACTTTCTCCCCTTCAACAGTGTAATCCTGAAGGTCCTTCCCTGTTCCCAGGTCCATACCCCTGTAGACCTGCCTGGAGTCGGCGGAGATTATTTCGCCGTTATATTTTTGGGCAAGCCTTGCTGCAAGCTGTGTCTTCCCCGTGGCAGTAGGGCCGAGTATTGTGATAAGGTTCATTAAAATAAATTCATTGTAAATTTCCAGACAAAGGTAAGAACTAAAGCCAAAAGTAAAAAGGATAAAATATAAAAGGGTGTGGTCCGGGATTAGTAAATTTGGCCATGAAAATTAAGCCGGGAATTCTTAACTTTGCTGAAATATAAAGTTGAAAGGATCGGACTGAATGGAAAACGCCGAAATTATAAGCGGAATGCGTTACTTGTCGCGCAAGGATAAATGCCTGGCCGGAATAATTAAAAAAGCAGGTCCCTGCACGCTTAAAGAACACAAAAACTATTATTATTCACTTCTTGAGAACATAATCGGGCAGCAGCTTTCGATGAGGGTGGCGCAGGTTATTATTGGCCGCTTCATGGATTATTATAAGGATACCCCAAGACCTGAACTGATACTGGAGACAGACGACCAGGTCCTGCGTGGCCTCGGGCTTTCAAACGCAAAGGTGAAATATGTAAAGGACCTTTCACAAAAGCTTCTGGATGGTGAGGTCACACTTAAAAACATAAATAAAAAGAGCGACGAGGAGATAATTGAGGAGCTGACCAAAGTCAAGGGAATAGGAGTCTGGACAGCCCACATGTTCCTGATATTTACGCTCTGCCGCATGAATGTGCTCCCTACGGGGGATCTTGGCATTAAACGCGCAATTATGTTAAATTACAATCTGGGGGCTATGCCAGATGAGGAAATGATAAGGCAGATAGCCGAAGAGAAAAAGTGGCACCCCTACAACACTCTTGCAAGCTGGTACCTTTGGAAAAGCCTGGAATTCTGAAGTTTCAACGGTCTTTTTTGTTGAGTATCGGCCATATTTTATTTAAATTTTTGAATCTTTTTACACGAGGCGGCATCATACTAAATGGAAGAAAATGAACTTATAGAGCGGGCACAGAATGGCGACAGCAGGGCACTTACGGAGCTCGTTAAAAAGTACGAGCAGACCGTATTTAACTTTGCCTTTAAGATCTGCCGCAACCGCGAGCGCGCTGAACACACGATGCAGGAGACGTTCCTGAGCATGGTTAAAAACCTGCATCAGTTTGACAGGAAAAGCAAACTCTCAACCTGGCTTTATACCATAGTGTCAAATAATTGCCTCATGCTCGCCCGCTCAAGCAAAAAACACAGCTATACTTCCTTCGACGACGATGAAAGCTTTATTGACGAAGGAGCAATTGCCGACTGGTCGGTTACTCCCGATAAAACAGTTGAAAACGAGGAACTGAAGGAAATACTGGACGAATCGATTCAGAAACTTCCCCCTGACTACAGGGTTGTTTTTCTCTTAAGAGACGTTGAAGGACTCTCGACCGAGGAGACGGGTAAAATAGCAAAACTGTCAGTGCCGGCGGTCAAATCGAGACTGCACAGGGCAAGGGCATTTTTAAGAAACGAAATTAATAGAAGACTGCAAGATGGAAAATAACAAAGTTACGTGTAAAGAGGTAATGAATCACATCTGTGATAACCTGGGCGAGGAGCTCAATTCACCAAGGTGCCTGGAAATAAAAGAGCACCTGGAAAACTGCGGATCATGCCGGAGCTATTTCAACTCAGTTGAAACAACGATAAGTTTTTACAAGAAGTACAATGTAAATATTTCCGATGATGCCCATAAGAGGCTGCTATCGTTCCTTGGACTTAAGGAATAGGCCAATACAGTTTTAATTTTGGAATAATTAAGGAGATGAACATATATGCCGGTATTTGAATATCGCTGCAAGGAGTGTAATACAAAGTTCGACGTGCTGCATAAATCACAAAACAATCAGGAAGAAGTTGTCTGCCCCAAATGCAAATCCAAAGACAACAAGAAGCTCCTGTCATCTTTCAGCGCATCGGTTTCAGGAAATTTTGACCGCTCATTTGGCGGCTGTGAAAACGGCAGCTGCGGATTGTCCGACTCCCATGGCGGATGCCCTTCAGGCATGTGCGGACTTAATTAAGAAAAGGAGAAAAAGTGAGACAATATAGAATATTTACGGTTATGCTTGCATTTGTTCTGTTTTACGGCATAGGCTGCGCGCAGGAAAAAGAGATGGATTCTACAAAGGCCAGAGATATAACGGTAGAACAGTTAAAAGAAAAAATGAAAACCGACACTTCGCTTGTCGTCTTAGACGTTCGTACGCCTGAAGAATTGAAAGGCCCCTTAGGGAAAATTGATGGCGCGGTAAATATTCCCGTCGATCAGCTTGAAAGTAGGATAGGAGAAGTTGAAAAGTATAAGGATAAAGATATTGCTGTAATATGCCGAAGCGGCCACCGCTCCAAAAGAGCGCAGGGAATCCTGGAGAGTCACGGAATAAAAGCCCTCAACGTCTTAGGCGGAATGACCGAATACAGGAAATAAATACTCAAATCATAAAAGGTATAAAAATGAACAGGCTTTTTAACATTTTTGTCGGCTTGGGCAGCATACTAATTCTATCCGGTCTAATGTATCTGATATTCAATTTAAATGACGCCAGCATTATATTTTCATTCCCCTTAATTTTTTCAGGCGTATCGCTTATAGCCATTTATCTTTTCATGTTGGATAAAGCAAAAGTCCTCCGGCAAATCAAAAGATGACAAATTAAGGGAACATGTTTTCGGAGACTTGAGCAGGTATATGCGGCCACGTTTTGAAGCCCCGAAAAGGGGCGCTTTGTTTATAGCCCGGGGTGAAGAAGCCCCGGACGGGGCGACTGAACCCCCGGGAAACGGATCCCCCACACACCCACCCGAGCCCCGATGAGGGGCGACATATTATGGGAATTGATGAAATATTAAACCCAAATGCACGCAATCAAAAACCCAAATGCTCGGAATCAAAAACCCAAATGCATGAAATAAAAAAATAAATACACGTAATAACAAACAATTATTTCCCATCCCTTTTCTGCAATGCTCTCTTTTCTATGATTCTTTTCCTGTATATTTCTTTTCTTATGTTTTCTCCTCCTCATCGGTCCAGCTGAAGACGTATTTACTATCATACTCCACTGCAAAATCTTTCAGAATCTTCAGGTATTCTTCCTGGAAGGACTTCTTCCTGTGGTGTTCTTCCTGATTCTGAATGTAGCTGACGACCCGGCTTACGTGACTCCTGGAGTATGAAAACACACCATAACCCTCCTGCCACTTAAATTTCTTTGACCATCCTTTTCTTTTTATGAACTCGGTTGAACATGATTTAACCTCTCTCATAATTTCAGAAACCGAGGAACGGGGAAGGTAGGATATAAGCATGTGAACATGATCAGGCATAGCCTTTATGGCCAGCATTTTATTCCCGCTCTTCTGAAGAATTCCCGTCATGTATTTCTGGAGTTCTTCTGAAAACTCTGGCCTTATCTTCTCTTCCCTGTATTTTACTGCAAATACCAGGTGGAGGTAGACCTGGTGGAAGGTATCGGACCTGAAGCTTTGGGGTTTAGATGTTTTATCCATTGTTAATGCTTTCTGAGAGATAATTGGTGTGTTGTTTTATGGTAATTTACGCCCGGAGGTCAATTTATCTTATGAATATGGTCACAATAATTCAGATATCCTTACATGAATTCAGATATCTTTACATGAATTCAGATATCTTTTCATGTCGCCCCTCATCGGGGCTCCGGGGGATTGGTTGGATCATTTTTCCCGGGGTTTGGTTGGGATCATTTCACCCGGGGGTTCCCGCATCCCTTCGGGATTTGGTTACCCCGGGCTATAGACAAAGCGCCCCTTGTCGGGGCTTAGTAACTGCGTTATTCTAAATGCAATGCTTTCTCAAACCATTCTCATTAAATCTGGTCAAAAAAGATTAATTGCAGACTGAGATCTAGGTCAGAACCACACCGTAAACCCAACATTAAACGCCACCTGATTGTACCCGTAACGCGACGTGGCCCCTGAAGGGTTCTCGGTTATCTGCAGGTATTCAAGCCCCAGATTAAGATTGCTGTTTCCAACTATATTCAGCTTAACTCCTCCCCTCAGACCCCAGCTGAAACCGCTCCGTGTCTCACCGTCGGATGTGGAGGCAAGCCCCAGGAGCGCCTCAATAAATGGATAAGCAAGACTTCCGGTGCGGAAGTTATAAGACGGGGCAAGCAGAAAAAGAAGAGAGGTGGTGCCATCCCCGGTCTGAATTCCAAAGGGGTTAAAACCCAGCTCAAAGCCGTCAGTTAAAAAATATCCCACGTAAGGCTGCAGGGAAAATATGGTTGTGGTGCCTCCGGTGTTCCCGTTTGCTACATTTGTGGTGCTCTGGAATGTGAGCCCCCCGCCTAACTCAACTACCCCCGGCGAGGCAAACCCGCCTCCGTAGCGCTGGGCATACACTAAAGATGAAGAAAGAAATAATACAATAAGTAAAACTGCAAAAAACAATTTATTAAATGACATGATTCCTCCTTTTTCATAAAGTATAACAGTATTAGATTGTACATAAAAGGAGGAAGCGTGTCAATGTAGAAAGTTCAAGGTGTACTAAGGAAGCATTTTTAAGTTCTTTTAAGGCGCCAGACGCTCAATTTTCCATTTGCCATTTTCTTTTGTAAACTGTATCCTGTCGTGCAGGCGGCTTTCCCTTCCCTGCCAGAATTCTATTAGCTTTGGCTCCAGGCAGAAGCCTCCCCAGTTGGATGGACGCTCAATTGTGCCCGACTGGAACTGCTTCTGGTACTTCAATACCATCTCATCCAAAAAAGCCCTGTTTGGAATGACCTCGCTCTGTGGCGATGCCCAGGCGCCAATTCTGCTTCCCAAAGGCCTGGAATAAAAATACTCATCCGAGTCTTTCTCTGAAAGCTTCGATATAACGCCTTCAACCCTCACCTGGCGCTCCAGTTCCGACCAGTAAAATGCCAGTGCGGCGTTAGGGTTTTCCAGTATCTGACGGCCTTTGTGGCTGTTGTAATTTGTAAAGAAAATAAAACCGTTTTGTGCTACTTTCTTGAGCAGCACAATTCTGACCGACGGATGCCCGTCTTTAGTGGATGTGGCAAGCGCCATTGCGGTAGGCTCATTTGCACACGCCTCAATCGCCTCGTTAAGCCACTTCCTGAACTGGTTTATGGGATCGGGATCTATTTCTGTTTCACTCAGCTTCTTTAGTATGTAATCTCTTCTTATCGATGCCAAATCCTTTGTCAAACGTTTTCCCTTTCCTTGTAATTATCAATAAACCAGTCAATTAGCCGTCTTGCAATGGACCACTTCCCGGGAATTGCGGGAATCTCTTCCGCGGTAAACCATTTGAGGTCAACTATCTCGACGCCGTCTGCCTTAAGATCCCCGCCCGCATATTCAGCTGTAAAACCCACCATGAGGGAGTCCGGAAAAGGCCAGGGCTGGCTCCCGAAATATCTGATATTCTTAACTTCAATGTTTGCCTCTTCCCTTATCTCGCGCCTAATGCAGTCCTCAAAAGTCTCTCCGGCTTCAACAAATCCCGCAAGCACACTGTACATATTCGACTTGAAGCGGCTTGACCGGGCAAGGAGAATCCTGTTTTTATTTGTGATGGCAACAATAACCGCGGGCGAGATCCTGGGGTAGCTTACAAGTCCGCAGTTCGGGCATACTTTGGCGCGCTCGTCCTGCCTTTCTTCGGTTGGCGTTCCGCAGCGCCCGCAGTAGTGGTGATTTACGTCCCAGCTTATTACCTGGAAAGCCCGCCCGGCAAGAGAGAAAAAGTCGCTCCCGAATTCTCCCAGGAGCGATCTCAGATTCTTAAATGCCATTCCACCGGGGGCTTCAGTCACAAGCGGAACCTCTGCCGTAAAGCACGGCCTTCCGTCTAGGGTGCCAAGATACTGCTTCTTTTCCGGAATTAAATTTATCTCTGAAAGATCCCTAAGTTGCGGGATCTCCGGTTTCTCACCATTTAATAAAACTAGAAGTTCATCTCTCTTAAATATAAACCACCATGCCGGAGCGCTTAAATTTTCAGGCGGCATAACCGCGGGAACAAAATTCATTAACAAATCCTTCTTAAAAACTCTCTGATAAAATAATATAACACATATGTCTAACTAAAGATACAGATCCATAAAGACCTTTACTCTCGAGAAAAGCTCCCTTAAGCCGGTCTCAAATCCCATAATCCCTTTTACGTCCTGCGCGTTATAGCCTATCACATCGAGGCCAAGCTCTCTTGCAATAAATATTGCCCTGTCGTTGTGCCAGTCCTGCGAAATAACCGTAAACTTATCATAGCCGAATACGTCCCTCATTCTTACAACCGAGTCGTATGTCCTGAAACCCTCCTCATCAGAATAAATAGCATCAGCGGGAACCCCGTTACGTATAAGGTCGAGTCTCATATTCCGGGGCTCATTATTAAACTTATTGCCGCTTACAACTATGACTTTAATTTTCCCCGCTTTATAGAGAGCCACTGCGGCATCTATCCTGTAGGCAAAGTAGAGGTTCACAACTCTGGGCTTTAAGTACTTGCCCGTTCCCAATAAGAGTCCCGCCTCATTTGAAGGAATCCTCTCCAGGTCGTAATATGTATATTTTCCGGCGTAGCTGTTAATTTTCCAGTTGCAGAAAAATAACAGTGCAGCAAGTAAAAGAATCAGTGCCCCCAAAGTTAAGAGGAGCGATTTGAACTTTTGTTTGAAGCTTTTCATATCAGATGCTGCTTTTGGGAATTAAATCAATATAATTTAATTTTTGAAAAATAGCTTCAAAATTTAATCCTTTATCTTCAGGCACGCTTCAACAGAAAGCCAGAAAAGCCTTTCGCGTACCGATGACTGCTTCGACCAATCCCTGTGGTCCCATTCCTCACAGCTAATGTCGTCTCCCCCGTAGAGCATCTGGCCAAACTTTACGCCGCGGAACTTAGCGACTGCAAAGAAAGCCGCAGCCTCCATTTCAACTACAAGGCAGCCTTCGGCTTTCCTTTTATTTATGATTCCGCGGGTTTCCCTGTAAACGGCATCTGTGGTCCAGGTTTTCGTCATTAAATAGTCAACCCCCTGACCGTCCAGCGTGTCTTTAATTGCCTGAAGGGCATCCGGCCCGGCTTCAACTTCTCTTGAAGGGGGAAGATAATGGTAGGAGGTTCCCTCATCCCTCAGGGCCGAATACGGGACAACGACCTTTCCGCAATGTATACCGGAGTCGAGTACACCCGAGCCCCCGCAGGCGATAAACTTCCTGCAGCCTAAGGCTATAACCTCCTCAAGCGCCGCCGCCGCAAACGGGGCACCAACGGGAGAATGAAAGAATGCAACCTTCTTTCCCTGAAACTCCATTTCATAAAGAGGATGCTTTCCCATCTCGCTGTTCAGGAGTGTTACTACTCTGACCTCGTTTTCATTTACTACTTTTTCAATTACGTCCCTGAAAAATGTAAAGACGCAGTATTCTGAGACGTCCGCGGGTTTAATAATGCTTTTGGGTTCAAACACCGCCTCTTTTTCAGTGTCGAACTCAAGTATTGGATAACTGTCCATTTCTTCCTTTTTAATTTTTTTGCTCTGAAAATAAACTAATGAAAACTGCCATGAAATATAAACCCGTAAATGCCTCTTTGCAATAAGCACGGTTTCTTAAGACTGAGCGTTCAATTTTTACTATTTATTGCACTTGCATAATGAACTGAGATTTATATTTTATATATAAGCTCACGTAAAGAGGGATCGCTTCAAAAGTTGTGGTAACAATTTGATTTAATTCGTATGCGTTTGTTTTGAAGTGTTATGCTAAATGAGGAGATGAGACTTGAATAATGCAGCCAACACACTGTCCGCCTGGCCGCTGCTTATATATGCCATTGCAGCTGCAGCTCTTGTCGGAATAATGATAGGCCTGTCCTACGTCCTTGGGCAGCGCCACGATGAACCGCAGACAGATACTCCGTTTGAATCGGGTATCAAGGTCACAGGAAGCGCCCGCCTCCGTTTCTCGGTCCAGTTTTACCTCATAGCCATGTTTTTCGTCGTCTTCGATCTTGAATCCGTTTTCATCGTCGCATGGGCAATTGCCTTCCACGATGTGGGATGGGTGGGCTATATCGGTGTTCTGGCCTTCATCCTCATACTGGTCGTGGTGCTTATTTACGAGTGGAGAATAGGCGCTCTCGACTTCGGTCCAAATAACAAAAGAATTTTAAGGGCATACAGGAAATATTACAGAAAGAGTATCAACATATGAATTCAACACCCATTTCTTCCGGCAATAAAGTAACTGTAAAACAAACTGGCAGTTTTGAAGGTGCATTGCAGAAGAGCATGGTCTTAAGCCGCCTGGAGGACCTGATAGCTTGGGGAAGAAAAAACTCCATGTGGCCTTTTAATTTCGGGCTTTCATGCTGCTATGTCGAAATGGCAACCAGCCTTACTCCCAAGTATGACCTGGCACGCTTCGGAGCCGAGGTAATCCGCGGCACCCCCAGGGAAGCCGACCTGATGGTTATTGCGGGCACGGTGTTTATTAAAATGGCACCTATTATAAAACGCCTCTACGAACAGATGATGGAGCCCAGATGGGTCATCTCTATGGGCTCGTGCGCAAATTCCGGCGGGATGTTCGACATCTATAGCGTTGTGCAGGGAGTAGATACGTTTATGCCCGTGGATGTCTACGTGCAGGGCTGCCCCCCAAGACCCGACACCTTTATTGAAGGCCTCCTGTTGCTCCGGGATGCTGTGGGAAAAGAGGAACGCCCATTGAGCTGGGTCATCGGCCCGCAGGGTATAGTCAAGCCCCAGAAGGGTTCACTTAGAGACTTGAAGCGTGAGGAAAGAAGTAAAACTACGTTCCTCCGCCCGCCCGATGAAATTTGATGATCCTGATAAAATCTAACGTCAGAAAAACTTGAAATAAATAATGCTGGATAAATGAAACACGATTTTACAGTTGTTGAAGAGCTAAAGACAAAATTCTCCACGCTGGAATTTGTTGAGCAGCCGACCTCCGACGGGGTGCCTGCTCTCTGGGTCCCTAAGGAAAGTATTGCTGAGGTGCTGAGCTACCTTAAAAATGAGGTGAGTAAGCCTTATAAAATGCTATACGACCTTATGGGCATCGACGAGCGCGAAAGAAAACACCGCGAGGGCCAGCCGATAAGCGACTTCACGGTAATGTACCAGCTCATGTCCTTTGAACGCAATAGCGACCTCCGCCTTAAAATTGCTCTAAAGGGGGAGTACCCCACTGCCCCAAGCGTAACAAAGGTCTTCCGGAATGCCGACTGGTACGAACGCGAAGCCTACGACATGTTCGGCATTAAGTTCGACGGACACCCGCTCTTAAGAAGAATTCTTATGCCCCCATGGTGGGAAGGGCATCCCTTGAGAAAAGAACACCCCGCACGCGCAACTGAAATGGGGCCTTTCCAGATGCCCGAGGACAAGAGCATTGAAGAAGAAAATGAATATGAGTTTAAGCCGGAAGCCTGGGGACTTAAACGCTCCAGCGAGACGACAGACTTTATGTTCTTAAACCTGGGGCCCCAGCACCCCGGAACCCACGGCGTATTAAGACTCGTGCTTCAGCTCGACGGGGAAATCATTATAGATATCGTCCCCGATATCGGATTCCACCACAGGGGGCAGGAGAAAATGGCCGAACGCCAGTCGTGGCATACATACCTGCCTTATACTGACAGGGTGGACTACCTGGCCGGTGTGGTAAACAACCTGGCTTACCTCATGTCGCTGGAAACTCTTGGTAATATCGAGATTCCCGAGCGCGCTAAGGTCATAAGAGTTATGCTCTCGGAGGTCTTCCGAGTCTATAACCACCTCGTATGGCTCGGCACTTTTGCTCAGGACGTGGGACAGCTCTCCCCTGTCTTCTACACATTCACAGACCGTGAAAAAGCCCTCAGAATAATTGAGGCTGTCTGTGGATTCAGAATGCACCCGGGATGGTTCAGAATTGGCGGCACCGCGGCCGACCTCCCCAAAGGCTGGGAGAGGCTTGTAAAGGATTTTCTCGACTGGATGCCCCCGAGACTCAAAGAATACGATAAAATGGTTATGGGTAACCGCATCTTTAAGGCCAGAACAATAGGCGTGGGGCTATTCAACACAGATGAGGCAATTGAGTGGGGCGTCTCTGGCCCTAACCTTAGAGCCTGCGGATTCCAGTGGGACTTGAGGAAAAAAAGACCCTTCTCGGGCTACGACCAGTTTGAATTTGACGTACCCATCGGGCAGAACGGCGACTGCTACGACCGCGCCACAGTAAGAATGGAGGAGATGAGGCAGAGCCTCAGAATTATTGAGCAGTGCATGAAAAATATGCCCGAGGGCCCTTATAAATCCACTAATCCCCTTACTACTCCCCCCATTAAGGACAGGACGATGATGGATATTGAAACCCTCATCAATCATTTCCTTAATGTGAGCTGGGGACCCGTTATGCCGCCCGGCGAATCGGGCGTTGCAGTGGAAGCCTTAAAAGGAATGACAACTTATTATCTCATATCGGACGGCTCAACCGGCGCCTACAGGAACCATATACGCACCCCTTCATTTGCACACATGCAGATGGTTCCTTTTATGAGCCATAGCTATACGATTGCCGACCTGATGGCAATACTGGGAAGCCTGGACTTTGTACTAGCAGATGTTGACAGATAAAAGAGGATATAATGCTGAGTGAAGAAGAAAGAAAGGAAATCGAGGAGGAATTCAAACTCTATCCCGATAAAAAAGCCGCTACAATTGAGGCGATGAAAGTAGTGCAGAAACACCGCGGCTGGCTTTCAGATGAAAGCCTGCAGGACCTGGCCGAAATACTCGGAATGTCGGTCGAGGACCTCGACGGCGTGGCAACCTTCTATAACCTTTTATACCGGGAGCCCGTGGGCAAGCATATAATTCTGCTCTGCAACAGCATAAGCTGCTACATATTGGGATATGATGAAATATACCAGGCTCTTTCAAAGGTGCTTGGAATTAAATTCGGCGAGACGAGCCCCGACGGGAGGTTTACTCTCCTGCCTGTGCCCTGCCTTGGAACCTGCGATCATGCCCCGGCAATGATGGTCGACAGGGACCTGCACAGGGATCTCAGACCGGAGGACTTAGGAAAAATACTCGAACAGTATAAATAATGAAGGAAAGGATCAGGCAGGCATATAAATGGAAACACCTTTAACCCAACACATCCGATCGGACGGAGCTCCTTTATATCTGAAGGATTATGAACAGACAGGAGGCTACCAGGCGCTCCGCAAGGCGGTCACTATGCAGCCTAAGGAAATAATGGACATGGTGAAGGATTCCGGCCTAAGAGGCCGCGGAGGAGCCGGATTCCCTACGGGAATGAAGTGGAGCTTTGTACCCATGGGCGATAAAGCCCCGCACCCGAAATACCTCGTTGCCAATGGCGACGAGATGGAACCCGGAACATTCAAGGACCGCCTGCTGATTGAAAAAAAACCGCACCAGCTCATCGAAGGAATGATAATAAGCGCCTATGCAATTGAGGCTGACGTTGCCTACGTGTTTATCAGGGGCGAATATACCGAGGGCGCCGAAATCGTTCAAAAGGCTATCCATGAGGCTTATGAAGCCGGATACCTCGGGAAAAATATACTGGGCTCACCCCATAGCCTCGAGATGCACGTCCACACAAGCGTGGGGCGCTATATGTGCGGCGAGGAAACAGGCCTCCTTAATGCTCTTGAAGGTAAACGCGCAAATCCAAGAGCCAAGCCACCATTCCCACAGTCGAGCGGACTCTTCGGCAAACCTACAATTGTAAACAATATTGAAACACTCTCCTGTGTCCCTCATATCATAAATAACGGGGCTGAGTGGTTTAAGAAACTGAGCCTTACGGGTGAGGGCGGAACCAAGATCTATGGCGCAAGCGGTAAGGTAAAACGCCCGGGCCTCTGGGAACTCCCCCTGGGGACTACCGTCAGGGAGATCCTGATTGACCGTGCGGGCGGTATGCGCGAGGGCCTCAAGCTCCGCGGTTTTCTGCCCGGAGGAGCCTCCACTGACTTCCTGACAGAAGAACACCTGGACGTGAATATGGATTTTTCTGCCGTTGGCAAGGTGGGAAGCCGTATGGGCACGGGAACCATAATTGTAATGGATGATAAAACCTGCCCCGTGGGCTTTGTGCATAACCTGGAATACTTCTTTGCACAGGAATCCTGCGGCTGGTGCACACCATGCCGCGAAGGGCTCCCCTGGGTCGAAAAGATTCTACGCTCAATTGAAGAAGGTAGTGGACATATGGATGACCTGGATGTACTCGAGTTCCATGCAAAATACCTGGGACCCGGAAACACTTTCTGCGCCCTTGCTCCCGGCGCTATGGAGCCCCTGCAGAGCGCCCTTAAATATTACAGGGATGACTTTATAAAACATATAACTGAAAAACGCTGCCCCTGGAGGTCATAGTATGGCAAAAATGGCAAAAATTATTATAGATGGAATAACCTACGAAGTTGATTCAAGCAAGAACCTCCTGGAGGCAATACTCTCTCTTAAGATGAACCTTGAGTATTTCTGCTGGCACCCGGCAATGGGTTCGGTTGGGGCCTGCCGCCAGTGCGCAATTAAGAAGTACCGCGATGAAAACGATAAGACGGGCAAGCTCTTTGTGGCATGCATGGAACCTATTGTTGATGGCATGAGAATTTCCATTAAAGACCCCGAGGCAAAGGAGTTCCGTGCCGGTAATATTGAGTGGCTTATGACTAATCATCCCCACGACTGCCCCGTATGCGACGAGGGGGGAGAATGCCACCTGCAGGATATGACCTTAATGTCGGGACACAACTACAGGCGCTTCCGTTTTAAGAAAAGAACTTACAGAAACCAGTACCTGGGACCCTTTGTCCATCACGAGATGAACCGATGCATACAGTGTTACCGCTGCGTCAGGTTCTACCGCGACTATGCGGGGGGAAATGACCTGAATGTCTTTGGCGTCCACAGCAGCGTCTACTTCGGACGCAGCGAAGACGGGGTACTCGAAAACGAATTTGCAGGCAACCTTGTCGAGGTATGCCCTACGGGCGTTTTTACAGACAACACACTCTACCAGCATTACACCAGGAAATGGGACCTTACCTCCTCCCCCTCAATCTGCGTGCACTGCGGCGTTGGCTGCAACACGCTTGCAGGCGAAAGATACGGAAAACTAAGGCGCATTCTTACGCGATATAACGGGCAGGTAAATGGCTACTTCCTCTGCGATAGAGGACGCTTCGGCTATGAATTCGTAAACAGCGAGAAAAGAATAAGAAAACCCCTCCTCCGCGTCATGGGCGAAAACAGCCTTGCCGGGGCCGACGAGGAAACCGCAATAACAGAAATTAGCACTATAATTAAAAACAGCAAAAAAATTATCGGCATAGGATCCCCAAGGGCGTCTCTGGAGGCTAACTTCACATTGAGGTCTCTTGTATCAGAGAGAAACTTCTACTGGGGTGTGCCGGAACGCGAATTCAGCCTTCTTACTAAAGAGATGAATATACTCCGCCAGGGTTCAATTAGAACACCCTCGCTAAGGGAAATTGAAAAGTGCGACGTTGTTGTCATCCTGGGAGAAGACCTAACCAATACTGCTCCAATGATCGCTCTTGCCGTAAGACAGTCGGTGCGCCAGATCCCGGTGCAGAGCGCAACTCCCTACAGAATACCTCACTGGCAGGATGCCGCGGTCCGCGAACTTGTGCAGGATGAAAAAGGCCCCATATTCGTTGCAACCCCCTATGCAACTAAACTTGATGAGGTTGCACATACCTACAGGGGCACGGCAGATGACATTGCACGCCTGGGCTATGCCGTTGCAGGCCTCATAAACAGCGATGCACCGAAGGTCAATGACCTGACTGATGAGGTCCTTAATCTTTCACAGACGATTGTTAATGCCCTAAATAAGGCTGAACGCCCGCTTATAATTGCAGGACAAAGCCTTAAAAATGAAGCCATAATTAATGCCGCCTCTAACATTGCATACGCTATGAGGCGCGCGGGCAAAAACGTCGAGCTCTGCTTTACCACTCCTGAGTGCAACTCGATGGGAATGGTGATGATGGGAGGAAAGGCCTTGGATCAGGCTTTCCAGGCCGCGGAGAAAGAGCAAATGGATACACTCATTATAATGGAAAACGACCTCTACAGGCGCGATGAAAAAGAACATATTGACCGCTTCTTGAAACGCTTTAAGAATGTAATAGTGCTGGACTACCTGGAGAACCCGACAGCAGAGCATGCAACAGCAGTAATCCCCGTCGGATCCTTTGCCGAGAGCGACGGAACGTTCGTTAATAATGAAGGACGCGCCCAAAGATTCTACCAGGTCTTTGTCCCTAATAAGGAGATTAAGGAAAGCTGGCGCTGGCTCAGGAACATTATGGTTACTTCAGGAATTAAGGATGCTTCAAAGTGGAAAAATCTTCTGGACTATACGCAGGCTTTAATTAAAGAGATGCCTTTCTTTACGGGAATAGATACCATTACACCCCCTCCGGGCTTCAGGATCGCAGGAAGAAAAATTCCGAGGGAACCCTACCGCTACAGCGGCAGAACTGCAATGCACGCAGATAAATCTGTGCATGAACCGAAACCGCCGGAGGATGTGGACAGCCCATTAACGTTTACTATGGAAGGCTACCGCGGGCAGCCCCCTTCATCCTTAATCCCATTCTTCTGGTCCCCGGGCTGGAACTCGGCTCAGGCTATAAATAAGTACCAGATTGAAGTCGGTGGCCCATTGCACGGGGGAGATCCGGGAAGGCGCCTTATTGAACCTTTGCCAAACGCAAAACCGGCATTCTTTATGGATGTTCCAAAAGCCTACACGCCAAAAGAAGGTGAATGGATGCTTGTTCCCGTCTATCACATTTACGGCTCCGATGAACTGAGCAATAACGCTCCCGGCGTAAGAGAGCTCGTTCCGAAGCCTTACCTTATGCTCTCTTTAGATGACGCGTCCAAAATGAACGTTACCTCCGAATCCGAGGTCGAAGTGAGCTTAGACGGAAAACAGGAACGCCTGCCTGTAAGAATAAATTTAGGGCTTCCTAAAGGCATCGCGGGCTACCCTGCTACGCTGCCGGGTATGAGAATAATCAGATTCCCCGTTTCAGTAAAAATTTCCGGAGTTAAGAAATGAACGAGGTCGTAAGGGCAATAATAATTGTGCTTGGGATACTCATCGTGATGATGACAATTGCGGCATCCCTTATCTGGGTGGAACGCCGCGGACTGGCCCTCTTTCAGGACCGCTACGGCCCCAACAGGGTCGGACCTTTCGGACTTGCACAGGTTCTGGCCGATATGGTGAAAATATTTTTTAAGGAAGACTGGATTCCGCGCTTTGCCGACAGGAAGGTTTTCGTCATAGCGCCTGCCATAGTTATAATGACGGTCCTTATGAGCTTTGCTATAATTCCCTATACACCGGCTATTACGCTTGTAAATTTGAACATAGGACTCCTGTTTTTCCTTGCGATGTCTTCCATGGGTGTTTACAGCGTTGTCTTAGGCGGCTGGGCATCGGATAACAAATATTCCCTTCTCGGCGCCCTGAGGGCGGCAGCGCAGATGGTAAGCTATGAAGTCTTTATGGGGCTTTCACTCATGGGCGTTGTAATGATTACAGGATCATTCAGCCTCGTGGACATAGTTGAGGCGCAGAGAAAGATCTGGTTTTTCATTCCCCAGATAATAGGATTCTTCATATTTACAATTGCAGGCATAGCCGAGACGCACAGGCTTCCTTTTGATCTTCCGGAGGCCGAGAGCGAACTGATTGCAGGATTCCATACCGAGTACTCGGGGATGAAGTTCGGAATGTTTTTCGTTGGAGAGTATCTTGGAATAACCCTCATCTCAGCCATGATAGTGACGCTCTTCTTCGGGGGGTGGCTCGGGTGGTCGTTCCTGCCTCCCGTGGTCTGGTTTTTACTTAAGACATTTGTATTCATAATGTTCTTTGTGCTCTTAAGGGCAAGCCTTCCGAGGCCCAGGTACGACCAGCTGATGTCCTACGGATGGAAGCTATTGCTCCCATTGTCGCTTTTGAATCTCGTTGTAACAGGTGCTGTGCTGATGTTTATGGGTAGATAAGAAATATTTGAGATAAATAGAAAGGTAAGTCTGATGTTCAGCGATTTAAGAAGTATATGGATAGCATTTACTCACATGTTTCATAAGAGGGAGACCATACAGTATCCCGAGGAGAAAATATATCTTCCCCCCCGCTGGCGCGGAAGAATAATTTTATCGCGCGATCCCGACGGGCAGGAAAGATGCGTTGCCTGCTACCTGTGCCAGGTTGCATGCCCCGTAAGCTGCATCTCGCTCCAGGCAACTCAGGATGAGACCGGGCGGCGATATCCGGCATTTTTCAGGATCAATTTTTCGCGCTGCATATTCTGTGGATACTGTGAGGAGGCATGCCCCACATACTCAATACAGCTTACTCCGGATTATGAAATGAGTGAATACCACCGCCAGAATATGGTTTATGAAAAAGAGGATCTTTTAATAGACGGGCAGGGGAAATACCACGGCTATAACTTCTACCGCGTCAGTGGCCTTGCAATTGGAGGCAAGGACAAGGGTGAAGGAATTGAGGATCTTCCTCCGGTGGACGTCAGAAGCATCAGGCCCGATAAATAAGCTTTTGTGAAGTATAGTATTAATTGCTGCAGGAAAATAATATGGCAATAGTATTCTACATTGCCGCAATCGTTGCGGTAATTTCAACAGTAATGGTAATAACGCGCTTAAATGCGGTGCACGCGCTTTTATATATGGTGGTATCGCTCCTTTCGGTGGCGGTTATTTTCTTCATCATGGGTGCGGCTTTCGTCGCGGCCCTGGAGGTAATTGTTTATGCCGGGGCAATAATGGTGCTCTTTGTCTTTGTTGTTATGATGCTGAACTTAGGTCCCGCTTCAGCCGAGCAGGAAAGCCATTGGCTTAGCCCCGCGGGCTGGATTGGTCCGGGTATACTCTCGGCCATACTGATTGTAGAGCTCGTTTATATTTTAATGACACACGCAAGGCAGGATATTACCTCGCAGGCTGTAGCGCCAAGGCAGGTAGGCATTGCTCTTTACGGGCCTTACCTTTTGGGTGTGGAACTGGCTGCAATGCTCTTGATGGCGGGCATCGTTGGGGCTTATCACCTGGGAAGATATAAACACGTGATTTTGCACAGATATTTAGAAAAGGAGCTTCCATGAATACCGTTCCGATGGAAAGCGGCCTCATCCTGGCAGGTATACTCTTTATACTTGGATTTATAGGCGTACTGGTCAGGCGCAATATGGTATTTATTCTCCTGTCGCTGGAGGTAATGCTGAACGCCTCGGGCCTTGCTTTTATTTCGGCAGGCTCGCGCTGGACCCAGCCTGAGGGGCAGGTGATGTTTATTTTTATTCTGGCCATGGCCGCAGCCGAGGTCTCTGTAGGCCTGGCTTTGATTCTTCAGATATTCCGCGACTTCAGGACGCTGGATGCAGATGCAGCAGATAATATGAGAGGTTGATATGCTTGACTTATTGTGGATTGTTCCCGCTTTGCCTTTCCTCGGATTTCTGATCCTTGCGACAACAGGAGCAAGAATGCCGCGCAAAACAGCTGCCGTAATCGGAGTGGCCTCTGTTGGCTTAAGCGCACTCCTTACGATACTGATTGGAATAAACTTTATTTCTTCGCCTCCTGAAGGGAGGGTTTACCTGCAGACGCTCTGGGAATGGATTAACGTTGCGGGTTTGAACCCGGCAATCGCGCTCAGGCTTGATGCCGTTTCTATGACATTCATCTTCGTCATTACGTTTGTCGGATTCTTAATTCACCTCTACTCGGTGGAATATATGGAGGGTGAAGAGGGCTTCTCCAGGTTCTTTGCATATATGAACCTCTTCGTAGGAAGCATGCTCATGCTGGTGCTGGGCGATAACCTGGTGCTCCTTTACCTGGGCTGGGAGGGCGTCGGCCTCTGCAGCTACCTTTTAATCGGCTTCTGGTACAAGGATCCCTATAACGACTACGCCGCAAGAAAAGCCTTTATTGTAACGCGTGTGGGCGATACATCGATGTCAATCGGACTTTTTATTTTGTTTACAGAGCTTGGAACGCTGAACATCGGAAGAATTTTAGAGCAGGCGCCTTTGAACTGGGCCGTGGGCTCCTCGCTTCCTGTAATGACGGCTGCCCTCCTTTTAGGCGGAGCTGTCGGAAAATCGGCACAGCTTCCCCTGCAGACCTGGCTTCCTGATGCCATGGCTGGCCCTACACCTGTCAGCGCTTTAATCCATGCGGCAACAATGGTTACGGCGGGCGTGTACCTCATTGCGCGCATGCACGTTATTTTTACGCTTGCTCCCGTGGTTCTTACAATTGTGGGTGTTGTCGGGGCTCTTACGCTCCTTCTTGCCGGCTGCAGCGCTCTTGCACAAAGCGACATAAAAAGGGTTCTTGCATATTCAACTATAAGCCAGATAGGTTATATGTTCCTGGCTCTTGGCGTCGGCGCCTGGTCGGCTGCCATATTTCATTTTATGATCCATGCCTTCTTTAAGGCTCTCCTGTTCCTCGGCTCCGGCGTTATAATTCTGGCGCTTCACCACGAACAGAATATGTTCAAAATGGGAGGTGTCAGGAAAATGCTTCCTGTAACCTTCTGGACGTTCATTATCGGTTCGGCATCCCTTGTGGCACTGCCCCTTGTTACGGCGGGATTCTATAGCAAGGATCTTATCTTGTTCTATGCCTTTGAGGGCGACAGGCCAAACCACTGGCTTTATGCCGCGGGACTCCTGGGAGCTTTTATTACCGCGCTTTACACAACGAGAATGGTCGTCGTAACATTTTTCGGCGAGGCTAAGACCCACCTGCACCGCAAGCCGACGTGGATTATGGAAGTGCCTCTTATAGTTCTTGCATTTTTTTCAATTTTCGGAGGCTTCATCGAGCTTCCGCATACATTGGGGCACCTGACACTCTTTTCAGACTTTATCCAGACCATACTGCCGGCTAACGCCCCGGCTGAAGGAGGAGGAATTTCAACAGAACTCATACTGCAGGTTGTGGCTGCCGTTACGGTCATTCTCGGCATATTTATAGCTTATCTGCTTTACTATAAATATTATGAAAAGGTGTCCTCCTTCAGATGGTCTTCATTTGGAAACGCGCTTCACGAATACTGGAAAAGTGACTGGGGCTTCGACTGGCTCTACGACAGGCTTTTTGTTATTCCTTTAGTCTGGATAGCCAGGATTAATAAAGGCGATTTTATAGACCTCATATATACATTTATTGCATGGATTAACCGTGTCTTTAACCGCGCCTTCAGCTTCACGCAGTCGGGGCGTGTAAGATGGTATGCAATGGGAATAGCCCTCGGGGCTATAATCACTCTAACAATTGCGGTGTTCTTATGATACTACTATGGCTTGTAATAATTTTAATGGCGGGGGGAATTGCCGCCTTAATAACTGCAAAATGGAACGTGTTGGCTGCAAGGTGGATCTCACTTATTGCAACACTCGCTAGTTTTGTGATTACAATTGTTATATGGGCTGAGCACTCCTTTGGCGTAACCTTAGGGGCAAATGCACCGTGGCTCGTGGATTTCCGCTGGAACTGGATCTCCTCATTCGGCATCACGTTCCATATGGCAGTAGACGGACTGAGCCTCCTGCTTGTGCTTCTGACCACCTTTATAGGCGTCCTGTCGGTTTTAACCTCATGGACGGAAATCCAGTACAAGCCGGGCTTCTTCCATTTTAATCTCCTCTGGATACTGGCGGGTATCACCGGAGTATTTATCTCTCTCGACCTGTTCATGTTTTACTTCTTCTGGGAAGTAATGCTGATACCTATGTATTTCCTCATCGGCATATGGGGCCACGAGAACAGGATTTACGCTTCGTTCAAGTTTTTCATATTCACGCAGGCAAGCAGTCTTTTTATGCTTGTTGCCATAGTGGCTTTATATTTTATTCACGGAAAAAATACGGGCGTATACACTTTCGACTATATACAGCTTTTAGGAACGGTGTTCACCCCGGCGGCTGAGATGTGGATAATGTTCGGATTCCTGATAGCATTTGTAGTAAAACTCCCTATAGTGCCATTGCACAACTGGCTGCCGGATGCACACACGGAGGCTCCTACGGCAGGAAGCGTGATCCTGGCGGCACTCCTTCTTAAAACAGGAGCTTACGGAATACTAAGGTTCGTTATTCCGCTTTTCCCAAATGCAGCGCGTGAATTTCAGATCCCGGGAATGATTTTAGGCGCAATCGGAATTATCTACGGCGCAATTCAGGCATTTGGACAGACGGACTTCAAGCGCCTTGTTGCCTATACGAGCGTTAACCATATGGGCTTTGTAATGCTTGGCGCATTTGCATTAAACGAGCTTGCACTTCAGGGCGTGGTCATCCAGATGCTCTGCCACGGAATCTCTACAGGGGCCCTCTTTATTTTAGTGGGCGCTCTTTATGAACGCATTCATACCCGCGACTTAAGTAAAATGGGAGGTTTCTGGGATATGATACCGCGAATGGGAGGCGTGGGACTCATATTTGCCCTTGCCTCGATGGGGCTTCCGGGGCTTGGAAATTTTATTGCGGAATTCCTGACCCTCACAGGCTCTTATATGGCCAATAACTGGATTACTGCCGTTGCATCCGTTGGACTTGTGATATCAACAATGTATTCGCTGAGAATTATGACAAGAGTATTTTTCGGCAGGAAGCCGAAAGCTGAAAAACATATCGCTGATTTTAACGTGCGCGAAATGATAATAATGACCTCTTTAATTGTTGCCATTTTGTGGCTCGGGATATTCCCCCATCCGTTTCTGGATACTTCAAGACCGGCAATTAATAATATAGTCAGGACCACATCTTCACACACCACAGCAGGCAGCCTGAAAAAACAACTCCCAATTAAAGGAAGCCAGGTGGAGCTTGCGGGAGGCAAAAGTGAGAAAGGAGGCGCAAGATGACATCCGTAGACTTTTACTATCTGATGCCCCTTATAATACTTGCGGGCGCGTCCATAATTATGCTCCTTGTAATCGGCTTCTACCGCGATCATACAACTACATTTGTTATTTCCTGCTTAGGCCTTGCAGCATCTTTTGTTTCTCTGATGTTTATTCAGGGACTGCCGAGGCAGATTGGCGCGCTTTTAATTGTAGACAGTTACGCTCTTTTCTACTGGGGGCTCATTACTCTTGCAAGCCTGGCAGTGGCAATTTTGTCTTACAGCTATTTTTCAAAAATGGATGAGGAAAAAGAAGAGTACTACGTTCTTCTTTTAACCGCAACCCTGGGCTCCATGGTGCTTGTTGTAAGCCGTCACTTCATATCGTTTTTTATGGGACTTGAAATCCTGAGCGTTTCTCTTTATGCTCTTGTGGCCTACCTGCCCGAGAGGAAAAGGTCCGTTGAGGCGGGAATTAAATACCTCGTGCTTGCCGCAGCATCCTCGGCATTCCTTCTATTCGGAATGGCGCTGGTCTATGCCGAATCGGGAACGATGGATTTTACAAAGCTTGGGGCTCACATAAATTCAGGCGCCATAAATGCTCCTCTTTTGCTTACAGGTTTTGCCTTAATGGTAATTGCGGTTGGCTTTAAGCTGGCACTTGCCCCTTTCCACATGTGGACGCCTGACGTATATGAAGGCGCCCCGGCGCCTGTAACGGCCTTTGTAGCCACGGTTTCAAAAGGAGGCATGTTCGCGCTCTGGTTCAGGTTCTTTACCGAGGCCAACGGCTACAGGTTTCATTCCCTCGTGGTTTTATTTACCGTAATTGCAATAGCCTCGATGTTTATTGGAAACTTCCTTGCATTACTTCAGAACAACGTAAAAAGGATACTCGCCTATTCCTCAATTGCGCATCTGGGCTATCTCTTAATTGCATTTTTAGCAGGTGGGCGTATGGGGCTTGAAGCCGGAACGTTTTATCTGGTGGCCTATTTCATTACAACGCTCGGCACATTCGGCATCGTTACAGTCCTGTCATTCAAGGAGCGCGATGCCGACAATATGGATGACTACAGGGCCCTGTACTGGAGGCGCCCACTCCTGGCAACAGCCTTTACCGCCATGCTTATGTCACTTGCAGGAATACCTCTTACGGCAGGCTTTGTGGGAAAATTTTATTTGGCAGCCGCGGGAGTAAACACCGCCTTGTGGCTTCCCGTAATAATACTTGTAATTAATAGCGCCATAAGCGTGTACTATTACCTTAAGATTGTAGTTGTAATGTACCGCTCGCCTGAGGAGGAAGTGGTAGCCGGAATGCCCGTTGTAACCGTAAGTCCCGCATTATCCATAGGCGGCGGACTTGTGCTATCAGTCTTAACAATACTGCTCATATGGTTCGGCACCTTCCCGGGCGGAATGATAGATTTCATAAGGACCATGATCTCCGGCCTAAGCAATGTAGCCGTCACCATGGTGCCGTAAAAGGCACTTGAAATTATATGCTTTTATGCAAAAGGTGAGTTGCTGATTTAGAAGACCAATGAAATTGACCATTTTAGAATAACGCAGTTGCTAAGCCCGACGTCAGTGGGGCGAAACATTTGTAGCCCGGGGTAAGGGAATTCGCCTCGGCGAATGACCGAACCCCGGGTTAAAATCCCCCCACCCCCACCCAAGCTCCGTCAGGAGCGGCATATAATGACCTCTGATGAAAACAGTTTTATAAAGATGAAAACAGTTTGTAAATGAGAATACGTGTGGGATTAGGTGAGACTATAACGTCTGCTTTATTACAAAACTGTACTTCTCCGGCACGGGCAGCTTCATGCCTTTGAAAAATCTGTCGAACGTGGTGTTCATCCATTCACGGGAGGCTTGAAGCTTGTGGATTACTATGTAAAAACGCGAGCCTTCTTCCAGTATCTCATACTCCATAATATTTAAACTAAGAGGCTCGTTTTCACCCTTCAGATCCACAACGAGCCTGATCGCCTTGTTTTTGGAATCTATGGAAAGTTTGGAAACCTTCCCTATGTCTTCAAAGAGCTTATTTATAACTGTTTCAGCGCCCTTGGAAACAAGCTTGTCTTTTATACCCATATCGTAATCTTAAGAATAATTCTGTAAAACTAACTGCTCATGTACATCCCGCCATTCGGGTTTATTGTCTGCCCCTGCCTCAGCAAGCCTGAGAGCAATAGCTTTTCCAATGCCCCGGCTGGCTCCTGTTACAAGAGCGGTTTTTCCTTTAAGATCACTTAATTTCAATAGATCCCTGAAATTTGGCCCTGGAAATTTCTGGATCTCCAGGGCCCCGGTTAAATGTTAATTTACTTTATGTTTCTTATTTATTGATTATGGAAACCGAATAGCAGTCCAACGGTAATTACGTAAAACTTGCTGTTCAGGCTTCCTGTGCTTGCGGCCGTTGCAAGCTGACCGAAATCATAGTTCAGGAACACATAACGTATGTCGCCCGTAAGCCATGCGGCCTGCCCTAAGGGTATTTCAACTCCGCCTCCTAAATGCCAGCCGAAATTCTGCTGCGTATTGTTGGCAAGATTCTTCAGCGTGAGCTGCTGATTGTAATCGAAAGTTGTGTTGTACCAGCCTACACCGATTGCACCATAGACTACCGGAATGGGATAGATAAGCCCGGTGACCATTACAGGCCAGCTGCGGACCGTAAGGCCGCCGTTAGCATATTTTTCCTGCCTGTAATTTACTGAGCCTTCTATTCCTATTGCGGGTGAGAGTTTAAGCCTTAATGCAGCGCCATACATAAGTGAGCCTTTATCGGCACTGCTTGATTTTTGCCATCCTATCTGCGGTCCTATACCTATTCCCTGAGCCTTTATCTGGGGGGCAACAAATATAACCATGATCAATACTAAAAGAGCCACATGTTTCTTTACCATTATATCCTCCTCATTAATTCTACCTTCATACAACAAAAGAGGCCTACTTTTACATAGTACCATCATTATACATTAATGATCTTTGGATATATCAATCAATACCTAAATACGGCTGCTAAAGGTTTGCCGTCGGGCATCTTCTCAAAAGGCATAGGGTAAACATTCCCCCCGTGCAAAAGCGTCTGCACTACGGCAAGCTCCACCAAATCCTCGCCTTCTTCAGCCTTTCCTGTTATGTTTACTTCAAAAGACTCGGGATTAACCGTACCCCATACCTGTTCGTTCGTATTGAAGAAAAGTGAATCGATACGGTCAGAAAATGCAGCCTGAAGTATTTCCCCGGTGTCATTACTTGCCTGATCACCTACAGAATACTGATAGTACCTTGAAAGGGCGTCTTTTTCTTTCTTCTCAAAATATGGATGCATAATTTCAAGCGCATGCTTGTGTATTTCGTTCATCCCAAGCTCCCAGGTGCCGCCGGCAACGCCTTCATCTGCAATATTCGGATATGAGCTGGCGGACTTAAAAATCGGCAGCAGGTATTCAACTCCCGAAAGAACCATGGGAAGATTCTCCCCTTTTACGGTATTATAAATTCCCTTGTCGGCTCTCTGGAAAAACCTCAGAATGTCCTTGTCCTTTTTTGCGTCATCGGTGCCGTAGCCCGGCCCCACGTACAAAGATGCGCGGTGAGCCCCGCCTTCGGTTTCATGGAACTGCTTCTGCTGACTTTCATCTAACTGCAGGGCGTCATCCATATTCGTGACAACATTCTTCAGCTCCATCTCTTCGTAACCAAAAGGATTGGCGCGGAAGAGCTTGAGATTCTTGCGGTCCAGAAACATAATATAAAAAGCGTTCATCTGGCTTAAAGCCGGTATGAGCGGCTTGATAGAAAACCTGTTGGAGATGTTCGACTGCTCGTCGATATTAATGGCAAGCCTGTACATGTGGCTTTCACCTTTGGACAGAAAAATAGCCAGAGAATCTTCCTGATGATTCCAGAAGAATTCATCGTCCACAACGTCCTGTGCCGGAGTCAGAATTTCATTAATAACGAGAGGGTTTACATCTTTTTCCTTCAGCTGCCGCTCAATTTCGCGAAGCTGGTTCTTCAGGCGAATTGAAGCCTGTATTACTTCGGTTCCCCTGCGGCTGGTCGGTATATATATTGAAACGCAGGGCCATTCACGCTCCTGTGTAAGTTTTTTAAGTTCATCCAAGGTTAACTGATCCATAATTCCTTCTCCATACTTTGTTACAAATTCCAAAAAATCGAATCAATCCTTAAGCTATATTCAGTTTATCAAAAGCGTGAGATTACTTCAAGGGATAAAGATGGCGGGAACATCCGGAAAGAATGCTGAGAAAAACGGCCTTTGCCTAAAACTTATAAAAGACCTGGAATGAAGGCCTCACGGTCTATAAGCCAGTAGAGTTCGCCCTTTTTCGGGTGGACTCCTGTGGCCGGAAAGTTCTCAATGTCTGAAGGGCCTTTTAGTACTCTTGAAAGCGCCTGGGCTTTTTCTTTTCCCTGCACGAGGAAAACAACATTTTCTGCACTGTTGATAACAGGATATGTAAGAGTTATCCTGTAGCTATCCTGCTCTTTTAGGTATACCTCCTTAACCCAGCGCTCATGTTCCTTCAGGACTTCAGTGTGCGGAAAAAGAGAGGCCGTGTGGCCGTCTTTTCCCATGCCAAGCATCACAAGATGAAAGCCTGGCGCACGTCCTGAAAAAAAATCCCTCAGAGTTTTTTCATAGCTGAGAGCTGATTCCTCAGGCGTGGAAAGAAATGGAATGGGATGAATGTTTTCTTTTGGTACAGGAACGTTATTTAACAGGTGCTTAAAAGCCGTACCCGCATTGCTCTTGCTGTCGTTTATGGGTACGTAGCGCTCATCACTCCAGAAGAAGTGTATTTTCTGCCACGGCGTTGTGTCCTTAAAAGGGTTTTCAGACAGTATCTGAAACATCCTCTTAGGCGTTGTGCCGCCCGACAAGGCGGCAGAGAACATGCCATGCTTTTCAACTGCCTCAAGTGCAAACTGCCTGAAGAGCTCTGCGGCCGCAAGCGCCAGCTCTTCTTCAGTTGGGTAATCCTGCAGTATGGCTCCACGTCCTGCCTTCTCAGCCATATCACTCCTCCTCTTTAAGCCATGCTGTGTGGAAAATTCCTTCCTTATCTATCCTTTCATACGTGTGCGCTCCGAAAAAGTCCCTTTGGGCCTGTACGAGGTTAGCCGGAAGCCACTGGCTCCTGCAGCTGTCGAAATATGAAAGTGAAGCCGATAGTGCCGCAACAGGTATGCCCATTGTAATTGCGCTTTTAATAATAAAGCGGATGTCTTCCTGCATATGGTTCAGTACGCCTGCAAATTTTTCGTAAGCCATGAGGCCCATTGGAGCGCCATCTTTGCCGTAAGCTTCAAGTATATCCTGCAGGAGGCTGGCCCTTATGATGCAGCCGCCCCGCCATATAGACGCCACTTTCTTTAGGTCAACGCCATAGGAGTAGCTTTCAGAAGCTTTCTTAAGAAGATCCATCCCCTCGGCGTAGGAAGTTATCATTGAAAAGTAGAGTGCATTCTTAAGCCTCTGAATGAATTCATCCTTGCTGCCCTTAAAACTGGCCTCCGGCCCGTGAAGTATCTTTGAATATTTAAGCCTCACCTCCCTGTCTGCTGAAAGGTCGCGCATTACTACGGCGGCATTGATCGTGGGCACAGGCACCTGAAGCTCCATTGCATCCTGCGAGGTCCATTTGCCCGTTCCTTTCTGACGCGCGCGGTCAAGTATTAGGTCTATGAGTCTCCGCCTGGTTTTTCCTTCCGGCTTTCCTTCCTGTTCCTCTTCTTCCATTCTGAAGATCCTGGAAGTAATCTCTATAAGAAATGAATGAAGCTCTTCCTTATTCCACTTTTCAAACGTGTCGGCCAGCTCGTCATTGCTTAGTCCGAGTGAGGTTTTCATCAGGTGATAGGATTCCGATATGAGCTGAATTAAAGCGTATTCAATACCGTTATGCACCATTTTTACATAGTGCCCCGCTGAGCCCCGCCCCATATAGGCTACGCAGGGATCATCACCCACCTTGGCCGCAACGGCTTCAAATATATTCTTAAGGCGTTCGTAAGCCTCCTCATCCCCTCCCGGCATCATGCTGGGTCCTTTGCGGGCTCCCTGTTCACCTCCTGAAATCCCCACGCCCATAAAATGTATACCTTTTCCTTCGAGGTCCTTTATGCGGCGGTCTGTATCTGTGAAGTGCGAGTTCCCGCCGTCAATTATTATATCCCCTTTTTCCATGTAAGGCAGAGCCTCTTCAATTATTGCGTCCACTGCCGCGCCTGCCGGCACCAGCATCATGAAGGCGCGGGGTTTCTTGAGCATCCCGAAAAACTCATCCAGAGACTTTGCGGCAAGAATTTTCCTGTCCCCTTTTTCCTCTTCAAGGAGCTTTAGCTTGTTAAAATCCTTGTCGTAACCCGCTGCCGAAAATCCCTTGTCCCCTATGTTCAGAACCAGGTTGCGCCCCATTGTCCCCAGGCCTATCATTCCTATGTCACACTGCTGCATATAAATTCTCCTTTTAAGGTAAATTGCCCGCATAAATAGTATAATAAACTAATTCCGGGATTTTTCAATGAAGAAGCTTCAGAACTGTAATTTTAGAACGGTTCATATTAGAACTGCACTACCGAGGGAGCTGAGATCTGGAACTGATTGAAATGATAGAACATCGACTGCTGGCGGAAGACCTCAAAACGGTTGCCGCCGCGCATGCCGTCATTCGGGTAATAGCCGAACATGAGCTGAAACGTGGGGAATATAAGGTGCTCGTTTCTTATCCTGAAACCCACGCCGTAACCCTGGTAAAGCTTGCTGCTGAAGAGGAGCTCATCTTTGCCCGAAAGGAGCGCAAAGTCGGCAAATGTGATAAAGGCGAGCTTAAAGTTTAAGAACCTAAGGGGAACAAAAATGTCGTTCTCATAATTTAGGACGAGCTTTTTATTGCCCCTCTCTTCAGTCTCAAAACCCCTCAAACCCATATCCCCGTTAACATTCAGCAGATCCTCGGCAAAGACAGGATTATAACTGTATGAATACCTCGTGCCCAGATAATGGCGCCATTTGAACTTCCCGATGGGCAGAAGCTTTGAGTAAAAAAGAGATTCCAGTACCATAACACCGTTTGTCCATTCATTATTCTGACGGTAGCCCCCTGCCTGAAGGCCTCCGTAGAGATATCCGAAATCGTCACTGTAATTGCTGTAGCCCGTCTTAAAACCCAGATACGGCCTGTTAACGTACTCTCCCTTCTCATATCCCAATAGTATTTCAGCCAGGCTTCCAAGCGGAATGTCTTCAATTTTCCCAAGCCCAAAAAGATACCTGTCGCGGTAGTATGTCCTGAAAGAATAACCCAGCCTCCCGAGATAAAAGGTGTTGCTTTGGAATACCCCTAAAGGATCTTCCGTGGGGCGTTCGGTATACTCCGTGCGCTTTACACGCATAGATACATTCAGCCTGTTAAAGTTGACGCTGTAAGGATCAAAAGGTTTGAAGTCAAAGGCATAGCCTAACCAGTAGTCCTGCCTGTTGTATCTGACATTTCTCCTTCTCTGCAGCGTATCGTTCAGCACGTAAACTTTGTCGTTGGACCACTGCATGCCTAGGCCCCCGGCATAACGCGTAACGGGTGAAAAGAAATCCCTGTTGAAGCTGAATCCGTAGCGCTCGTTGTTGTCCTCGGAAACGTGAAACACATTGGCCGAAATGTATGTCCTGTTGATATTACTGAAAGTGTAGCTGCCGTCCCAGTCCCACCCACCCCTGTAAGCATTATCAAATTTTATAGCCCCATTGACCTCATTACCAAGTCCAAGAAAGTTAATATCCTTAAAGGAGACCTGGCCGGTTTTGGAATTAGGCTGATAGGAGGCCCCTCCTGTAATGCTCCAGACGTCCTGCACCAGGACAAGCACATCCACGCTGTCGCGTACTTTTTTTATCCTGTTGACAAGAATTTTGGCGTCATAGATGAAATCATTCTGCCTTAAAAGGCGTTCGCTCTCAGCAAGCTCAAAAGGCACCAGGCGGCTGCCTTCTGTAAAGAGAAGCCGGTCTTTAATAAGCCATGCGCGCGTATTGAGGTGGACTGAGTTTCCAGCCTGCTGAAGCCAGCTTTTGGCCGTGTCCTCCGGGTGGTCTACTGAAGTGCCGAATACGTCAAGCACCTGTACGTCTATGTTTCTTATAACCTTACCGCTATAACGTTTGTAAAGAGCGCCTGTGGAGTTCCGGCTCCTCGGGTCCTCCTCCTCGGCAACCAGCATATGTTTTAAGAGCCTTGAAAAGAAATTATCTTTTTCTGAAAACTTCTTTACCGACTCTATAACGTCCTTATTGTTTATGCTCGATATCGTAATTGAATCCCTCATAAGATCCTCAGCCCTTATGGTGTCGGACTTAGCCAGGGAAGCATTTGCGGTTTCAAAAAGTGTAAAAAGCACAAATGCAAAGCATAATAACTTGTGAAAAAAGGTTTTGCTCATATTTACGGAACAGCCGGATATTTAACAAATAATCCGGGATAATTCATAAAATCTTTAGATTATACACGTTTGGCAGAAGAAAACCCGGGGTAAGAAAGTTTTCAGTTTGCTTAAATTAAAATTAAACATTTTACCGTAATGAAATCTATGGCAAAACTTATAACACTGCTTTAATCCGGTAAATATCTCTTAAGGCCGTCTTTGCCGCGTAGTATCCGCACATTCCGTGCACCCCGCCTCCGGGAGGCGTCGAGGAAGAACAGATATAAACTCCCTTCAAAGGAGTCCTGTAGGGCGTGAGCTTAAGTGTGGGGCGCGTAAAGAGCTGCCTCCAGTTCTGGACCCCGCCGTTTATGTCGCCACCAATGTAATTGTTATTGTAAGCCTGAAAATTGTGAGTGTTCATTTTGTGTGAGGAAAGTATTGTAGCCCTGAAGCCCGGTGCAAAACGCTCGATCTGCGATATTATCCTCTCCGACATATCGGCCTCCGAACCGTTGGGCACGTGGCAGTATGCCCAAACGGTATGATTCCCTTTTGGCGCCCTCGTTGAATCAAAAAGGCTTTGCTGCGCCAGAATTACAAATGGACTCTCCGGGTGATTGCCTTTCCAGACCTCCTCTTCAGAGCAGGCTATCTCTTCCATTGTGCCTCCTAAATGCACTACCGCTGACATAGTGCACTCGGGTGACTTAAACGGCACGGGACTATTAACTGCAAAATCCATTTTGAATACACCGGGACCGTAGCGGTAACGCTCCAGCTGACGCCTGTAGCCTTTGGGAAATCTTTCACCTGCAATTGCAAGTATCTGTTTGGGCGTAAGGTCAAAGAGAACTATATCTGAATGAGGCAGCTCATCAAGATTATTTATCTTTGTATCAAGAAGAAATTCCCCGCCAAGGGATTTTATATATGAGGTGAGCGCCAGGGCGATGCTTTGCGAGCCCCCTTCGGGCATCGGCCAGCCCGCCGAATGCCCCAGTATTCCCAGCACCAGTGCGAAGGCTGCCGTAATAGGCTCCTCAAGAGGCACTATTGAATGCGCTGCAAGACCTGCAAAAAACCCTCTTGTAAGTGGGGAATTAAACTTCCTTTTAGAAAACTTCACGGCAGACTGAATGGCCGAAAGCCCGAACCTCAGAAGAGCAAATGGATGCCTTGGAATGTGAAAAGGAGCCAGGATCTCAGGAAGTATTAACCGCCACCTTGAAAGGAGGGGCTCTATAAGACGCCTGTACCTTTCAGAGTCTTCACGGAGCGTTTTTGCCGTCTCACCCACAGAATTTACTAGCAGCGCCGCCTGACCGTTGTCAAGCGGGTGGCATAATGATGCCGGGGCATAGATCCATTTGAGCCCGTAATTACTTAAAGGGAGGCTTCTGAAAAATGGGGATGCGATTCCAAGAGGATGAATGGCTGAACAGATGTCGTGCTGAAATCCGGGAAGCGTGAGCTCCCCGGTTCTCATCCCACCCCCTGCACTCTCTTTAGCCTCAACTATCAGGACGCGCTTTTTTGCCTTCAGAAGTGTTATTGCAGCTGCAAGGCCGTTCGGCCCGGAGCCTATTATGACCGCATCATACCTGCTTTTCTCCGGCATCTGTTCTCACCAATTCAGTTCTGCAAATTGTCATACTTCTATTTTGACGATGCGGGTTCGGTCCCTTTAGGCGCACCTTCAGGAAATTCCTTCCCTACGGCATCAACTTCCTTCGTTATAGACCAGCCGGTCTTAAGACCCAGCACAAAATAGCCCAGGGCCAGTATGCCGACGGCAAAAATAGTGTCTCCAATTACCCTCAGCCAGCGCAAAGTATCCAGAAGTGGTGTCTTTGTGAAATCTGCCGACCTGGCATACCACATCCCATGCTCAACACTTGCCCAGGTCTGTATTAGTCCAAGAGGCAGCATGCTGATAAGTACCATGAGGGCAAGGCCTATGTTAATTGCCCAGAATGCAAATGCAACGGCCTTTGTCTTCCAGACGTAATGCACTGTAAGCCCTTTCAGGCAAAATAGCATAAAACCGATACCAAGCATCCCGTAGACACCAAAAAGCGCCGTGTGACCGTGAACCGGTGTGGTTTGAAGACCCTGCATGTAGTATAATGCTACCGGGGGATTAATCAGAAATCCGAACAGCCCCGCCCCAACAAGATTCCAGAATGCTACGGCTACAAAACAGTAAATCGGCCATTTGTACGCCTGGACCCACTTCTTTGCGCGGCTTAATGTAAGATTTTCATACCCTTCAAACCCTATTAGAACCAGCGGTACGACTTCAAGGGCGCTGAAAGTTGCACCGAATGCCATTACTGCGGTCGGAGTCCCTGTAAAATAAAGATGATGGAATGTTCCCACAATTCCTCCCGAGAGGAATATGATGGTGGAAAACAAAACTGCCGCGGTTGCACTGGCCACCTTCAAAAGCCCCATCCTTGTAAATAAAAATGCTATTGCTACAGTTGCAAATACCTCAAAGAACCCTTCAACCCAGAGATGCACAACCCACCATCTCCAGTATTCTGCTATTGCCAGGTTGGTCTGACGCCCCCACATGATTCCCGCGGCATAGAAAAGCGCAATTGCAATGCTCGCAATTAAGAAAAGGCCTAAAAGGTGCTTGCTCTCGGTCGGACTCTTAAAAGCAGGCATCATTGCCCGCCCCATCAAAAAAAGCCAGAGGAAAAGCCCTACAAGAAGAAACAGCTGCCAGAATCTCCCAAGATCCACGTATTCGTAACCCTGATGGCCGAACCAGAAATTGGTTTCAAACCCCAGCCTCTGCATTACTCCCATCCACTGCCCCGCCATTGAGCCGAGCACAATTATAAGAAGACAGATGAAAAGAAAATTTACTCCGGCTCTTTGCAGCTTTGGCTCGTAGCCTGAAACCGCTGGGGCGATGAATAAGCCTGTAGCCAGCCAGGCCGTCGCAATCCAGAAAATGCCAAGCTGTGTGTGCCAGGTTCTGGTTATTGAATATGGGAGCCACTTTGCAAGCGGTATGCCGTAAAGCCCGTTGCCTTCAACACCGTAGTGCGCTGTTACAACTCCAAGTATAACCTGAAGTACAATTAAAGCGGCCACAACCCAGAAGTATTTTAACGTTGCCCTCATCGAGGCCGTTGGCTTAAGCGCCAGAAGCGGATCCCATTCAGGCATCACATGCTCTTCTTCTGTTTTTCTCCTCTGAACCGCGTAGTACCACGCCAGAGCCCCAATGCCGGCAAGAAGAAGCACAAAGCTGATGACTGACCATAAGACTACCTGACCCGTGGGCTGGTTTCCAACCAACGGTTCTGAAGGCCAGTTGTTTGTATAACTTACATTCTGATCCGGACGGTTTGTAACACATGCCCAGGAAGCCCAGAAGAAAAATGCGTTCATCTTTCTCTGCCTCTCGGGGTCTTTAATCGTGTTTTCAGCTATGGCGTAGTCACGCCTCAGCTCATCAA
>JBLMYS010000121.1:0-11358 GCA_050258415.1 Acidobacteriota bacterium | reverse complement strand
ATACGACTTATAAATACGGTCGTAATGTTTCCATACGTAGTCGGCTGATATGGCGAAGTTTTCGCTCAGCTGATGGCTGAAGCCGACGGACCAGTTGAAGATTCTGGGGACATCCATATTTATGTCAACCAGGTAAAGGTCCGGTTTTGCAGTGCCTTTTCCGCTTAAGATCTGCTGCTTAAGCGCGTTGACGTCAGTAGTGCCCGGGTTCTGGATTGTATAGATTTTCCAGTTGGAATAGAGCCATTCAAAGTATCCTAAGTAGCCTACTGTTCTGTCGTAGAAAAGTCCAGCGCCGCCGCGTAAGAAGGTCAGGTTATTGCCGAAGAGGTCGTAGTTAAAGCTGAAGCGCGGGCTGAAATTGTTAAGCGTATTCTTGCGGTTGCCGCGGTTGAGGTAATTGGCAGGAACATGGTTTACAATTGCAGTGTCTTTAACCCAGGGAACCGTATAATCGTTGTTGAGCATATTTATCTCACCATCCCAGCGCAGGCCGTAGTTGATGCTGAGGCGGTCGGAGACCACCCACTTGTCCTGTATGAAGGCTCCGAGAGCCCAGCCGCTTGTTTTTCCTCTTGCCTCATCTGTTGAGTTGGGGTTATTTGTTCCTATGCCGACCAAGGCCTGATAGGGAAGTTTGCTCGTATCGGTTGTAAAGTTAAACTGTCCCTGAGCATAATAGGGGAACCATGGAGCGGCACGAAGGTTTTCTACTTCAATTCCCGCCTTAAAGACGTGGGGGCCGGTCATGAATGTAAAGCGGTCAATAAGCCCATAGTGGTCTTCACTTAACTGTATAGGGAAGTCGCCTCGTCCAAGCTGAATGCTGGGATAGATGTATGCGGGTCCCGAGGACATTGTTGGTTCATTATGCCTCCAGGCCAGGTACCTGATAGTAAGTTCATTCATGACGTTCTGACTAAACATGTGAGTATGTCTTAAAGAAAGATCGTTAACCTTATAGGTTCCGTGGAGGCCTGCCTGGTAGGCCACGTTGCCTCCGAAGTAGAATTTGGCATCGGTGTAGCGGGTGTTCCAGTTCAGGTCAAGAACATTATCCTGGTCAAGGTAATGTGTAAGTGCGACTGAGCCGATGTGGTTTACTCTTGGCGACTTGAACGTTCCGGCGTAGCTCTGCCAGATTGTAGGATTAAATTTAGGTTGTCCCGGAATAACGTCAATAAAGTTATTAATGTTCTGCAGTTCATAGGTCAGTGAATAAAATGTCTTGTCTTTTACGATCGGGCCGGATACAGAAATTCCTGCCTGCTGGCGGTTATAGTCGGGCACAGTCGTCTGGAAAGGTCCGCGCGCCAGGAAGGACTTGTTCTGGAAGTTTCCGAAAGTTGTAAGGTGGAAGTCGTTGCTGCCGCGTTTGGTTATTGCGGAAATGATAAACGATCCGCCTCTTGTATATTCGGCGTCATAGGCGTTTAAGATGACCTTAAACTCCTGAATGGCGTCCTGAGCCAGTGGACTTCCGGTCTGCCCCAGGCCTACGATATTTCCGTTGTAAAGGCTTTTCCATTCAACACCATTAACATAAAGGTTCAGGAAGTTATAAGAAGATACTGCACCAGCAGAAGGAAGCGTCTGACCTCCGACAGGTGAGTATGACTTCACGCCCGGCGACAATCCCGCAAGGTTGAGCACGTTACGTGATTCGGTAGGCAGCTGCATGATCTGCTCTGCCCTTACAGTAGTTGAAATATCGCTCTTGGAAAGTTCAAATTTAGGAGCATTTGAGATAACCTCCACCTGAGCTAACTGAACTGAGGAGGGAACCATATTGAAGTTGTAGACTGCATTTTGCCCCACAGTAAGCTGAATGTTTGAAGTAGTTTTATGGTAGCCTATAAATGTAGCTGAAAGCTGATATCTTCCAGGCTGAATTCCAACTAAGTTGTAAATGCCTCTTTCATTGGTCATTGTTCCTGTCGTACGGTTAGTGGCAGGGCTAAAAAGAACAATGGTTACACCAGGTAAAGGGGCCTTATTTTCATCGAATACGTGTCCGCTTATCTGCGCAGTTGATACCTGAGCAGATAGCCTTACGGATGCCGCAGCAATTAATAATAACACAAGTATTATCCGTTTCATTTTTTTCTCCATCTCATTTTGAAGTTTTGCAATTGATCAAATACTACTATCGTACTTCCTCTCAGGTTCTAAAAAGATATTTTATGTTTGTCAATAGATCAAGTTCAAAAAATCAGACGGCACAACTCCTTATAATTATGATATACTACTTTTACCCTCAAAAACAAAGTCGATATTTATTTCCTACAAGGAGGGGACAATTTTAACAAATCTGGAATTTTTATTATTTTGTTTTATTCCATACTTTCTTAATTTTACAACATTTTCCGGGCTATTAAAATGATTAAGCGCATATTTCCCATAGTAATAGTTCTATTGTTAACCTCGATGAAGGTTTTTTCTCAGGATGAAACCGCCTGGGACGCAAAATTTGCTGCCGGCGGCGGCTACACTCCGGGCTGGTTTAAGCCTGACATGACAGTCATTAACCAGAAAGTGGAAGCCTTTGGTGTGGGTAAATTTCCTGCTTCAGGTTTCTTTGCCCAGGGGGGAACAGGCTTCATTTCCATTGCTATTATTAAAAACATAAGAATAGGCGGCATGGGAATGGGAGGCTCTGTAAAAAACACAGCTGTTGTTAACGGCCTCAGACGCGAAGCCGACTATTCGCTCGGTATGGGAGGCTTTACGATTGAATACACTATGCCCTTTATTAAAGCCGTTGCCGTCTCGGCAGGAGTGATTCTGGGATGGGGAGGCAGTTCTGTGGACCTGTATCAAAACACCGGGCAGGAAAGCTGGGATGATGCATGGACTGACGCTTTTTTTCTGTACCCACAGGCAAAGCACAGGACAATCTCCAATAAATACTTTCTCCTGTCTCCCACATTAAACGTGGATATACCGTTCTACCGCTTTTTTGCCTTCAGGCTTGGCGCGGGCTATAATCTGGCCCTGGGGAATAACTGGCAGGCGGATAACGGACTGGAGTTGACAAATGTGCCTGGTGATCTTAATAGCAACTCGCTTTTTATCCAGGCCGGAATATTTATAGGATTTTTTAATTATTAAAGAAATATTTATGAAAAACATTTTGGTTACGGGCGGCGCCGGATTTATCGGCAGCAATTTCATCAATCATATTCTGGGCGAAAGGGATGATTATAATATCATTAATCTGGATAAGCTTACTTATGCCGGGAATCTTGAGAACCTGAAGGAATCTGAAAATAAAACCAATTATCACTTTGTTAAAGGAGACATCACAAATTCCGAACTGGTGGATTATCTTTTTCAGAAGTACTCCATAAAGCACGTCATTAACTTTGCCGCCGAAAGCCACGTGGACAGGAGCATACTGGGTTCTGAAGTGTTCTTCAGGACAAACGTTATAGGTACAAACGTTCTCCTGGAAGCTTCAAGAAGACACCAGGTGGAAAAATTCCTTCAGGTTTCAACCGATGAAGTCTACGGCAGCCTGGGTAAAGAGGGGCTATTTACAGAGACAACACCTCTTTCACCAAACAGCCCCTATTCATCAAGCAAGGCTTCTGCCGATATGATGGTTATGTCATTTTACCATACATACGGGCTTCCGGTTGTAGTTACAAGATGTTCAAATAATTACGGGCCTTACCAGTTTCCTGAAAAACTTATCCCTCTTATGATAATTAACTGCATGAACAACAGAAAACTCCCGGTCTATGGCGACGGCTTGAACGTGAGGGACTGGATTTATGTAATCGATCATAATAAGGCAATTGACCTCGTTTTTGAAAAGGGGAGAGTTGGTGAAGTTTATAATATCGGGGCAAGCCAGGAGATGACAAATATTGAGATCGTAAAGCTCATATTAAAAAATCTTGGAAAAGGGGATGAACTGATCGAATACGTTAAGGACCGCCCGGGTCACGACAGGCGTTACGCAATAGATTCTTCGAAGATCAGGTCGGAGCTTGGCTGGAAGCCATCATTCATGTTTGATGAGGCGATTTGCAAGACTATTGAGTGGTATAAAGAAAACGAAGAGTGGTGGAAGAGGATCATCTCCGGCGAGTACCAGAAATACTACGAAAGTCTTTATTCAAACAGGTAAGGAGTTAGTTTTGAGTTTTGAGTTTTAAGTTTTGAGTTTTAAGTTTTGAGTTTTAAGTTATGAATTTTGAGGCCGGATTTTATGGCTAAATAAGATCCGGCTTTTTTATATACTAGCCGTTCTTTCTGAATTTTTGTGACATTTTATTTAATATTTCCAGCACGTATTCAACCTCTTCCGGCGTATTTTGTGAGCCGAATGAAAAACGGAGTGTGCCGCGCGCGTCTTCAAGCTTCTTACCCATACTTAATATCACGTGTGAGGGCTTAAGCGTTCCTGAGGTGCAGGCAGCCCCGTTTGAAGCTGCAACGCCGTTGATATCAAGGTATATCAGCATAGCCTCGGCATCTGAATTATAATGCTCACTTTTGAATGTAATGCTTAAGACGTGGGGTATTACGTTATTTCCACCGTTGACCTCGATTCCCTCAGGATCAATAGAATGAACCCCTTTAATAAAAAGATCCCTTAAGCTTTTTACGTGCTCAAAGTTACTCTGCATATTTCGTGAGGCAATTTTAACTGCCTCAGCAAAACCTATTATGGCTGCAGGGTTCTCAGTTCCGCCGCGCCTGTTGCGCTCCTGTGAGCCTCCGAAAATCAAAGGTGAGAGTGGAGTGCCGCTTTTTACATAAACTGCCCCGGAGCCTTTGGGCCCGTTAATTTTATGGGATGAAAACGATAAGGAGTCCACTCCCAAAGCCTTAACGTCAATTGGCACCTTCCCGAAAGACTGCACGCAATCGCTGTGAAAATAGGCGTTACTCATGTGAGCAAGTCCGGAAAGAGTCTTAATATCGTTAAATGTTCCGGTCTCATTATTGGCATGAATAACTGAAAGAAGTGAAGTTCTGTCTGAACTTAAAAATTCTTTTACTTCTTCTATCTTTACGGAGCTGTCAATTCGGACATTTACAAGGCTGGTCTCAAAACCCTGGCGACTGAGTTCTTCCAAAGATTCCAGCACGCAGTGGTGCTCGGCTTTTGAAGAAACAATATGCTTCTTTCCCGTTTCGCCAAGCTCTGTTTTGGAAATACCGAATAAGGGGAAGTTATTTGCCTCAGTTCCTCCGCTTACAAAATAGACCTCTGAAGGATCGGCGTTTATGAAGCCCGCAAGAGTTTCCCTTGCCTCTTCAATTGCAACTCTTACTTTCCTGCCTGCTTCATGAATGGATGACGGGTTTCCGAAGTGCTCACTTAAGTAAGGGAGCATTTTATCCAGCACGTTGGGATGGATAGGAGTAGTAGCCGCGTTATCAAAATAAACTTTCTTAACCAAGAATTACATTCCTTTCAAAAACTGATTTCACCCCGCGAAGAACGAGGTCCTCAACCATAAGATGTTCAAACTTAAGATGCTTTTCAATAATGGGTGCATTACCGCCCGTTGTATAGAGTTTTACCTCTTTGGCCCCCATCTCACTTTTAAGGTAGCAAACGCAATTTTCAATTAAGCTCAGTGTGGAGTTTAGTATTCCGCTTGCAATCGATGAGCGCGTATTTTTGCCAATAAAACCCTTATAGTCCAGCTCTATTGAAATCTCCGGAAGCTGTGCGGTATTTACCTTGAGCGAGTTAGTCATCGTCATTATGCCGGGCATTATAATGCCGCCGGAGAAGAGACCGTTATACTTTACAATGTTTACAGTTGTAGCGGTTCCCAGATCAATTGTTATAATGAAGGTTTTTTCATCATAGCCTTTGAATTCTTTCGATTCCTTGAAAAGCGCAAAGGCGCCTTCGGCCGAACAGATCCTGTCTATACCGAGTGAGTGCGGGGTTTCGTAGTCAATCTGCAGGTTGAACAGGGATTCGTGTGTAATGACGAAAGGCTCAATCTTAAACTCTTTTGAGAAATATTCAGAAAGCTCATCTGTAAGGGAAGGAACAACAGAAGAAATGGCGACATTTTTTATTTTAATATTTCTGAACCAGTCCAGGGGCAGTAAGCCTTGGGAGCTTATTTTAAGCTCCCTCAGGCCATATTTGTCATAAAGAGCAAATTTTATCCTGGAATTACCTATATCACATGCAAGCGTCATGTTATCTGAGACTCACGTCCCCGAAGTGGATCTTTTCCACGGTATCGCGGTCCGTTCTGAGCAGGAGGAATCCCTGTTCATCAACGTCCTCAAAAATTCCGCTTTTTGTCAGGTTTTCATCCTGAATAGTAATTTTTTCCCCCAGCATTCTGCAGCGTTCCTTCCAGTCGTTAAGTACGCCTTCGGGATTTTCATCAATCCTCTCCAGGAGATTTTCGAAGTTATTTAACAGGTCGCTAAGCACCCTTTCACGCTCCACTTCCTGGTTGAGTTCCCTGTGTATTGAAGTGGGAGGGATTATGAAAGCCCCCTGAAACATTGACTGGTTAACGTTAAATCCTATTCCAATAACGAGCTTATTGATCTTATTTCCACGGATTGTGGACTCCATCAGTATGCCTGCTATTTTGGAGCGCCCGATTAAAACGTCATTCGGCCATTTGAGGTTTACCCTGATCTGGAACAGGTTCTCAAGAGTATATGAAACTGCAAGGGCTGCTGCAAAGTTGATCAGGTTTACCTTTTTTTCATTTATTCTCCTTTTAAGGAGTATGGAAAATGTCAGGTTCTGGTCCTTAGCGCTATACCATTTCCTGTCCTTTCTTCCGCGGCCGTTATTCTGCTTCTCAGCCAGAAGAACAGTCCCGTCTTGATTCATATCGCTTTCATCTTCGAGCAGGAGAGCATTCGTTGATTCCACTTCTTCACAATAGATAAAGTTTCTTCCAATTACATCTGTATCCAGCTTTATTTCAAAATCTTCAAAATTGAACAAATTATACCTCGATTATTTACACAAATTTAGCAATAGAAAGGGAAAAATAAAAATTCAATTCTTCTGCCCGCCTTCATTCAGCCATATTTCTTCATAATCTGTCAATTTGTCGTTTCTTATGACATAATGTCAGTTAATCTGTCAAAATGGCGTCGTGGCAAAAGGTATATGGATTAAAAACCTCAAAATTAGTTTATTTTGAAGGTTTTGTAGTTTGGCACGGCACTTGAATCAATATTAATACAGAAACAATAAAGGAGGAGAAGATTATGGCGATCATTAAATTTGAACCGATGAAAGAGCTGGAGAATTTCAGCAACAGGATTCAGAGATACTTCGAAGATTTCCCGGCATTCGGAATGGATCTTTCCGGTGCCTTCAGTCCGAGAATAGATATTTCTGAAGATGATAAGCACCTTTATGTTGAAGCTGAACTGCCTGGAATCAGAAAAGATGACTTAAAGATTACGCTTCACGACAACATTCTCACACTCAAAGGTGAGAAGAAGAGAGTCGAAGAGCAGAAGGATAAAAACTTCTACAGAAATGAGAGAACATACGGCACCTTTACAAGGAGCTTTACACTTCCTGTTGAGGTGGATTCCGACAAAGTTGACGCAAAATTTGAAGACGGTACTCTGATGATCAAAATGGAAAAGATCAATCCGAAACCGGTCAATGAAAAAGAAATTAAATTATCATAAAAACTATTGGGATGAGAGGAGCGGCAGAAGTGTAACTACAAACTGTTTTCTGCCGCAGTTATTAACAAAGAAAGGGGAGACGAATAATGGGAAAAATAATAGGAATTGACTTGGGTACTACTAACTCGTGCGTAGCGGTTATGGAAGGTAACGACCCGGTGGTTATTCCCAATTCCGAAGGCGGTAGAACAACTCCTTCTATCGTAGCTTTTACAAAAAACGGAGAAAGACTTGTAGGCCAGTCTGCAAAGCGCCAGGCCGTTACAAACCCGAAGAACACTGTTTTTTCTATAAAGAGATTTATGGGAAGAAGAATGGATGAGGTCACCTCAGAAATGACAAAGGTACCTTACCAGGTTGTTGCCGGCGACGGTAACTCGGCACGCGTTAAGATAGGTGACAGGGTGTATTCACCACCTGAAATCAGCGCTATGATTCTTCAGAAAATGAAGAAGACCGCTGAAGATTACCTTGGCCAGGAAGTAACCGAGGCGGTTATAACTGTTCCTGCATACTTCAACGATTCACAGCGCCAGGCAACCAAAGACGCAGGTGAAATTGCAGGCCTTAAGGTTAGAAGAATAATTAACGAACCTACGGCAGCAGCTCTGGCTTACGGCCTTGACAAAAAAGGCAAGGACGAGCTGGTTGCAGTTTATGATCTTGGCGGCGGTACATTTGATATTTCAATACTCCAGCTTGGAGAGGGAGTTTTTGAAGTTAAATCCACCAATGGTGACGGTCACCTTGGCGGTGATGATTTTGACCAGAGACTTATAGACTATCTGGCCGATGAATTTAAGAAGCAGGAAGGCATCGATCTGAGGAACGATCCGATGGCTCTTCAGAGACTGAAAGAAGCTGCTGAAAAGGCAAAAATTGAGCTGTCGAACTCACTTCAGACAGACGTAAATCTGCCTTTTATTACAGCTACTCAGGAAGGCCCCAAGCACTTAAACATTACGATTACACGCGCTAAGTTCGAGCAGTTAATTGACGACCTGATTGAAAGAACAGTCGGCCCATGCGAAAAAGCTATGCGTGATGCCGGTGTAACACCGTCACAGATCGATGAAGTAATCTTAGTCGGTGGATCAACCAGGGTTCCGAAAGTTCAGGAGCTTGTAAAGAAACTCTTCAACAAAGAGCCCCACAGAGGTGTTAACCCCGATGAAGTAGTAGCTATTGGTGCTGCTATACAGGGTGGTGTACTTACCGGCGACGTAAAAGACGTCCTCTTGCTGGATGTTACTCCTCTGTCACTCGGTATTGAAACTCTTGGCGGAGTTATGACAACTTTAATTCCTGCCAATACGACAATACCGACAAAGAAGAGTGAGATATTCTCAACAGCAAGCGACAGCCAGCCCTCGGTTGAAATTCACGTTCTGCAGGGTGAACGCTCAATGGCCAGTGACAACAGAAGTTTAGGCCGCTTCCATTTGGATGGAATTCCGCCTGCACCAAGAGGCATTCCTCAGATTGAAGTGACTTTTGACATAGATGCCAACGGCATACTGCACGTAGGTGCAAAGGACCGTGGTACAGGAAAAGAGCAGAGCATCAGAATCACATCTTCAAGCGGCTTGAATAAAGACGAAATCGAGAAGATGAAAAACGATGCCAAGTCTCATGCAGCTGAAGACAAGAAGAGAAAAGAAGGTATTGAGATCAAGAACCAGGCTGACAACCTTGTCTTCCAGACAAAGAAGCAGCTTGATGAGATGAAGGACAAGATCCCGGCCGATTCCAGGAACAGGCTTGAAAGTGAAATCAAGAAGGTGGAAGACGCCATTGCAAGCAACAATACCGATACAATAAAAGCTGCGACAGATTCACTCAACAAGGTCTGGAACGAAGTAGCTTCGCAGTTGTACCAGCAGTCCGGCGCTCAGGGCCAACCTCAGGGACAGCCTGGAGGCCAGGGTGCTCAGGGCGGAGCTCAGCAGCAGGAAGCCGGCAAGGAAAAAGACGTGCAGGATGCTTCCTATGAAGTTGTTGATGAAGAAGAAAAGAAAAAGAAACAGTAATCTTTCTTTAAGCAGGGCAGAGTCTTAAAGCCTGCCCTGCTTTTTCCAAATAACTTTCCGGTTCCTTTTACAAAAAAAGTTTGAAATTATGTTTTCGGAAGAGTTATGATTATGAATTTTATAAAAATAAAATTTTTACAAAGGAGGAGCAAAATGGAAAACAATAAGGATCTCGTTCAGGTACAGGAGACTCAGAAGACAAACTGGGATGAAGCCCTTGAAAAAGAAAGCTGGGTTGGTCCGCTTGTAGATATATATGAAACAGAGGATGCGTATACTTTAATAGCCGACATGCCGGGAGTTTCGAAGGAGAATGTGAGAATAAAGCTTGAAGACGGCGAACTTGTAATAATGGGCAGGATAGACTTCAACGACAGAGTTAACAAAAGGTATATCTTAAATGAAACTCAGATAGGCAATTTTTACCGCAAGTTCCACATTTCAGACGGTGTGGATGACTCGAAGATAGATGCGCGTCTGGAGAACGGCCAGCTTATTATTCACATGCCAAAACATGAAAGATTGAAACCCAAAAACATAGAGATAAAGTAATATCTCCTTTCTTGAAACCCGCCCCTATCGGCGGGTTTTTTTTTCTTCTGCCCGAAGACGAATGTTTTCACCGGTGCAATCTTGCTTTTTTTATTTAATTTCACCAATATTCCTGCACATTTCCAATCACTTATGCACTATGGCTATTTAATAAGGAATGAAAAATGTACAGAAATAAAGCCATCCATTTACTTTTTATTGTGACGGTAGTTTTCTTTAGTTGTACAAATCTCATCTACGCACAGAATTTTAATCTTGGAGGCGGTATAAACGTTCCTTTTATAAGTAAAAATCTAAAGACGGGAGGCGGCCTGAGTATTTTGGTTGAGTCCCGGATGATTAATGATATTTCACTTAGACTTTCCACTTCTTTTGTTTTATCTGCAGCTAATAACAAAAACAAATATTTTGTGTCGACTACATATACCCAGGCTGGGTTTGAAGGGAATCTGTTGTATGACCTCTCAAAAGAAATGTCAGGGCTTTATTTGGGCGGCGGTCTTGGGTTCTATATTCCAAATGGCAGCAGGGCAGAAAATGCAGTTAGTATTTATCCGATTGGTTATGCAAAAGGAAATGATCTTGAAAACAGCTTTGGGCTGAATGCTCTTGCAGGGTTTAATTTATTCCCGGGAAAGTCAATCTCCGTAATATTTGAATTAAAATACACTTATCTTGAAACTGATATGACTACTCATATGATAGGAATTGAAAACGACTTTGACCTAAAAGAGAAGATAAATCTCAGCTCAATTTCCGGGAATCTGCTGCTAAGGTTTATCTTATAAAGATTATTTTTGAACAGAAATAATCAATCAATTTCAGGGATGCCAGAGGAAATAGTTCCAGGCATCCCTCACGTCCATTGAATCCAGCCTCTTAAATTAATTCCCAGGCGACATTTTGTTTTAACGCAAACGTGCTTATTTTTGATCTGCTTATTTTTAATAATTGGCCACAGAAATTTATATGAACAAATAACTCTGTAATCAGGCAATGAAGAACATCCTTCTTATTCTCGTTGTAATTGCATTTGCAGGCCTTACGTACCTGAATAAATCCGGCACCACACTTACTTCAGAGGTGAAGCCGGACTTAAAGGAAAGCATTTACCACA
>JBLMYS010000120.1:0-5801 GCA_050258415.1 Acidobacteriota bacterium | reverse complement strand
AGAAGTAACAAAAAGAATTTTCAGCTTTCTTGATGGCGGCATTTTTCCAAGTCCTTTTATTTTTAATAGTGCAATTTACGAAAATATCGGGTTTTAGCCAAAATATTCCTTTTTTTTACTTAAAATGGGCTTTTTGCTTTTTGCCGCCTCATAAGTATAACAAATAAGCGGTTAATTATTTATATTTATCAACCCTGTTGAAATTATTTTATCATCTTTTCACATTTTCCTGGGGATTATTTCTTATGCTTGGATTGCTTTATTCTCCTTCTGTGATCGTTACGGTCTCAACCGGCGGGAAGAACTTTAAGCGCGGAGTCGGGATGCGCGAAGTAAACGCTCTCGAAGGGCACTCTATTGTTCTTGAGGATGAAATTATTAAGGATATTATCCCTGACTCTTCAGTTAAAAGCGGCAATTATGATAAAATAATTGATCTTTCTGGCAAAACAGTACTCCCCGGCTTAATCGACTGCCATACTCACCTTGTCTTTGCGGGTTCAAGAGCAGATGAATTCAGACAGAAAATCTCCGGAACGACTTATGAGGAAATTGCCCGCTCTGGTGGGGGTATAACAAAAACGGTCAGGGCCGTCAGAAAGACCAGTTTTGATGACCTTGTTAAAATTGCCCGCCCAAGAATAGAGTATGCCATTTCACAGGGAATTACATCTCTTGAAATTAAAAGCGGTTACGGGCTCAGCCTCGAAGACGAGATGAAACTTCTTAGAGTCATAAACCGCCTGAATGCGCTCTATGAGATCGATATCATTCCCACATTTCTTGGCGCCCATACCTTCCCGGAGGAGTACAAGTCGGACAGAGAAGGCTACATAAGCCTCATTATAGATAAAATGCTCCCCTTTGCGGCAAAAGAAGGCCTGGCAGAATTCTGCGACGCTTTTCTGGAGGCTACAGCATTTAATAAGGAGGAAGTCGCCAGGATCTTCTCAAGGGCCAGAGAACTGGGCTTTAAGATAAAGCTCCATTCCGAGCAGTTTAATGCGATGGGGGGCGTGGAGGTGGCAGTAAACTACAAGGCTACGAGCCTGGACCACCTGGAAATGGTTACAGATGAGGGGATAGAAAAAATTGCCGCAACTGAAACCGTGTGCGTGCTTCTTCCAGGCGTGTCTTTCTTTCTTAATTATGGCTTTGCACCAGCCCGCAGGCTCATTGAAAAAGATGCAATTGTTGCGCTTTCAACCGATTATAACCCGGGCTCATCCAACATCGCAAACATGAACCTTGTAATGAGCCTGGCGGCAATTAAGATGAAAATGACGGTTGAAGAGGTAATTTCGGCAGTTACCATTAATGCCGCAAAAGCCCTCGGCCTGAGTAATAAGACCGGGAGTATTGAGATCGGAAAGAAAGCCGACCTGGCTGTATTTGACACACCGGAATATTCCGACATAGTCTATCAGGTCGCGAAAAATCTCAACTGCATGACTATAAAAAACGGAAAGGTAATTTATACAGGAAACATATAAATCTTCAAAAAGGCAGGTTATGAAAATTATTGAATGCGTACCTAACTTCAGTGAGGGCAGAAACGAGGCTGTCTTTGAGGCAATTTCAAGGGCTGTCTCAAAAGTAGAAAACGTAAAGCTCTTAAGCCTCGAGCCCGACAGGGATTATAACCGCGTAGTTGTAACGCTGGCAGGAAATGAAAAAGGGATTCTTGAAGGCACAATTGAAGCCTGCAAGGCAGCAGCCGAAGGAATCGACATGAGGCTTCATAAAGGAGAGCATCCGCGCCTGGGGGCAATAGACGTAGTACCTTTTGTTCCTGTTAAAAACACTTCAATGGAAGAGTGCGTAAGGATCTCGGAGGAATTCGGCAAAAGGATTTCCGAAGAGCTCAATCTTCCGGTCTACTTATACGAAGAGGCCAGCCGCACGCCTCAGAGGAAATTACTTTCAAACATACGTAAGGGGGAATATGAGGGGCTGGAAGAAAAGCTAAAGGATCCCTCATGGGCACCTGACTTCGGGAAGGCAGAATTTAATGCAAAACTTGGAGCACTTGTAACAGGAGCCAGATTCTTTCTGATTGCCTATAATGTTAACATTAAATCGCCCGACATAAAATATTCTAAAGAGATTGCCGAGGTCTTAAGGGAAACCGGAAGGCCGCAAAGAGATGAAAATGGCAACGTTGTAAAAGTGGACGGGCAGACGGTTAAGATACCCGGGCGCCTTAAGACCGTTCAGGGAATGGGGGTTTTTCTGGAAAAATATAACATAACACAGGTATCCATGAATCTAAAGAATTATACGGTTGTTCCGATACACCTGGCATTTGAAGAGGTAAAGAAAGAAGCCAGAAGGCTGGGCGTTGAGGTGGAAGGAAGCGAGATTGTGGGCCTTGTACCGCTTGAGGCTCTTCTAATGGCAGGCAGGTTCTACAGTGAAAATAAAGAGACCAATGAAACAAAACTGGTAGAGATTGCCGTTGAGCGCCTGGGCCTAAGCAGCCTGAACCCTTTCATACCGGAACAGAAAATAATCGATTACATGATCTGAAAAATCAAACAATTTACAGGAATAAAAATGGACACATCTAAGACATTACAACAATATCTGGATGAACTTTCATCCAACTCCCCCACCCCGGGAGGAGGCAACGTGTCGGCTTTCTGCGGCAGCCTGGCCTCAAGCCTTGGGGCTATGGTCTGCAATCTTACTATCGGTAAAAAGAAGTATGCCGAAAGTGAACCTGAGATGATCGGGGCAAAAAAAAGCCTGGATGAGTTCAGGGAAAAATTTATACTTCTGGCAAATAAGGACAATGAGGCTTTTGACAGGGTCATGGATGCATTCAAACTGCCAAAGGAGACTGAAGAAGAAAAATCAGCCCGCCTTGAGAAAATTGACGAGGCTACCTTCCAGGCCGCGGAAGTCCCCTCTGAAGTAATAAGAACGTGCAATGACGTTATTCCCTTAATTCAATCGGTAGTTGAAAAAGGCAACCAGAACTCCCTTTCTGATGCTGGTGTGGCTGCCCTGCTCTTAAGCACCGCTTCACAGGGTGCTTTCTTAAACGTTTTAATTAACTGCAGTTCTCTTAAAAATCAGACGATTGCCGGAGAACTCTTAAAAAGCGCTGAAATACTGTGCAACGACGTTAAGGCACAGAGCGCTTCAATCGTGGACAAAATCATTCAAAAGTTAAAATAACTCAAAGGTTAAAATAATGAAAAAATTCTTTCTTTTATTTTCAGTGTTATTGTTTGCTGTCAGCCTGAACGCACAGACATTTAAGGTTAAGACAGGAATCGACGTTCTTAAGGACAGGAATTTCGACGTCCTTAAAGGTAAAAGAGTTGGCTTAATAACAAACCCCACAGGAGTCAACCAGCGCCTTAAGTCAACTATAGACATACTGTTTGAAACCCCGGGTGTAAAACTTGTTGCGCTCTACGGTCCCGAACACGGCGTAAGAGGCGATTATGCAGCAGGTGAGCACGTGGATTTTTACACCGATCCGGTTACAAACCTTCCGGTTTATTCTCTTTACGGAAAAACCAGGAAACCGACCCCCGAGATGCTGAAGAATATAGACGTACTGGTCTATGACATTCAGGATAACGGATGCCGTTCCTATACCTACATCTCAACAATGGGTGTGGCCATGGAAGCTGCGGCCGAAAACAACAAGGAGTTTGTTGTACTCGACCGACCGAACCCTTTAACGGGTCTTAAAGTGGAAGGAAACTTGGTTGAAGACGGTTTCATCTCTTTTGTCAGCCAGTTCAAGATCCCCTACGTTTATGGCCTTACATGCGGGGAGCTCGCAAAGATGTTAAACGAAGAAGGGATGCTTAAAAACGGAATAAAATGCAAGCTTACGGTCGTTCCGATGAAAGGCTGGAAGCGCAGCATGTCTTTTCAGGAAACCGGCCTAATCTGGGTGCCTGCAAGTCCGCACGTAGCTCATAAAGACTCGCCCGAATATTACGTTTCAACCGGAGTTATGGGTGAGCTCGGTACGGTCTCAGAAGGCGTGGGTTACACAATTCCTTTTGAAACCTTTGCTGCCGAATGGATTGACGGGAAAAAACTTGCAGATAAGATGAACGCTCTTGGACTTGATGGCGTAATCTTCAGGCCTATTACATTCAAGCCGTTCTACGGAGGCAATAAGGACAAGGAACTTCACGGCGTACAGATACACCTGCTCGATATGAAGAAGGTAAACCTTCTTTCACTTCAGTTCCTTTTCATGCAGGTAAACAATGAATTATACCCGGATAAGAACCCCTTTACACTGGCAAAGAAAGACAGGATAGACTTTTTTGACAAGGTGGCAGGAACAGACAAGGTAAGAAAAATTTTCAGTGAAAAGATGCTCTATAGCGACCTTAAGCCATTTCTTGATAAAGACGTTGAATCCTTCAAAAAGCTCTCAAAGAAATACTACCTCTACCGCTAAGAGATAAAAAAGACAAAAAATTAATAAGGGATACAGAAAACTTTTCTGTATCCCTTTTTTTTCAAAAATTAAACCCGGCAACAGATTACATCTGTATGTTATCCTCTTCAGCCGGTGTCAGGTCGTAGAGTGAACTGATGCAGAGTCTTACCCTTTTTATCCAGTCAACGCCGTGCTTTGAAACAATTCTTCCGAAATCCTGGATGTCGTGTTTTCTTAACTTAAAGTTCCAGTCACCCGACTTGTCGTTCTGTATGACAAGGATGTGTCTTAATTCGTGTTCAAGCAGGATTCTTCTTGTTTCCTTGTCGAGGGCTGTCCAGAGTTCACCTGAAACCTCAATAACATAGTCAAGATTCGAGAAGAACTTCAGCTCCTTGCCGGTTTTAACGCACTTTGCAGCCGTGGTCTTCGAGATGTTTGGCTCAACCGTTACATACTCTATTTTAGCAGGATGCACGTCAATTTTCTCTTCGCTAATGATCTCCTGTGCCATGAACTTCATTTCCTCAGAAATGACAAATTCCCTTTTTACCGGGCCCTTTTGCTTCTTTTCCCTGTAATTATCCAGAAAATCAACACTGCTTAATTCTTTAATATCAGCGCTCACATTATCTCCTATATGAATTTATATTTTAACAGCTCTTAGGGGAGCATACATTTCTTTTTTACACAGAGGCGAAGTTATTTATTTGGCCTGAAAAATCAAAAACAAAAAAAATAAAAATTTCGCCCGGTGCTATTGACTTAAAAACCCTCATCCTTAATATCAACCGTAGTCATCTGGCCATATTTTGCAACTTTCTCTTTTATTTCGGAAGCCTTGCCGATTAGAACAAACTGCAAGTTGTTTTCAGGGAAATACTTAGCAATAATATCCTTTGCTTTTACAAGTGTCAGGCTGTCTACGTTCTTTTCAAAGTCGTTGATAAAAGACTCATTAAAATTATAAGTAAACATGTTCACGAGCAGCTGCGCAAGCGCGCCCGAGGTTTCATACTTTGGCGGAAACTGACCTTTCAGGTAATTTTTTGCAGATGTAAGTGTCTTCTCATCAATCCCCTTTTCATGCAGACGCTTTAAGACCTTTAAGGCAATGTCAATTGCATCGACGGTTGTGGCAGTTCCTGTATAAGTGCTGATAGTGAAGGTTCCAGTTTCCTTCAGGGCCGAAAATTCGCTGCGTGCCCCGTATGTAAGGCCTGAATTTACCCTCAGTTCATCATTGAGCCAGGAGGTAAATCTGCCGCCAAGAATTGTATTTATTACCTCCACGGCCACGTAGTCGGGGTTACTCTGCTTTATGCCGTAGCTGCCGATGAGAAAAGTTGTTTCAGTTGCGTCATCCTTGTTTACAAGAAGA
>JBLMYS010000119.1:0-11133 GCA_050258415.1 Acidobacteriota bacterium | reverse complement strand
AGGGAAAGCCCGCCATTCAGACCATTATTCGCGATAATACGGAAAGAAAACGCAGCCAGGAAGCCATTGCCCTCAGCGAAGAAAGGTACCGTACTACCTTTGAAAATACCGGAAGCAGTATTATTATTGTTGAGGAAAACGGCATCATTTCACTTGTAAACGGCGAATTCTGCAGAATTTCAGGCTACTTAAAAGAGGAAGTTGAAGGGAAATTAAGCTGGTTTGATCTAGTGCATACCGAAGACCGCGAAAGGGTAGCCGCTTACAGGGCCGCCAGACTCACCGATGGATTTAACTCTCCCCATTCTTATGAATACCGTTTCCTGGACAGGTGGGGAAAAGAAAAATATATGATCAATACCGCTGCCCTTATTCCGGGCACTAAGAGAACTGTTACCGGGATGCTGGATATAACCGAAAGAAAGAAGGCCGAAGAGGAAATCCAGAAATCCGAGAAGCTCTTCCGCCTTGTCTGGGAGAACTCTGCCGACGGAATGAGGCTTGCCGACAGGTACGGGAACGTTAAAATGGTAAACGAGTCTTTCTGCAGAATGGTGGGTCTGAACAGATCACAGATGGAAGGCAGGTCACTCTCTTTAATTTATCACCAGGATGTAAGGGGAGAGACTATTTCGGGTTATGTGGAAAGAGTAAGGAAGGGCACAATTATCCCTCATTCACAGCCTGAGATAACATTATGGAACGGGAAAAAAATCTGGTTTGATGTTGCGCATTCTGAATTAATACTACACGGGCAGGATCTCCTTATACTCAGCGTTTTCAGGGATATAACTGAAAGGAAAAAAGCAGAAGACCGGCTTTCAAAACTTAATGACTGCATGCTTAGTTTCGGCGCGGATGCAAAAGAGAATATTAGCCGGCTGGTTGCCCTTTGCGGTGAACAGCTTTCGGCTACATCAGCACTCTATAACCGTCTTGAGGGAGACAAGCTATGCAGCATGGGACAATGGAATACACCGGAAGGTTTCTGCACCATGGAAAGCGCAACCGGGCGCGTCTGTTATGACGTTATTCATGGCGATAAGAATAAGACCTGGGTCATACAGAACCTGGATGAAACAAATTATGCCGACACCGATCCTAATGTTACAAGATATGGATTGAAGACCTATATTGGCAAGCAGGTCACCTGCGACGGAGAGCCCGCAGGCTCACTCTGCCTTGTTTACAGGGATGACTACGCTCCAAGCCGCGATGACCTCAGGCTTATGAGCATTGCCGCAGCAGCAATAGGCGTGGAAGAAAAGCGCAAGCGTGCCGAAGAGGAACTCATACTGGCAAAAGAGGCGGCTGAAAAAGCTGACCGCCTGAAGAGCGACTTTTTGGCTCAAATGTCGCACGAAATAAGAACTCCTATTAATACCATCCTGAGCTTTACATCACTCTTAAGGTCTGAGTTTGAGGAAAGGCTTCCTGATGAAATGGGGCAGGTCTTTAAGATCATCGACAGCGGCGGAAGGCGTCTTACGAGAACAATTGACATGATACTTTCAATGTCGCAGCTCCAGTCGGGCAGCTACGAGATGAACCCCAGAAAGCTGAATCTGAGGTCCGACATACTGGATAACCTCTTTAGGGAATTCCAGAACCAGGCAAAGATGAAGGATCTGGAGTTTTTACTCTCCGGCGATCTGGAAAATGACGAGATAATTACCGGGGATCCTTATTCACTTACACAGATGTTCCAGAACTTAATAGATAATGCAATTAAGTATACGCAGAAGGGAAGAGTGGAAATTTCTCTCCTGAACGCTCAGCCTGGCGTGACATCAGTTGTTATAAAGGATACCGGTATAGGGATTTCAGAAGATTACCTGCCAAGGATCTTCTCTCCCTTTTCACAGGAGGAGACGGGTTATACGAGACGATTCGAAGGAAACGGGCTTGGCCTGGCACTAGTGAAAAAGTACGCCGATTTGAACAGCGCCTCTGTCGCGGTTGAAAGCCAGAAAGGCAAGGGTACAAAAGTTACAGTTACCCTGAAAAAAGATAATGACTGATTTTCGCGCTCAGGATGCTATTATTTAGTGTGAGATGTTTATCTTAATTTTAAGTTATATTTTTTTTGTATAACTTTCGGTAATATTATAAAATTTGGACAATTATAGACATGAAAATTCTTTGTAGTATACTGCTTGTTTTTATTCTAACTTTGACCGGCTGTATCAGGCATTCTGATCAGCAGCTTAAAAGAAAACCGCGCCAAAAAGCAGTTCAGGAAAATATTAATTTTAAGAAGCTTACGCCTAATCTGATGGTCAATGACGTTAACGAGACGATAAAGTTTTACCACGACAATTTTGGATTTGATGCGGTAGTAACAATTCCTGACACGGGGAAATATAATTTTGCAATTCTCTCGAATGGCAATGTTGAACTGATGGTTCAGAAAAGGGAGAGCTTCAGCCAGGATATGAACATTCCGGTGGAGCAGCAGATAGGGGGAACATTCTCCCTGTTTTTTGAAGTAAATGACATTCTTCCTCTTTACGACAAGACAACAGCTTCGGGCCTCCAGGTGGTAAGGGAACTGCATCAGACATTCTACGGGAGCAAGGAGTTTACGGTCAGGGACAATAACGGTTACATTTTAACCTTTTCCGAAGCCTCGAAAAAGTAGCTTAAACTGCAGCAATATTTATTGCTGCAGTTATTTATTTTTCCTTTTTTAGAATTGCGCAAGCCTTTCAACGTCTTCAATTGTAATTGTCATCAGGTCATCATCGACCACGTCTACCAGCTTTGAAATCCTTTCTTCCTGGTTGCTTATGGTTTCGTAGAGGATCTGACGCGCCGTGCGCGCATTGCCGAAATTCTTGTCACGCTTTGTATAAAGGCGAGTAAAGATCTCGAGCAAAAACTGCAGTGCCCCCTCATCAAGCTTGTAGCCCGATTCGTCCGCAATGTTGGCTGCAATTTCAAGCATCTGCCTTGGGGAGTAGTCTTCAAATGTAAGTATATTTGAAAAGCGGGATTTTAAGCCGGGGTTTGAATTCAGGAACCGGTTCATCTCATCCGGATAGCCCGCCGTAATGACGGCAAACTGCCCTTTGAAGTCTTCCATCCTTTTTAAGAGTGTGTCTATTGCTTCCTGCCCGAAGTCATTGCCATTCCTTGAGAGTGTATAGGCCTCATCTATAAAGAGTGTGCCTCCCAGTGCCTGCCGGATGACCTCATCAGTTTTAATTGCTGTCTGCCCCTGATATCCAGCAACAAGCGAGGCGCGGTCGACTTCAACTAAATGCCCTTTTTCCAGGAGTCCCATTTCTTTATATATCCTGCTTAAAAGGCGTGCAACAGTCGTTTTTCCTGTCCCCGGGTTTCCCAGGAAAACGGCGTGCATGTTTTTCTCTAGTACCGAAAGTCCTCTTTTCTCCCTTAGTTTCGCCACTTTGAGGCCCGAGACGAGCTTTTCAACCGTCTTTTTCACCTGAAGAAGCCCTGTCAGGTTTTTCAGCTCCTGCATGCAGTGGTTCAGCTGCTCGATATCGCCTTCAACCCTAAAGTTTTTCCTTTCATTTCCGTCATAAATCAGGCTCTTAATGTCCAAAAGCTTTATTGTTCTGGCTTCTTCTTCAATTCTCTTTGTCTCAGGCACCTCAGACATGCGGAGCATCTGGTTTTTAAGCGAGCTTTCAACAAGGTTTCTTGCAATTCTGGCGTTACCGAATGTTTTATCGCGGTTTCTGTAAAGTGTGTTATAGTATTTTCTTAAAGGCTCCTTTGCCTCAGTTTCAAGTGTAAAGCCTTTTTCAGAGATCATGGAAAGCGTTATCTCAAGAAGATCGTTGGGATTATAATCCTCAAAAGTAATAGTTTTTGTAAAGCGCGACCTGAGGCCGGGATTGCTCTCCAGGAAATTCTTCATTTCATCGGTATATCCGGCTGCAATAACTATAAACTTGTCGCGGTCGTCTTCCATTCTTTTAAGCAGGGTATCAATTGCCTCCTGGCCAAAATCCTGGGTGCCGCCTGGCTTTTTTGACAGCATGTAAGCCTCGTCAATAAAAAGGGTGCCGCCAAGGGCCAGGTCTATAACTTCTGAGGTCTGAATGGCCGTTTGTCCTGTATAACCTGAAACCAGCCTCTGCCTGTCGGCCTCAATTAAATGCCCGCGCGGCAGTATCCCCAGGGCTGAAATAATTTCACTGTATATCCTGGCAACTGTTGTCTTTCCGGTGCCGGGATTGCCAAGGAAAACAAGGTGCGATAAAAATCTTTTATTGAGATCCTCTCCCTGACTGGCCAGATACCTGGCAAGCTTTACGGTTTCATGTATCTCTTTTTTAACCGATTCGATTCCTGAGAGGCTGTTTATTTTTTCCAGAGCACGGCTGAGGGCTTCTTCGTCGATTGGAATTGATACATTTTTCTCCTCTTCTGTTGAAAGAAGCATTTTTATGTCTTCTCCGGTAATTGTCATCATAGCCTGCTTTGACTTTTCCGGGTCGCTTAGCTTCGTAAATCTTCTGCTCAACTGGAGCTTCGATTCGTTAAAGAACCTGCCTGAGAGGCGGGCGTTGCCGAAAGACTTATCGCGTTTCCTGTAAAGGCGCGTAAATTCTTTTTTCAGGAGTTCAAGCGCCTCTTCACTTGGAGTGTACTCTTCGGAGAGTGCAGTAGCCTTAAATATCTCAAGCAGCTCTTCGGGTGAATAATCCTCAAAGTCGAAGCTGTGCGTAAACCGGCTTTTAAGTCCCGGGTTGGAATTAAGGAAAGCCTGCATTTCCTCGGGATATCCTGCTGCGACGACGACAAATTGTCCCTTATGGTCCTCCATTCTTTTTAGCAGAGTATCGATTGCCTCCTGACCGAAATCCTGCCCGCCGCCAGATTTTTTAACCAGCGTATAAGCCTCATCAATAAAAAGCACGCCGCCCATGGCTTCTGTTACAAGCTTATCTGTTTTTATGGCAGTCTCGCCTATGTACTGTCCCACGAGGCCGGCCCTGTCCACTTCAACTATATGTCCTTTTTCAAGAAAACCCATTGCTTTTAGGATTTTTCCGAGCATTCTGGCAACAGTTGTTTTACCTGTTCCGGGGTTGCCCTGAAAGACGCAGTGCAGTGTGAAGCTTGAGCTTCTGCTCAGGCCGAGTCTTTGTCTTTCATTCTGAAATTCAAGATAGCTTATAAAATCTCTGAGAGCTTCTTTAACCTTATTTAACCCTGTAAGGCTGTCAAGCCTTTGGAGCAGAACTTCCAGCGGTTCTTCCTCTGTTGGAAGCGGGGCATAAGAGTAATTCCGGTTATGTTTTACGGGGCTTATTTCAGGCCTAAGATCCGGGTCCTCCTGCAGGGTTTCTGTTTCTTCGGGCAAATATCTTGCTTCAGGCGACTGTTCAATTTCAGTGGTGGAGATTAAGAACCAGCGTTCGCAGGCCTTATGTTCATCAATAAAAATTTCAACCTTTGCCTGCCCTTTTTCCCAGTATCCCGGAATCTCAGCCCCCCAGTACTGGACGAAAGTTGCTTCCTCCCATGTTTTGTCTATAAAAACACTGAAACTGCTACGGCCTATTTCCTCTCCGTTTAAGTACCAGAGGGCCTTGCCCGAAAGGTTGAAATCCATCTTTTGAAATAATGGGTTTCTAAGGAGCAGTTCCGTTCCAATGAATGATGTTTTCTGAGAGTTGAACTGTACGAGGTATCTTTTAATTTCTCCGTTTGCCTTGTGACTGAATGAGAACATTTTAGCATCCAGGAACTCCGCGGCGGGGTTTATGCAGCTCCTAAAACCGATCCTTTTGCGGAGGCTTATGACCCCGGCATTTTTATCTTCGCTCTCAGAGGAGGATTTCTCTTTTTCATTTTCAGAATCCGTACTCTCTGTTGCAACGGGAGCAGGGCTATCCATTTCATCAGTTTTCTTTTTACTGCAAAGCCTCAAGAGTTCACTATAAATGGCCTTAAATTCAACCATGCCCGAGAGGTTATCTTTTAGTTTTTCTGCTTTCTGCAGGGCAGGGAGGTACTGAAAAAGGGCAATCATTGCGCGCAATTCCAGCATCTGTGCCTTTTGGAGTATTTCTTCTGAAACATTTCCGGACAACTTATTAGAAACAATTTTCCCCGCGACAAGAAGCGTAAACCAGTTCTCGCCAGAACCAAGCGCCTTTTCAGCCTCTTCAAGCATTTCTATTCTGGCATCTGCCTTTTCTTCAAAGAGATCGTTATATCCTGCGGCAATCCTGTACCACCTTTTGCTCTCCTTCAGGGTCTTGGCATTTTCTCCCGAGACCAGAATTGCCTTTTCCATCTCCTCCAGGGCCTCAAAGTACCTTCCAAGACCGGCAAGGCTCCTTGCCCGGCTAAGGTAAGCCGTTGAGAGGAGGTATTCCTCGTTTTTAACTGCCAGGTCAAGATCGCTCAAGGCTCCTTCATAAATACTCATACGGCTGAGAAAAAGACCCCTGTAAAGGTGCGAATTAAAACTGTTTTCGTCAGATTCCACGGCCAGATTTGCCAGTTCAAGAGCTTTGGCTGGATTACCGTTCTCCAGGAGCGCCCAGGCATGACAGATAATGGCGCTATTGTCATTTGGCATTGCCTCATAGGCTTGCCTTGAGAGCTCAAGGGCCGACTGAAATCTTCCGTTTCTTAAGTGCCCGTATACCCTTGCAATAAGCTCTCTTAAGTCCATGGAACCTGCGCCGTTTATATCTTTTCTTTTCATATAGTCTTAAATTCAAGAATTACTTTAATTTGGATCTTTTGCGATCTGAACACAGGCTTTAAGCCTGCTGTTTGAAATGATTCAGCAAATATAAAATATTTTTCTTAAAAAAAACCGGACATGCCGGGACTTTACTATCGAAAGAAACCTTAAAGTTATTGAACTATGGCTTAAGTCGGGGGGGATAGGCATTATGTCTCAAAAAAAGCTGTTTCATTTAGAACTTCCTGAAACTTCCTGCGTCTAAATTCATAGAAGGGTCAAGAATTTAAGCATGGAGGAGATATGAAAAGAGTTTTACTGGCATCGGCATTATTATTTCTCGTTTTTACCGGCTGCCACGGCTTCGGGTTTAACTGCCACGGCTTTGGCGGGGTGAGGGGAAGCGGTATAAGCAGGGAAGAGACGCGATCTTTGAGCGATTTTAACGCGGTTGACTTAGGTGGGGCCTACGAGGTGAACATCACCTGCGGCTCAACACCGGGAGTGACGATTGATGCTGAGAGCAATATTCTGCCCCTGATAAAATCAGAAATAAGCGGAAACACGTTGCACATTTATAATACAAAAAGCATAAACCCGAAAAAAAAGATAAAGATAAATATTACAGCATCTAATATTGATGAAGTTGAAACTTCAGGAGCAAGCAACATAACGATTGAAAACGTAAATAACGACAGGATTAAGCTTGATGCAAGCGGCGCCGGGAAAATGTATCTTTCCGGAAAGACCGGCATGCTGAGATTGAGCCTCTCGGGTGCCGTGAAAGTTGAGGCCCGTGACCTTCTTGCAGATAATGCAAATGTAGAAATCAGCGGCGCCTCAAAGGCTGAGGTTTACGCTTCCAAGGAATTAAGGGCCGACATTTCCGGCGTCGGGAGTCTGGACTACTATGGAAATCCCAAGAATGTCAGAAGAAGTGTTTCAGGTATCGGTTCAATTACTGAAAAATAAGGCGCATAAAATCTTAATAAAAAGGGGTACCTGTTCCGGGTACCCCTTTTTTTTCTCAGATAACCCTTACTTCGGGCAAAAGTGTAAAAGCGGGAAATTGAATCTTTCTTAAATTGAATGTATCTTTTGAAAGCAACAATTTCAGGAAAATAAATGGAAAATTTCAGTCCGCAAATAGCAATAATCATGGGAAGCGATTCCGATCTGCCCGTAATGAAGGAAGCCGCCAGTGTCTGCGATCAGTTTGGCGTAATGTTTGAGCTTAAGATCATATCGGCCCACCGTACGCCTCACCTGCTGGCAGAATATGCCACAGAGGCCATAAACAGGGGGATTAAGGTAATAATTGCAGGTGCCGGAGGGGCAGCACATCTTCCGGGTGTAACTGCAGCATACACACCGCTTCCGGTAATCGGAGTTCCCATTTTAAGTAAATCCTTAAACGGGTTGGACTCACTTTTGTCGATCGTTCAGATGCCTTCAGGCATTCCTGTAGCTACAGTAGCTATTGGGGGAGCTAAAAATGCAGCTCTTCTTGCCATACAGATCCTTGCCGTTGAGGATAAGAGTCTGCTTGAAAAAATGAAGAATTATAAAAAGAAACTTGCTGAAGAATCTGCAGCAAAAAACAATGCGATCGGGTAAACACCTTACCATCCTTTAGTCAATTATATTGTTACACACTAAGGATGCCTCCCCCCCCCGGGGTGGCATCCGTTTTTTCCATCCATGTTAAATTCTTTTGTTCCAGCCATTCACCAAATAGCACCAGAGGTCCCTTTTTATTGCACGTTTTCCTTTTCTTATTGTTAGGAAAATATTGAATATTGTTAGAAAAATTCACAATAAGTTTCACACTATATACCTCATATGTGCCCAATTCGGGCTAAATTTAAGGGGCAAAAAATGGCACACAAATTGCAAATCTGATAAAAAACCAAACATAGGTATTAAGATGCATTCACAAATTTTCTCTAATTATCCTCCAAAAGATAAAAGCAGTTTAATATCCTTGCTGCAAGAGGTGCAGAATATATATGGTTACCTACCCGAATCAGCTCTGATGGATATTGGTGAATTTCTTGAAATGCCCCTGAGCAGAATATATGGTGTAGCCACCTTTTACAACCAGTTCAGATTAAAACCCCTTGGAAAGAACATTATAAGAGTTTGCAGGGGAACTGCATGTCACGTGAAAGGTTCAGCTAACCTGTTATTTGCCCTGGAGACAGCTTTGAACTGCAAGGCAGGGGAGACCACAAGAGATAAGAATTTTACTTTGGAAGTTGTAGCTTGTATTGGAGCATGCAGTATTGCTCCTGTTATTGTTGTAAATGATGATTATTACGGCAGAGCAACCGTAAAGGACATTCCGAGAATCCTGAAAAAATATACTGCTTCAGAAGTCTCATCAGAAAAAATTGAAGAACAAATTACGAGCGAACAATGAAAACCTTTCTGGATAAATGCTGTGATGAATGCTGGCACAGCTTAGAAAAACCGTGTAGCCAATTTGTTACATGCTGCACCGAAGGACCTCTTTGTCATCACAATTCCGAATGTCAGGAAAAGTTTATCAGCCTGAACAAACAATTGACCTTTAAGGATCACGACCTTCCGGTTATTTTTATCGGAATGGGCACCTGCGGCCTTGCCTCAGGGGCCAAGAAAGTTGAAGAGGCCATTGTCAGTGAATTAAAAAGGCTTAATATCAATGCCCGCATTGTAGCTACAGGCTGTATAGGCTACTGCGCAAAAGAAGTAATTGTTGATATAAAACTCCCCGGGCAGGACAGAATTTCGTACTGCGAAATTGTTCCTAAAATTGTCCCAAAGCTTATACAAAGGACAATAGTTGAAAAAGGAATTTTCAAGGAAAAATTATTAGGAACGCACGGAAAATCCACTCCCGAAGTTCCAAACATCAACGAGGACCCGTTCTTCAAACACCAGCTTAAAGTTGTACTTGAAAACTGCGGAATTATCGATCCGGCATCAATTGATGCCTATTTAAGTGCCGGAGGATTCAAAGGATTTGATAAAGTACTCCGCCTGATGAAACCTGAGGGGGTTGTAAAGGAAGTTTTAGCCAGTGGCCTCAGGGGCCGTGGCGGCGGCGGATTCCCCACGGGAAAGAAGTGGGAGCTTGCCCTTAAGAACAAAAGTGACGTAAAGTACATCATCTGCAACGCAGATGAAGGGGATCCGGGTGCATTCATGGACCGTTCAGTACTGGAAAGTGATCCCTACAGGATAATTGAGGGAATGCTCATTGCAGCCTATGCAATTGAAGCTACAAACGGCTATATATACTGCCGCGCTGAATATCCACTTGCAATTGAAAGGCTGGAAAACTCAATCAAGGAGTGCAGGAAGTACGGGCTTCTTGGCAAGAACATCCTAGGCAGCAATTTCAGCTTTGATCTGAAGGTCAAAAAAGGCGCAGGCGCCTTTGTCTGCGGCGAGGAAACGGCTCTTATCGCTTCAATTGAAGGTAAACGTGGAATGCCGAAACCAAGGCCTCCTTACCCGGCTAACGCAGGACTGTGGGGCAAGCCGACTATAATAAATAATGTTGAGACCTTTGCAAACGTACCCGCGGTAATTGTAAGAGGCTCAGGCTGGTTTTCCTCAATCGGAACACAATCGAGCAAGGGAACCAAAGTATTTGCTCTTTCCGGAAAAATCAAGAACTCAGGACTTGTGGAAGTGCCTATGGGCGTTACGCTTGAAGACGTGGTCTTCAAGATCGGCGGCGGAATTCCAAACAATAAGCTCTTCAAGGCTGTTCAGATCGGTGGCCCTTCAGGCGGATGCCTCCCGGACAGCGTAATAAAGACACAAGTGGACTATGAATCACTTAAAACCGTGGGCGCCATGATGGGTTCAGGCGGATTTGTCGTAATGGATGAAGACACCTGTATGGTTGATATTGCAAGATTCTTCCTGTCGTTTATTCAGGCCGAATCATGCGGCAAATGCGTACCCTGCCGCGAGGGAACAAAGCGCATGCTGGAGATCATTGAAAGAATTCCCAGGAGCTATAAGAATACAAAGGACAAACTGGATCAGCTGCAAAGGTTCAAGGGGGTTGTACACCTCCAGCGCCTGGCAGACGTGATTAAAGATACTTCTCTTTGCGGACTTGGACAGACGGCTCCGAACCCTGTCTTATCAGGCTTAAGATACTTTAAGGAAGAATACGAGGCTCATCTCTACGACAGAAAATGCCCTGCAGGAGTCTGCAAGGAGCTTCTGACATTTACCATAGATAACAGCGTCTGCTCGGGCTGCGGCCTCTGCCTTAAGAAGTGTCCTAATGAAGCTATTGCCGGAGAGAAGGGGCAGGCACATTACATTTTACAGGATAAATGTATTCAGTGCGGCATGTGTTTCGAAAGCTGCCGTTTTAAGGCTATTGAGATAAACTAATTTTTTCCGATTAAATCGAAATAGTAGGAGATTCTAATGGTTCAGTTAAC
>JBLMYS010000118.1:0-17994 GCA_050258415.1 Acidobacteriota bacterium | reverse complement strand
CCTTTTTGGATTCAATTATTCCGTGTTCTCTCAGGCTCTGGAGTATCTTGGATACAAATTCCTTCGGGATATTGAGTTCTTTGGCAATTACGTCAACCCTTACAACATCCTCCTGCATATTTGCAGCCAGGTAAAGCACGGCCTGAAGTCCGTATTCGCATTTTTTTGAAAATATTACAGTCATATTCAGACAAATTATTCTGAATAAAATTATCATTTTGCGGGCAAATAGTCAAGTTATTAATAAATATAAATTGACTTAAGTCAGTAATTTATTTTCAGCACTCAGGTGCGGATTGCTATTTTAATATAATTTTTGTTATTTCCATTAACAATACCTATCAAGACGGGGTCGAGGTGAGAGCAATTCATCTTATTATTTTTGTTTTGATAACTACATCCCTGCTTTATTCACAGAACGTAAGTGTAACAGATTACAAAGTTGCTGTAAGCCAGGCTACAACCTTCAGGGCAAACGGATTCTGGAACTGGGCGCAGGTAGGCGACAGCGTCAGCAGCAATACGGCTTCAGCCGACCTTATTTTCAGAAAATTCTATACTTCACTTCCCTTTGCCTGGTTTTTCAACGTGGATGCCTCGGGTGGCAATGATGGCGGAAAGAAAAGCTATGACATCCTGATTGACGGCAATATAAGGAAGTACATATGGGATAAGGAGGACTGGTTTGCATTTTCCGGGATTTCAGTTGAAGGGTCAAAGGATTTTGCACAGGTTGCCTCCAATATGACCGTAGGAGCGGGTTACGGACGATACATTAATGCAACAGCCCTGGCAAAGGCGGTCAGGATTGAAGAGCACCTGATAAAGGACAACGTCATTACAGGCCATCTTCAGAAGGGGATAATGATAAATATTGCAAACATAATTGAGCGCGAGGATGAGTATAAGAATCTGTATGGTGCCGAGGTATATGAAACACAGTGGTTTGCAGACATAGAAAAAGAGATTCAGGCCTCAGGGCTTTTAAGAGGATCGAATATAGGTTCAATCGGAATACTCAGGATGAGGCAGGTCCTCTTTGGAATAAATGAGAGAGTAAACCAGAGGTTTTACGGGTGGGATGTTTCTGCCGGGGCACTTTTCACGATAACCAAACCTGATAAATCCCCTGCCGGATCGCCTAATCTTACCATAAACGGCAGATATTCGTATCCTTTCAGCTGGAGGACACAGCTTAATCTTGATGCGGGGGTCTTTACGCCGGTTGATTCGGCATTTGTAAAGGAAGTAACGGCAAATATAGGTTTTGACCTTATTTATGAACTCAGCAACCGCATAAATCTCCTTACGGGCTACCGGTTTGGGGTATTCAAGACCCAGGGGCAGACGGCGATGGTGAGTAATCTTGTAAATTTGTCTTTTCTTTTTTACATAGAGAACAACATATATTTCGGAGTAAACGCATCATATGACAAGAAGCCAAAATCGGAAAGGCAGATGAAAACGAGCCTGACATTGTCGTATAATCTTTTCTAAAGAATCTGGGGCTAAAGCCGTTTTTGTTTGATATCGGGATCCACGGCCTGAAGGCCGTGGCAATTCAGCCGTGGCAATTCAGCCGTGGCAATTCAGTCGTGAACTATTCAGCGTTTAGTCGATTTTTCGCGGGAAGTCCCTTTGGGGAGGTTATTTTTCTGTGGATTACTCTTGGGGAGATTTCCTTTTTGTCCAGCCGGTTTTTTACGTTTTACCTCCAACCTTTCGCGGTAAAGCTGCCCGATTTCGGCTCCAAGGAGAAAAGTAATTGAAGAATAATAGATCCAGAAGGCAAGAACAACCAAAAGGGCATATGTGCCGTAAATCTTGTTAAGCGTGGCAAAATGGTTTATATAGTATCCAAAAAGCCTTTTAGCCACTTCCCACAATATTGCAGCCCAGAGGGCACTGAGGGCCGGTACCCTGCGCCCCAGCTTTGCATAAGGTATCAGTGAATAGAAGACATAAAACGTAAGATAAATAGCCAGAAACGACACGGCCGAGATCATCATGTGCTGTATGGCGCTAAGTTCCAGAAAGCGCAAGACGGCAAACTTGTGCGTATAATCCTTCAGAATGTCGATTGCAGGAAGAATGATTGTTGAAAAGAGCACGAGTATGATTACAATGAGCACCATGCCGAAATCGCGCAGTTTACCGATTATTGCACTTTTATCGTCCCTGCCAGGGAAGATCTTATTAAGTATGGTGCGCATGCTGCTAAAAAGTCCGCTGGCGGCAAAGAAAAGACCGAAGCCTCCTATGTAGCCTGCCATCGTCTTATATTCAATTACTTCCTTAATTCTGGAGAAAATGACTTCCTTTGCATATTCGGCGTATTCGGCGTATGGGATTACAGTGTAGATAAAAGTATTTATCTGACCTTCAACCGAAGTGACTGCAAGGATATTTCCCAGAATGGAGAATATAATAAGCACAAAAGGGACAATGCACAAAAACAGGGAAAATGCCAGGCCGCTCGAGTAAAGGAACACATGGTGTTCATCTATTCTGTAATACAGTCCCCAGAAATAGTGCGAGACAAATTTCCTGAAGCTGTGGTTTTTCTGCAGGCCCGGCAGAGCCCGTAATTTTTGCAGAGTCTTAAATCTTTCGAGCAAATTAGATTGAAGCATTCATTACTTTGGAAATTGAGGTGTAATAAAGGTCAATTAAATTCTCTAAAGCAAACTCATACTTTCCGTTTACACGCAAATTGCTTCCGCCTGTCCTGCCAAGAAAAGTAAATGCCTGTCCTGACCGGGAAAGCTTCTGTTCAAATTCCTCTTTTTTCTTGGCTTCTACAGAAACGATTACCCTCGACTGGCTTTCGGAGAATAAGGAGAAATCCTCCCTTGTTTTAACCGGAATGCTGACCTCTGCGCCAAGGGCATGTTCCATATCCATGATACAGCATTCAGCAATTGCCGTCATAATTCCGCCGTCTGAAACGTCATGGGCCGAACGGATAAAGCCACCTTTAATTAAAGAAAGAAGCGTATCCTGAAGCTTTTTCTCACCTTCAAGATCCATTTTCGGGCATTCGCCAGTTACCTGTCCGTGGATGAGCTGCATATATTCGCTTCCGCCCATCTCTTCAAAATCTTCACCGAGAAGGTATATCATCTCCCCTTCCCCTTTGAAATAGGAAGTTGTAACGTCCTTCAGGTCCTCAACAAGGCCAATCATACCGATAACCGGTGTAGGGTAAACCGAGGTTTCAGGTGACTCGTTATAGAAGGAGACATTTCCGCCTGTAACCGGGGTATCGAAGAAGCGGCAAGCCTCGCCCATTCCTTCAATTGCCTGTTTGAACTGCCAGTAGACCTCAGGCTTATACGGGTTTCCGAAGTTAAGGCAGTTTGTAATTGCAAGAGGAAGTCCGCCCGAGCAGACGATATTTCTTGCAGATTCGGCAACTGCTATTTTGGTGCCTTCTTTAGGATTAAGGTATACGTATTTGCCGTTGCAGTCGGTCTTGGCTGCCAGGGCCTTATTGGTATCCTTGACAAATATTACCGCCGAGTCACATCCGGGTCCCACTATAGTATTAGTTCTTACCATAGAGTCGTACTGTTCATAGACCCATCTTTTTGAAGCGATATTAGGCGAGCTGAAGAGTTTCTCAAAAACTTCTTTTATATTGCCGGGCATTGGAGTATTGGAAAAATCAAATTTTCTCGTAGTCTTAAGGTATTCGGGCTCTTTGGTTTCTCTTATATAGACCGGGGCGCCGCCGCCTAAGACGAGGTCAAAAGCCGGTACGGTTGCCTTGCGCTGCCCCTCATAGTCAATTTCCAGGATGCCGCTGTCAGTTACCTCGCCGACGATCTCGCAGTGCAGGTCCCACTTATCGAAAATTTCCTTTACCCTGTCTTCCTTTCCTTTTTTCACCACAACGAGCATTCTTTCCTGGCTTTCAGAAAGCATGATCTCGTAGGCAGTCATTCCTTTTTCTCTTAAAGGTACTTTACTAAGGTCAATCTTCATACCTGACTCACCCTTAGCGCTCATCTCTGAAGTTGAGCAAGAGATGCCGGCAGCACCCATATCCTGAATGCCTATTATAAGATCTTCTTTAATGATTTCCAAAGTAGCTTCGAGGAGGAGTTTTTCCGTAAATGGGTCGCCCGCCTGGACCGATGGGCGTTTGGCTTCTGATTTTTCGGAAATCTCCTCAGATGCAAAAGTTGCCCCGTGGATTCCGTCGCGTCCTGTAGAAGACCCAACGATCATAACCGGGTTTCCCAGGCCTTTGGCAGTTGCCGAGGCAACGCGGTCGGTTCTTACAATTCCAACTGCCATGGCATTTACAAGAGGATTTCCTTTATATGAGTTATCGAAATAAACCTCGCCTGCCACAGTCGGCACTCCGAAGCAGTTGCCGTAGTCTCCTATTCCCTTTACGATGCCGTCGAAAAGGAATCTTGTTCTTGCGTCATCAAGTGTTCCGAACCTTAGCGAGTTTAATGAGGCTATAGGGCGCGCTCCCATGGTAAAAATATCTCTTAGGATTCCGCCGACGCCTGTAGCAGCACCCTGGTAAGGTTCAACTGCCGAGGGGTGGTTGTGGCTTTCAATTTTGAAAACGACTCCAAGACCGTCTCCAATGTCCACAAGTCCTGCATTTTCCTCTCCTGCGCCCACAAGGAGTCTGCCGCCGCTTCTGGGAAGGGTTTTTAGTAGAGCGATTGAGTTTTTATAGCTGCAGTGTTCGCTCCACATAACGCTGAAAATTCCAAGTTCGGTATAGTTCGGCCTGCGGCCTAATATATCAAGTATCCTGTTATATTCTTCTTCAGTAAGTCCATGTTCCAGGGCTAATTGCAAAGTTACTTCCGGTTCTTTCATTTATATTTGGTCCAATAAAATAAATGTGAAATTATTATCCCATAATATAACACTTTTCATGGAGCTTTTGAAGTAAATATCCGGGTCATTTAGTCGTCGGCAATTTCAGGCACTTTACAGGAAAATATCTGAGTTATACCGATATCCTATTGTCCGCTTCCAGAACTATTTGTACTTTCTTCCGTCTAAATTTAAGAAACATATAAAAAAGAAAAGGATCATGAAGAAATGAGATTTTTTAGGGGAATTCTGTTAATTTCATTTATTTTTATTTCGCACTCCAGTTTGTACTCCCAGCAAAACTATATAAACGGCGAGGTTTTAGACGCAAAGACCAAGGAGCCTTTAATGGGGGCAAATATAGTGGTAAACGAGTTAAAATCTACAGGAGCCACAAGCTCCCAGGAGGGCAAATTCAGCATTAAAGTTCCAGTAGGGAGCTATTCCATTACTGTCAGTTCAATAGGGTATCAGACAGTCGTTAAGACTGACGTTGTTGTCACAACCAGCAGCGAATCAAATATTTCCGTTAAAATGGAAGAGACTTCTTTTGAACTCGGGCAGGTTGTAGTCAAGGCGGACTATTTTGACAAGGCAACCAAAGACAACAATCTGAGCACTGTTGTGCTGGGGCCGGAGGAGATCAGGCGTTCGCCGGGATCGGTACAGGACTTTCAGAGAATACTTCAAGGTATGGCGGGAGTTTCATTTTCAAACGATCAGACCAATGAGCTTCTGGTCAGAGGAGGCTCACCGAACGAAAACCTGACGGTTTTTGACAATATGGAGATCCACTCAACTAATCATTACCCTAATGAATATAATTCCGGCGGGCCTATCAACATGGTCAATGTTGACCTGATTGAAGACATTCAGTTCTCCACCGGAGGCTTCATTTCAAAATACGGCGACAAGCTTTCTTCTGTTATGAACATCACTTCGCGCGAAGGCACCAGGAATAACCCGCTTGATGCCAATTTCAACCTTTCCATGGCGGGCTACGGAGCCGTAATGGAAGGTGCCATTAACGGCGGGCAGGGCTCCTGGATAATTTCAGCCAGAAAAAGCTTCCTCGACTTAATAACAGGCGGCATCGGGCTTTCTGCAGTACCCAGATATTATGACATTCAGTTTAAGGCTGCCTACGACCTCTCAAAAATTCACAAGCTTTCTTGGTCGGGCATTTACGGAAACGACAAGATTTTCTTTAATGGCGAACCTGAATCTTCTGATTCTAAAATGGCGGGCAAGGCTGACTCAATAGGGCTTGAGAAAGTTGACGTAAAGCAGCGGCAGTACGCAACAGGCCTTACCTTAAAGAGCCTCTGGAGCAGGAACTTTTACTCACTTATGACTCTTTATTACACAAATTATCACAATACTGTGGATGTCTCGGAAAACTTCACCGAAAGGTTTTACAATCCTTCGGGCAAGCTCTCATCTTCACGTGTTCTTAACAGAAAGCCGGTTTTCAGCGATAACCACGATAACGGGCAGGTGACATTCAAAACTGAGTTTGTATGGAATTTGTCAAAATTCCAGGAGCTTAATTTTGGCGGCTCAGTGGCAACTGCAAACTACAATCAGAACCTCTTTGTCACAGGGGATTCGGCCAGGTATTTAATTAACGGGGAGTGGACTAACCCTGTAGTTGTCCCCTCCTCAAACCCGGTATACGACATACCCCTTTTTAACAACTACAAGACTTACGCATATCTGAACGACAAGTTCAAGCTTTTTGACGACAGGATGATAGTTAACCTGGGGCTCCGGTACGACTACTTCACTTACAGTAAACGGGGTAACGTAAGCCCCCGGCTGGCAATGACGTATTACATCGTTCCGGCACTGACCAATATAAACTTTGCATACGGGGAGTTTTACCAGTCGCAGTCATACCCGACATACGGCGACCGCTATCACAGCGACATAAACAGGTATCTAAAAAATACGCATGCAAGACACCTGGTCCTGGGTATAGAGCACATTCTGGATGACGGCTTAAAGCTTACGGTGGAAGGATACCATAAAGCATATACGGATATTCCTGTTTCCGAAACATTTGTAAACTTCAACGACAGAATGATGCGCTCGGAAAGAAATCTTAACCTTGGCAAACAGTCGGCCTACGGGTTTGATATGATGCTGCAGCAGAAAATGGTAAAGGATCTATACGGAACAATAAGTTATTCAAGGATGTGGTCGAAGATGAAAGACCCGCGCATCGGGCGCGAGGGGCAGGAATTTGCCTCCGATTACGACTTCCCGCATGTATTTACGGCTATCGTCGGGAAAAGATTCAGCGGCTTAAGAGATCACCTGAGTTCCATGCCTTTTTACATAAAGTACCCCAGTTACATTCTGCCTTTTTCAAACGACATGGAGATAAGCCTGCGCTGGCGTTATGCGAGCGGGAAGCCTTATACGCCAAACCGCTATGTCACCTCGGAGCAGCATATGGAAGGTGGAGTAAAATGGAGTAACGGCACATGGATTCCGACGGATGAAGTAAATTCGGTGCGCTACCCTGATTACCACAGGCTGGATATTTCATTTAACAGCAGGTATAATTTTGAGAAGTGGAATCTGCGGATTTTCCTTTCGATTGAAAATCTTTACAACAGGAAAAATATTGCAATATACCAGTATAATTCAGATGGTACAATTGATGAGGTTTATCAGTATACTCTTTTCCCTGTTGCAGGAGTGGAGCTTGAGTTTTAGTTCTTTTTGATGTAAAGTATTCAATTGGGCTGCGGAGAAATCGGCAGCCCTTCTTTTTTAATGTTAAGTTTTAAGTTTTGAGTTTTATGTTTTAAGTTTTGAGTTTTAAGTTTCCAGATTAAGGTATTCATTCCATATTTTATAAAGCTCGTAGGTTGCATTGACATCTCCGGCACAGTAGCGTGCAATTTCCTTTATTCGACCAGACAAATAAAAGTTTTTCACTTCCCTTCCGTTCATTTCTTTTGTCTTGGGTGATTTTATGCCGAAGGAATGGCAGTAGAAGTCGAGGTTAAACTTTCTTGTTGCGCCGTAGAAGCTGAGCTGATCCATAAGATCTATGTGGTGCGATTTATCGAAGCGGTTCCTGATGATATTCTTTACGGGCTTAATTTTAAGGAGTGCCGAGCGCATCATAAGAAAAGGGATGTCGAACACTCTTCCGTTAAAAGTAATGACAAGTTCAGTCTGCGCCATAATTTTCCAGAACACCTTTAGCATCTCGCATTCAGAGCGCCCGATAAATCTGGTATTTTTCTCTGTATCTGTCCACTCCTCTTTTTCCCGGGATTCATAATAGACCGCGGTCTTCTGAGATTCCAGGTCCATCATGCCGATTGCGATTACCCGGGCTGTAAAGGGATAATAGCTTAGTGAGCGTTCAATCTCCTCGTCTGCGCGTGGTGTTTTCCCATTCTCTGAGTCTCTTAAAATAAATTCCTGCTGTGATTCTGAAAGGTCATTAAGGGCGCAGCCGCAGGTTTCTATATCGAGGACAATTTTCTTCATCATTTTATTTCTGCATCTGAGTATAAAATAGAATAAAAAAGGGATATTGGAAATTATTTTTAAATAAACTTAATCCATTATCAGGAGGCTTCGTATCCTGCGATGTTGCGGATCATGCCATTGAAAATGAAGTAATGCCACGGCAGAAGGCTGTACCAGTATAATCTACCAGGCAGGCCTTTGGGGCGGAATGTAGCAGTCTGATTAAGATAATAGCCATCCTCTTTCTGCGAGAGAGAAAATTCGAGCCAGGCCTCGCCCGGCAGCTTCATTTCGGCATACAAAAGGAGCCTCCTCCTCATGCGGTCGGCTACCAGCACACGCCAGAAGTCCAGCGTGTCTCCCGGGTAAAGCTCCGAACTGTTGGTGCGCCCGCGCCTAAGGCCTACGCCGCCTACAGCCTTGTCAAGAAACCCTCTTATTCCCCAGAGAAAATCGGCATAATACCAGCCGCGCGAGCCTCCTATGGCCCAGATGTTTTTCATTACCCTTTCGGGATCACCTGCTATCTTCAGCTCCTTTTTATCCGTAAAACAGCCAAACTGAGGTATGTTCAGGTGATCGTTTATGAGAAAATTATTTTTACTGTAATTAAAAGCATCCTTCCAGCTAGAAATTACCGAGTCCTGTTCCACCTTTCCGAATGCAAGCTTTACGGCCTCCCTGTAAGGCAGAAGCTTTATGTTCAGAATTGCGGAAAGATCGTTGGGAGTTCCTGTAACTTCAACCTTCATGCTGTCTACCAGGTTAACAGCCAGAGGGTAGGATACAGAAGTTACAAAGTAAAGCCAGTAGGACGAAAGCCTTGGCGACAGGACCGGGACAGTAAAAATATACCGTTTCAGTCCCCTTACATCTGCAAGTCCCAGCAGCATCTCCTTATATGAAAGTATGTCGGGGCCGACGATATCAAAATGTTTGTTGTATGTCACAGGCTTCAGCAGCACGCCTGTCAGGTATTCAATAACATTTCTTATTGCAATCGGCTGGCTTTTAGTATTAACCCACCTGGGTGTAATCATTACGGGGAGCTTTTCCACAAGGTCGCGCATAATTTCAAAAGAGGCGCTCCCGGAGCCGATGATAATTCCCGCCCTTAAGACTGTAAGGGCAACGCCTGAGGTTTTAAGTATCTCTTCAACGTTGCGCCTTGAGGCAAGGTGAGGCGAGAGTTTCTTTTCGTTTGTAATTCCGCTCAAATATATTATCTGTTTTACGTTTGAATCCCGGATAAATTTCACAAAGTTCTCAGCAGCCGTTTTTTCCATCTCCTGGAAGCCGCGGGTTGAGGAGGTCATGGAATGGATTAAGTAGAAGGTGGCGTCGAAATTTTCTTTTGCATTCTCAATAGTTTCAGGCTTCAGGAAATCTACTTCCACTACTATAATCTTTCCCGCTCCGGAAGGCGAAGTCTGGTAATGGAAGCGGTTTTTATCCCTCACGCAGCAGTAGACCTCATGCCCCTGTGCAAGGAGAAAGGGAAGAAGTCTTTTTCCGATGTAGCCGTTTGCCCCTGTAAGAAGAATTTTCATTTTCGTTTACGCCGCCAAAGTGTTTTCAAGTTAATTTACAATAAACTGCTATTATTCGAAATGCAGGTTTTTAGAAACATGGAAATAGAATCTTTCTGTTACAGAATGCATCAGACTTAAATGAGCAGTTGTAATAAATATTTTCAGGTATAATATGAGAACGGATCTTGTGATTTTTCAGCTTAACGACAGTCACGGCTATCTGGAGCCGCACCAGGAATTCTTCTGGACGGGTAAAGGGGCCGAGTATAAGGTAAGCGGGGCTTTGCAAGAATAGCTTCTGTTATAAACGATGCGCGAAAGTCTTATCCCGGGAAAGTGGCTCTTTTTGACGGAGGGGATACCATTCACGGTACTTTCCCTGCTGTGAAATCCAAAGGGGATCTTTTTCTTCCCGTACTTAATGAAATGAAGTTCGACGCAATGACGGCGCACTGGGAGTTTGCCTATACTCCTGAGGGTTTTAAAAGCTTTACGAAGAAACTAAACTACCCGATGCTTGCCATAAACTGTTATTATAAGGATAGCAATGAGCTTGTTTTTGAACCTTACAGGGTTATGGAAGTAAACAATATACGCATCGGATCAGCGCATACACACAACCGACTCTATAAACCCGTTATTGTAAATAAGGCCATTGTAATACAGTCTGGCTCCCACGGCAGTTTCCTAGGGTTAACGGGATGAATATTTACATAAAAATTGAGAACCCCAATGGTGAGCGTGTGCAGGAGGTATTTGTAAGGGGTAAGAAACTTCTGCCTGAAAGGACATACACCGCAGCATATCTTACGCAGCAGGGAATACCCGAGAAATACGGTACCGGAAAGAAAGAGGCAGGGATAAAGGCTATAGAAGCTCTTAAACTCTATCTTGGGAAGAACAGGACAATACATGCTGAGCTTTGCGGAAGTGTAACGGCGGTTTAATAAGTAAAACCTGAAAAGAAAACCCCTGCACGGAGGTTATCGCGTGCAGGGGTTACGCATGGTATTCGCTTTATTTGTTATTTAATTGTGAAAGTTTAATTAATCAGCATCCGCCCACAACGCGCTTGGCTTTTGTTGTTGTTACTCCTGCACTCTTTTTAGCCTCTTCTATAAGCTGAGGGATTACCTTTCTAGCTTTGGCTCTAAAGCGGTAAGTATCCATCTCCTGTTTCGAATGGGCTACGCTGAGTGTGTCGAAGTTAATTATCTGATTCCTGAAATTATCCAGGCCGCCTTCGAGCACCCTGATATTTTCAAATCCAAGCTCCTGTGCGGCAACGGCCATTTTCCTTGCCGTCAGCTCATCGGCTGCAGTAAAGATATTCATCTGGCCCTTTAAGAGAAGAGGCTTTGAAGGCTCCTTTTCAAACAGGTTGCCGGCCTTAAAAGGTACGGATTTGGGCAGGTGGAACTTTGTAAATTCCACCGGATTTCTGAAATCGAAAATCTGGAGGTTGCCCTGCTTATCCATGATCCTGAAAGCAAGCTCATCAGAAGTAATTAAATTTACACTGTGCTGAGTAAGAAAATCCTTATTTTCAACCTTATCGAGCACTGACTCCTCTCTTTCAGGGAGCATAAACGATGAAAGTGCAATTGCAGCCCCTACCATTGCAAGGCTTGCGTAATAGGGGGTAAGCCTTAGGGCAGGTTTCTTAATTCCGTTTACCCTGTTTTCAATAATTGAGGTCACCCAGAATGCAAAGAGCGCTATGGCAGTCAAAAGGAATGCAAAGAGCCCCTGCGACATGTTGAGCGTATTAAAAATCTGGGGGCTTCCCCAGTTTTGAGCCTTATAGAGGCCTTCAAACATTGGATATCCTTCGGCAAAGACCAGCACGCCAAGGAATGAGCCCGCAACGAAAATCATTGCGTCAATTTTTCCTATTGCCATGGCACAAAGGCTTGTGCCCGGGCAGAAGCCACCGATTACAAATCCGAGTCCCATAATAACCCCCCCCACAATAGCCGAGTAGAGGAATGTGGGATTAATGTATGTCAGGCTCATATCCAGAATTCCGAAGTGATCGAAAGCTATTACGCCGATCATAGAGACTACGCCGGCAGTAAAAAACACCCTTAAAACCGTAAAGTCGTAGCCGTAAAAAAGGCCTACAAGTTTTTTTGAAGTTGAGAATCCTGCCTGTTCTAATATTGCACCGAAGAGCATGCCGATAAAAAGAGCAGCCACAAGGTTTAATTCATTTCCAATTAAATCCGGAACTAGAGGTCCCATATAATAAATCTCCTGTTTCTTTTTATATCCAAAGTTTCCTGAAAAAGTAGGCGAATGCGTAAGCTCCGCCGAAGATGGCAATCATTGTAATAATTCCGCCCGTTGATAGTACGGCCATACCGCTTAAGGCAGCGCCGCTGGTGCATCCGCGCCCCAGCTGTGCCCCGAAACCGAAGAGTGCCCCGCCTACAGCAGCTGAAGCGATTCTCACACGGCTTGTTGTCTTGGGGCCGTGCTCCATCTTCAATTCAAGACGGTTGGAAATCAGTCCGGAGATAAAGGCACCTATCAGGACACCCACCACCTCAAAGACCAGCCAGTTCATGAGCGGGCTTCCCGAGTGTTCGCCTGCATATTCCTTATAGAATTTTGTTGTTTCGGTATGATGTTTTGCAACGGTTTCAACAGCTGCAACTGTAAAGCTTTTAACGGCTCCGCTTGCACCCAGACCACGTCCGGTAATGTAAATGGTAGCCAGAAGCAGGAGTCCTAAAAAGGTGCCTGCCAGATAAGGATTCATATATTGTTTCTTTTCCACTTAAGTCCTCTTTTAGAAATTTTATATTGATGAGATTTCTTCGGTTACTTCTTCAACTATTTTTTCTTCTTCTGTAGTGTTATGATCATCTTCCAGGTCCTCAAATCCCGTAAGCATAGCCTTCAGGTTAGAGGTTACCGTATGGCCTGTTGTGATCAGGTAAAGATGAGTAATTAGAAACACCACCAGGAAAAATGCCGCCGCGGTGTGCACGAGGGCAACGGCCTGGAGCGAATGAATGTTCAGGGCTTCAACCCCGTGCCTCTGCGGATAGCGGTAGAACATATAAAGGAGCCCTGAAGTAACGATTACAGGAATTACGAGTATCTTCAGGCCGAAGTAAACCAGCTTCTGAAGAGGGTTAAGTTTACTGAGGACAGTCTTTTTTACCGGGTGATGGGCATTCTTAAAAATGCCGAAGAGGTAATAGTCGAGCTGAGCCTTTATGTTCTGATAAGTCGGCACGTACTGCCTCCACTCCCCTGTTGTAAAGTGCCAGAATATGGCAAATGCTATCAGGATGAGGAACATGTAAGCCGCAATGTTGTGGTATTTAACGGCATTTTCGAATCCGAAGAAGCTTAAAGATCCGTGAATTTCAAAGCCTGAGAAGGCAAGAAACATGATCAGTATTGCCTGAGCCCAGTGCCAGAATCGTTCGAATGCCTTATATACATATGCTCTTTTCATTATTTTGCCCCTTTCTTTTTAAGCTTAATTGAACTTAGAATTCTGAGCGCGCCGTGCATGAGTACTCCAAGCAGTGAAGCCCACACGAGAAGTTTTCCAAGCGTATCGATTACAGACGAGTAGTTTCTGCCGGGCATATAAAAGTCGTTAAGTCCGGCAAGTCTCCCATTTTCGCGCGTATGGCATTCATTGCATTTTACGGCGTTTTCCTTTGTGGCCACCATATGGTTAATTGGCCAGTTGCTTTCAGTCTGCATAAAAGAAACCCTGCCGCTGAAGGGCTGGCCAATTTCCTTCATACCCACTTCAGCTGCCTTCTGCCAGTTGAAGTCCTTCCAGAAAGCTCCCTCGCCCTTATTTTCAGCAAATAGCTTGGGCTGAATAAGAATGCTGTTTACAGGGTCAAAAGGCTGACGTGCCCTGTGAATTTTGACAGGGATAATTTTTGAATCCGGGTCGTCGTAGTTTCCTGCAAGAGGATTAAGCACAAGAGGCTTTGTGGTATCCTGAATTTTATCGCCCAGGAGGTAATGCGTGGCGTTACCGTTGAACCAGGCGTATTCGGGTTTCAGGTTGCGTCCCCATTTGAAACTTCCTTTAATCGACATATAGGCATGGTTGCCGAGGCTGTCTTCCTCAATATAAGGCTCGCCGTTTTTAAGTTTTCCAGCGGCAGACCAGTCCCAGCTTTCTTTTGTAGAGTTAGCCTTTGCGTATGTTGAAATGTGGCAGGTCTGGCATGCAACTTTAAGCGTATGCTCGTTTAATATATCGCTTTCATGCGGGGTTGCGCTGTGGCACTGCTCGCATGTAACCCTGTTGTGGTTCATGGAGGAAAGCGAATAAAGCTTGCCAGAAATATTGTGTTTTTCCGTCAGATGGCAGTCAACGCACTGAAGGTTGGCGCCGTCTGTGGCCATATGGACATCAATATCGCGCGTGGGCTGGAACATAGCCTTATCCAGGTCGCCGTGCTTTACGTTATTTCCGCCACCTCCGAAAAAGTGACATACGCCGCAGTTCGAGCGACCGGGGCGGCCAACATTTTGTGCGATTTTATTAAGGTCAAGCGAGGGATCGGGTGCTCCGCCTTTTTCAGGAGCCTTGGCGTAGGTTTCTGTGTTGTCGTGACAGACAAGGCAGTCGATGTTCCTGGGGTCCGTGTAGTTCATCTTGTTGTCCGAAAGGCCGTAACCTATATGGCACTTTGCGCAGCTTTCCTCGTTGCCCTGAACGCCGATGCAGAAGTTGTTGATGGCATTTTTCTTGCCTACATAGACAATTCCGCGGCCCTGTACGTACTCCTCCCTTTCCCAGTTCCAGTGGTTGGAATTCATTACTTCGGTATGGCGTTCATTATGGCAGCTGATGCAGGCTTCGGTTACCTTCTGAGGTGAGGTGAACTTAGCTTTTAGGATTGCAAATTTAGAATGGTCAACCGATGGCGTGTGCTTAAGGGAGTACTTCGCCTTTAGTTTCAGGAGGCCATCCGGCTCTTTTTCCTTTTTGGTGACTGTGCTGACAATTACTATTGCCGCAAGACTTACAGCAGACAGTATCAGAATGATTTTTCTCATGCAGTTATTTATCCTTGTTTATTTTTGTTCCTTTCTTGTATCTATTTCCAGACTTTCTTTTATGCCCTAAACTTTATTTTCATTGACCCATTTGCTAAAGATCCCGACCAGCGTTTCAAGTGCCTGAAACATTTTTTCCTGGTCCTCTTCGCTTACGCTATCCAGAATTCTCTGGTGCAGGTCGAGGTAACTCATATGCAGATTATTGATAAATGGAGCGCACTTGGGGGCAGTTGAAACTATCACATTTCTTTTATCCTTCTGGTCCACGCTTCTTATAAGCAGCTTTTTTTCCTCAAGTGAGCTTACAATATGCGTTATTCTGCCGGGAGTAAGGTGCAGAAGACTGCAAAGTTCTTTTACCGAGAGGGTTGATTTGAAGGCAAAGAGTTTCAGGAGCTTCACTTCGGCAGGCGAAAGGTTGAAGCTTGCGGCAAAGTACTCCTCTCTGATATTACAGTTGCGTGTAAGACTGCATATGAGTCCCGCAAGAATTTCGGCCTTTTTATCTTCTTTTTTCATCGGTTCCACCTTCCAAATTATTTTAGGGCCTAAAATAATATTATTCTATTCTTTATGCAAGACAGTGTGATACAAAAAATTAAAAGAAAGGAAGAAAGAAATAAGAATGGGGATGGTGGATTATGAAATATTTTTCTGAAAGTGTTCTGGATGAATCCTATTTATCTTAATTGCATCATACGGTAACGTTATTATTCAGATCCAGGTAAAGTTTAATTATATAACAATTTTATTATAACGGTAAAATCAGATGAAAAATAGTAATTCTACAAAAATACTGATCATTGGCGGTGTGGCCGGAGGGGCTACGGCTGCTGCCCGGATCAGGCGTTTAGATGAAAATGCGGAAATAACCATACTGGAAAAGGGCCCCTACGTCAGCTTTGCTAATTGCGGGCTCCCCTATTTCATAAGCCGTGATATTCAGCGCCGCTCAAAGCTCCTCTTGCAAACACCAGAGGGGTTCTTCAGCAGGTACAGGGTAAAGGTAAAAACAAATACTGAAGCCATTGAAATCCAGCGCGATAAGAAGAAGGTAGCTGTCAAAACACAGATGGGAGAAGAATTTCTTCCTTACGACAAACTAATACTGGCACAGGGTGGTAGCCCAATTGTGCCGCGGATTGACGGCATAGCACTTGAACACGTATTTAAGCTCTGGACAATCCCGGATATGGACCGCATTCATAAGTTTATAGAAGAAAAACATCCCTCGAGGGCTGTCATTACAGGCGGTGGCTTTATAGGCCTGGAAATGGCAGAGGCTTTGTCGGCAAGAGGAATTGAAGTAACGCTTGTTGAACTGGCTTCGCAGGTGATGGTTTCAATGGACCCCGAATTCGGATCTATGATAAAAGCCGGGCTTGAAGAAAAGGGAATAATTGTAAAAACAGGTGCCGGATTGTCTTCTGTTTCTGACACTGCCGTTGAACTTTCTAACGGCTCAGTAATTAAGACGGACATGGTGCTCCTGTCAATTGGTGTGCGCCCTGAACTTACGCTTGCTAAATCTGCAGGCCTGGAAATTGGGCTCTACGGCGGACTTGCTGTTGATGAAAATATGAGGACAAGCGACCCGGACATTTATGCGGCGGGAGATATGGTGGAAGTCATTCACAAAGTCCATGGCAAAAAAGTTCGTATCCCGCTTGCAGGTCCGGCAAACCGTCAGGGTAGAATTGCAGGGACGAATGTTCTGGGCGGGAACATGAAATACCGTGGAGCTCTCGGAACTTCCGTAGTAAAACTATTTGACCATACTGCGGCATCTACCGGGCTTTCAGAAAAAGCTGCAGTTGAGGCAGGGTATGACGCCGGAGTTTCTTATGTTTTTAAAGATAACCAGGCAGCATATTTCCCCGGCGGGAAACCTCTGGCACTTAAGGTTGTCTTCGACAAAAAGTCAGGCAGGCTTCTTGGTGCTCAGGCTTATGGTGAAGCCGGTGTGGAGAAAAGAATAGATGTGCTTGCAACGGCTCTTCATGGAGAAATGACCTTAGAAGATTTATCGGAATTGGATCTTGCCTATGCGCCTCCATATAACACCGCAAATGATCCGGTGAACATAGCGGCATTTATAGGCATGAATGATATCGTGGGTTATAGCCCTTTAAGGACCCCGGCACAGGTTATTTCTGAACTGGAAACTAAAGACACTCTTATACTTGACGTACGCACTGTCGGGGAGCAGGCAAAAGCACCTCTTTGCCGGGCGCTACATATTCCGGCAGATGAAATACGTGACCGGCTGGGTGAAATACCTAAAGACAGGACAATTTATATACTGAGCAAGGACGGGTTTCTTGGGCACACCAGTCTGCAGATATTGAAAGCCGAAGGGTATAAAAATATATTTAATATTGCAGGAGGTTATTCTGCAGCACAATGGTTTAATGGATGGAATTTCAATAACTAATATTATTTACGGAGAAATAGAATGGCAAATTTAACAGAAAAAATTAAGGCTGGAGCAAAAATAGTAGACGTTCGTACCAGCGAGGAATTCAGCGAAGAAGCCTACCCGAATGCAATCAACATACCGGTAGATCAGGTGCAGGCAAGAATAACAGAATTCGGGCAGTTTGACAGCCCGATTATTGTATACTGTGCTTCAGGTGCAAGAAGCGCCTATGCTGCCAGCATTTTGAAGAGTTACGGGTATCAGGATGTCGTCAATGCCGGCGGTCTGGATGATATGCCGGTTCTTTAGGCGATCAAATATCTTTCTATTTTGCGGCAGTTATTCAGATTGCTTTTCTTCCGGGGGCTTAGTATAATTTTATGTAAAGAATAATGTAAAAGAACTTTGCGGAGCAAATATGGAACAGCGTGAATTAGGAACTGAGGGACTTAAGGTTTCGGCAATAGGCCTGGGGTGCATGGGAATGTCGGAATTCTACGGCGGGCGGGATGACAACGAGAGCATTGCCACAATACACAGGGCGCTTGAGCTTGGAGTCAACTTCCTGGATACAGCGGATATGTACGGCCCCTTTATAAATGAGGAGCTTGTTGGAAGAGCCATACGCGACAGGCGCGAGAAGGTGGT
>JBLMYS010000117.1:0-24720 GCA_050258415.1 Acidobacteriota bacterium | reverse complement strand
ACAATATCTGAATGTATTCTTCTGTTACCCGGTAAATCTACTACTTTTGTCTTTTTTAAATATGCGATGAAGTATGGCGTAAAAAAGATCGTAAATATCAGACTCGTAAAAAATATTAGTAAAAAGTTCATATTTAATTCTTTTATAATCTCTATTTTGTTGAAGAAAAAATGCTGATTGTTTTTGCCTCAATAAAATAACGGCTATCTTTTCAGCCCCTCTTAACAATTAGCACCAGAACCAAACATTTCTAACATTAGTATCTTAGCTCAATATTTCCTCACCGGCAAGCTTTTCAGTATGCTTCCTCAAGGATTAAAAATGAACTTATTCTGAACTGATAAAATAATGCAGGTACATTGCCCTTCTATTTATAAGCTAAAGTATCAGTTCTTAATGTCAAGGATAGCTTTTATGACTTTTCATTAATTTTTACACAGGTTTTAAATATTTACGTGAATGTTTCTCCGCTTTAACTTGTGAGGAAAGAAGTATCGTTTTTTTAATCAACACCATGTATTCTGCGGCAAGTTTTTTTCTGTCGAACCTCTCAAGGACAAATCTGAAACCGTTTTCACCGTGCAGTTTCCGTTCGCTTTCCGATGAGTAGTAATGGCAGACCTTCTCTGCAAGGTCAACGGCATTTTCAGGCTCAAAATACATTCCTCCGTTTGCACTTTCAATAATCATCCTGGCTTCCCCGTTAACACCGATCAGAATCGGTTTTTTCATTATCATGCCTTCAAATATTTTAGAAGGTATTACAGTCTTAAAGAGAGGATCATTTTTCAGGTGCACACAGAAAACATCCAGCTTCTTTATTATGCAGGCAACTTCAGGCTTACTTTGAAGCGGGAAGATCCTGACATTTGCAAGCCTTTTTTCCTTAATCAGTCTTTCAAGCTTTTCCCTTTCGGCCCCTGAACCAACAATTATAAACCTTATAGAGCTTTCCTTCAGGCGTTCTGCGGCTTCAATAAGCGTTTTAATTGAATGTGCCATTCCGATTGTGCCTATGTATCCGACAATAAAGCCTTCACTTAAGAATTCTCTTATGTTTTTATCGGCTATCTCACGCCCGTTTGTAAATGTCTCGGGTGAAACCCCGTTAAAAATCACTTCAATTTTCCCGGGATCAATTCCCCGCGAGGTGAGATTATCCCTGAAGGATTTTGTAACAGAGACGATCCTGTCGGCAGACTTATAAAGCCCCATTTCCAGCCGGTTAAGCATTCTGATAACTGCCTTGTTTTTTACGGCTCCGACGGCAATAATAGACTCGGGCCACAGATCCCTTAACTCCAGAATAAAAGGCTTTCTTGTCAGCCTCGCAATATACTTTCCTGCAAGACCGCAGAAGAACTGAGGTGTTGTTGCAATCAGTAAGTCGAACCTGATTCCGGATATAAGCACATAAATGACTGCCGCAAGCATATAGACCGCATAGTTCAGGCTTCTTAATAAAAAGCCTTCATTTGGAGTAATAAATGTCCAGAGCCTTACAACTTTAATTCCATCAATTACTTCTTTTTGAATGAGCTTGTTTTTATATCCCGGGAACACCTTGCCGTCAGGATGATTTGGTACGTTAGTAATAACAGTAACATCTGCTTCCTTAACCCATTCCCTTGCATGCTCATATGTCCTGTTTGCAGGAGCATTAACCTCGGGAGGGAAATAATGTGTCAGGAACAATATATGATCTTTTTTCATCGTTGTCTTCCATTGGTTCAGAAATTAGTTTCTAAGTATTTTCAAAAGAACATCAGCATTCCCATCATGCCGGTTTTTCAGGTCAATTCTCCTAAGTTGGTGTCCGCCATTGTTGGCTGATAATCTTTTATTATTCTTCTTGTCTTCCCCCTTTCGGTTTGTATTAAAGAATCCCTTCTCTCCAGGGAAAACTTTATCGCATGCCCTGCTTTTTTGTTGAATGCATGAAGAATCTTTCTGGCATCGAAGTCCGTAAAGTCTTTCTTTGTAACAACGACAAGTACCGCCTCTCCGACCCGCGGCTGATAAAACTGCATGGCAAGAATATTCTTAAAAATGTCCGAATGCATATTAAGCCCTGTAAGAGAAACCCTCATCATGTTGCTGCCGTCGAGAAATTCCTGGTTCCAGCGCCCCTTTATCGGATTTATTTTAAGTGTTTCATAACTGCTGTAAGATGTTAGGTCATTCGTCCTGTATCGTATAAGCGGCATGGCGTAGTTATCGAAGCTTGTTCCAACAATCTCACCGGTCACGCCGTTTTGTGTTATTATCTTGTCATTGTCGTCCACAAGCTCAAATGCTCCGTAACGCCTGTCAACCGTAAACGTCCTGAGCTCACAGTCAGACGGGGCAAATATCAGCCTTTCGGAGTGCCCGTAGTATGTGGATATCTTACCGTTAAAGAAATTCTGGAGCTCTTCTTTCTGCTCACTTGTGTAGTTCTCCGAAGAGAGGAAAACGGCTTTGGGCGAGTAAAGAAGTTTTAAGTTATGCTCCTGTATATTTTTTGCTAGCAGAAGAAGTGCGGATGGATAGCCGTGAATATACATCGGTTTTAATTCATTGAGCTTTTCAACGTAATACTTTATAGTGTTTGTATTGATATGAAAAGGAGAAAAGTTAATTTCATTATTAATGGGGTTAATTTTCCAGAAAACATTTTCCGGGAGCTCGCTAAACTCCCCTCCCCTGAGTGTTGCCCTCAGGTCACTATAGTTATAGTCGAAGCCCATATAATAATTAATTATAAATGCCTGCTCTTTTTTCCAGACATTTTTCGACTGGTAGAATTTATGCTGCGCACCTGATGTTCCGCCCGTTGTAACGTAAAAACGCCTGAATGCCGGATAGTTTTTCACCATAAAATCCTCAGGGTTCTCCCGTATTATCTGCTTATCAAGCAGTGGAAGCCTGCTTAAATCATTCTTATTCTTTATATCTTCGGGCAGAATGCCAAGCTCATTGAAAACCCTTTTATAATATGGCACGTTAAGATAACTGTAGGTCACTGTTTCCTTTAACTTCAGCAGTTCATATTCTTCATGATCAAGGTTTTGCTTAAGGAACTCAATCCATTTTCTGTATTCCTTTCCGTTTCTTATTTCAAAGGGAATTGCCGAATAAACTTTTTTAATCCATAATGGTGATCTATAATAAACTTCTTTAAGGAAGTTAAGACTTAACATAAATTATCCCTTAGTGTTGTTGGCAAATTTCTCAAAATTCAATCCTGTAGCTAAGAAGGGCCGGAAGCATATCCTGCTTTAGAGTAATGACCTGGCTTTTTATCCTTCTGCCGAACTGAGGGCAGTACCATCCTTCTTCAACTGACGGCAAGCCGCTTACAGGAACAATTTTTACCATGTGCCCTCCGTTATTTATCAAAAAGCTGCTCCCCTGCTGAGTCAGTCTGGAAGCCGGATCGATATGTATGAAACTTTCTGCAAGATGCCTCCCCTTTCCTGCAATTGCATCTTTTACCGTAATTATTTTCTTTTCTTCATCTGTTTCTATGTTGCGTTCATGACAAATACCGTCTCCAATAAGTGAAGCATAGCCTTCAAAGCGCCCATAGAAACAGCTCCTGGAGCCCTGTTTTGAAAACCTTACCTCCTTCGGAGGAAATCTCCTGGCAAGGCGGAAACTGCTCCAGCATTCTGCCTGGTCCATCCTGTCAACCGAGACAGTATTGTGCGCCATGGTGCTCCTTACATATTTCCTCATCGGACCCTGCGCATATTCGTAAACCCCGCTGTCAGTAATTATTTTTTCCCCATTTACTGAAAGCTCATAGCTGAAGATATCTGCGTGCGAATGGGCCGGGAGATGATCGGGGCCTACAATGCCTCCGTCTATCATGAGGCAGACTTTCTTACCCCTATGGATAAAGTAGCCTGTTTCCGGGAAGTCACATTTATGAACAGGATTGTATCCTGTAACTGTCTTCAGGTATCTAAGAATTTCTTCGGCGCTTGGGGCAATTTCATCAGTCGAATCATTGAATAAGGAAATTGTACCGTCCGGATGAGTAAGCGATAAAAGAAAATCCCCCATACTGCAGACTGAATCTTTTAGAAAAGGCAAACTGATATTTTGCTCATCCAGTATATTCAATATATCGAGAAAATTTTCAAGCATAATTGCATGATACATCGTGCTTCGCTCAAAGTAGCCTCCGTCACTAAGCACCTGCTGAGGCAGTTCATCCTGAAAGATCTTTAAGCCTTTTCCAAGCCATCTTACAGATTCCCCCTGTCCCAGGAAACAGATGCCGCCAAAGATGAGCGCCCTGGCATTCTCAAGAAGGTGATTGCCCGGATGATAAGTTTCCAGGTTCCTGTATAGAAATGCAGCCTGCCTGTAAAGACTCTTAAGGATTTCTGGATTACTCAGATCCTCCTTACACCAGTTCACTATCCTCAGAGACAATGGATAAGGATGCCAGCCTACGGTGTTGCCCTCAGGGTTATTCTTTATCCAGTCCAGACAGATATTTTCTTTTTCACTATCTTCAAGATCATGGAGATAATTAAAGTAATGCAGATTAAATCTCCAGAGCAGAGGCATATCAGGAGCCTGCCAGTCAATTTCTCTTTCAAAACTTTTTGTACTGTTTAAGAAAGTAAATTCACCTTTCAGTACCTTCTGCCTGCAGTTCCAGGGCTCATGAAAAAGAAAAGGCGCTTTATGACCTAACTTGCTCTCAAGGTTTTCCGGAACACCAGGCGCACGGGATAACAAAAATCTCCTCTTAAAGCCGGCAATGGATCGCCCTATTGTCTGCCTTGGCTTCAGATAGCGGAGCGTATGATAATATCTCGATATATTATTGGCACTCTCTGCCATACTTTCCTTTCCTATCGTAAACTGTTTCTCCAGAAGGAATTGGTCTGCACTCCCGGTTTTGCTTCAGCCGGTTTTCCCGATGAATCGATGAGAACTTTTTCACCCCCGGCTTTTGAATCCCCTTCGATCTCATTTATAACGAATTTCATTTTGCCGTTTTTAAGCCTGATCAGTTCATCGGTGTACTGGAGCGTGTACTTGAAATTTTTCCCGAGTCTGTTTTCAATTTCCTCCCTGAGCATTCCTTCTTCTTCTGGCGAGTAATCGGGGGTCTTTACGATGTAGAACGTAGCCTCCCCTTTCTTCTTCTGCACTATCTGTGCACGCTTTACATTAACAATTTTTTTAAAGAAGAATCCCGACCCGCCGATCTTTGTTCCGTCTTCAAGTATCAGATAATCCTGCTCGCGCCCGATGATTTCCTTTACAACGCGAGATTTTCTTCCGCACTTGCAGACGAAGTTATAATCATAGAGTTTTACCGTATCCCCTGTATCGTACCTGATAAGCGGGAAAGCCTTGTTGATGTATGTGGTTCCAATTATTTTGTAGTCTTCACAGCTGTTTTCAACCCTCTCAAATTCCACATAAGAGAAGGATTCATCTATGTGCAGAGTACCCTCTTCGCATTCATAAATATTGGCCACCCCTTCAGTCTGCCCGTAGAGCTGCCTTATCCTGCAGCCGAATACCTCCTCAATATTCTTTTTCTGAAATTCAAAAAGTGTCTCAGAACTCGCTGTAATTATCCTTAGTTTCAGCTCTTTGGCAAGACCTTCAAGCTTACGCTCCTTTATCAGACTGGCCATATAATTAAGCGAGGAAGGAAAGCCGTGCATCCAGTAAATTCCGCTCTTCTTTATCTTTCTCAGATAAAGCTCCACTGTATTTACATTCAAATGGGCATTGGAGAACATGTACTGCCTGGTCGGATAGCACTTTATCCAGTATGGAGGTCTTTTCCTTTCGGTGTTCAGAACGTTCCTGCCTATTATATAGGCACACCAGGTATCGGTAGTCAGATTAAAAAGGTACCTTGATTTCCAGTATATTGCCCAGTGGTTGTTTACAAATTCCTTTGAGACAGGATAATTAAGGCCGGAACCCGTAGTGCCGCTCGTGTGGTTGTATTTGAATACATATTCGGGATTTATAATCTTGTCATAATTCTCTTTTACCAGGTTTTTTGTCACTACAGGAGAATTATAGAAATCCTTTTCATTACTGATCGAATAATACCTCGATCCCTTTGTTACGTCGATGACCTTTTCTATATCAAGGCCGCAGGTCTCCGTCTTTTCAAGTTCCATATATTTTTGCAGGGCTTTAAAGAATTCTTTATTAAATCTTCCATACCTTATTGTCAGCCCAAAGAGGTTGGTAATAATGTATTGAAGAGGATATGGCAGACTGAAATATAATTTGTTCATGGCATCTCTATGGCTATTGCTAAAATGTTTATAAGATATTTAAGTTATAAAAGAGCAGCGTAATGGCTTGCTGATAATTTCAACCTCCAGGAACACCTACACCTTCACCCATGAATTGCACTTCATACTTTCAATTGCTGCAATGGAAGCTTTTGCCGTATTGATCAGGCTCTCAAGCGGAATCAGGGCTTTGCCTCCTTCGTTTATTCTTTCAACCAGAAGCTCAAACTGACGTTTATGCCCTTTATCCTGCCTCCCTTTTACGTTCTTAAATCCCCTTGCGCCATAACCCATAGCCAGGCGCCAGTTATCTATTATAAATGTCCTTTCGTCACTGTAGACTTCAACACGTTCCTTTGCATACTGTTTACTTCCGTTAGAGAAATAATTTATTACCGCGTTGCTGCCATTTTCATATTTAAGCAGTATTGATGCGTTATCCGTATTCTCCCGAATTTCCATCCCCATTGAATTCATGCAGACCTGAACAACTTTACTTCCCGTTAGATATGAACAGAGATCTATAAAATGACAGGCCTCACCAATGATTCTTCCCCCTCCAACCTCCAGGTCGTGAAGCCAGCTTCCGGGCGGTATGTAGCCTGCGTTCATCGTTGCCGTAATATTAACCGGAGCCCCGCCGTTGAGCTGCTTTTTAACTGCTTCAGCATAGGGAGAAAACCTTCTGTTAAACCCCACATTAACGGTTTTTCCTGAAGCCTCAACAGCGGCAATAATTTCATCAAGCTCACTTTTATTTAATGCCAGCGGCTTTTCAACAAATACATTTTTCCCGTGCATCAGGGCCTCCACTGCCATCTTCGCGTGCAGGTTGTGCCTGGTTGTAATCATGACAAGATCCACTTCTTTATCCTCAAGAATAACCCTTACATCGGAACCAGCATTCTCGAAATTCCCCTTTTTTGCCAGTATCTTTGCGCTTAAGCCTTTTGCACTTGCAATGTATTTTTTTCGTATTGGAAGTTTTTTAATGTTGGGTATTATGGTGGAGCCCGTAAAGTTTCCGGCCCCTATTATGGCCAGCACCCCTTTGCCTTTACTGAATTCCGGTTCCCGCAGTTTTACTACAGTGTCTCCAGGCTTCTTTTTTTCAGGATATTTCAAAATGGAAGCTATGACGGCTTCCCTTTTTAAGTTACCGTAAATTGTGAGATATTCATCAAGCGGGACAACTTCTGTTATCAGTGACTTTACTTCCAGGCGCCCCGTGGAAATTGCATTAAGCACAGCCTCAATGTTCCTTTTCTCAGTCCAACGGACATAAGGAAGCGGATAATCCTGACCTTTCTGCTCATAGGACTCGTCATATCTTCCGGGGCCATATGAGCATGAGACCTGGAAGGTGAGCTCTTTTTCATAAAATTCCGCCCGGCTTAACTCCAGGCCTACTACACCAATGAGAATAATTCGCCCCCTTTTTCTGGACATCCTGGCCGAGGCCGATATTATATCATTGCTTCTGCTGGAAGCCGTTATTATAACGCCGTCAGCACCCGTTTCATTTGTCAAAGCCTTAATCAGATTTACCTGCTCCAGGGGATCTAAAACATTAAAGGCTTTTACACCAAAACTTTCTGCAAGCTTTACTTTGTATGGATCTATATCAAACCCTATTACATTGCACCCGTTTGCAACAAGGAGCTTTGAGGCAACAAGACCTATTAACCCCAGGCCTATTACAACAAATGTTTCACCGAGCGTTGGATTCGAAAGCCGTATTCCCTGAAGTGCTATTGCTCCAACAACGGCAAAACTTCCCTCTTCATCTGTTACGTTATCTGGAATCTTGGCCACCAGATTTGCCGGCACCGAGACTACCTCCGCGTGGTTACCGTTGGAGACCACCCTGTCCCCTGTCTTAAATTCGCTTACCCCTTTTCCTACGGCAATAACTCTTCCCGCGTTACAGTAACCTAGTGCCAGGGGCTGATCCAGTTTGTTTAATACCGCTTCAATAGTCGGAACCAAACCATCGGTCTTAATCTTATCCAGAACCATTTTAACCTTATCCGGCTGCTGCTTTGCCTTGTCCAGCATATTTGCTTTACCAAACTCAACGAGCATCTTCTCTGTGCCCAGAGAAACAAGCGAGCGGGTAGTCTGAATTAAAACATGGCCAGAGGTGACCATTGGAGCCGGTATCTCCTCCAGAATTGTGTTACCCTTCTTTAAGTCCTGTATGATTTGTCGCATTTTTTAAGTCTTCCCCTCTTGTCACACATTCAAAACAATTATTCATTTTAATTTCTGATTAACTCTTCATAAATTTTCTTTAACCCGGGATAGCCACTAATTTGTCCGGGGTTATTGTGCGCACTATCCGGTTTTTCCATTCCCTTTATTTTACTTATTAGTTCAGTTGAATTTCTCACTCCATAAAGGCATACCCCTTCAGGCCTTTGGACACAACTTGTTGCCAGAACATTTTTATATAAGTACAGGGCCTCTTTAACAGATAATGAATCTCCGTCGGTTGACGTGTTACGGATGTAGCAGTCTGAAAGTTTTAGGACTTCAAAAAAGCTGTGAGGCACTGTAATCATTATAATGTTATCTGTTAATTTTATGTTGTTCTTAAGGAAGTAATTCATGTATGAGGCACTTGGATCAGATATTACTAAAGCCTTGTCCAACACCTGCCTGAAAACTTCTACAAGCTCAGTAATGCCGTAAACTTCCCCCCCCTTATCGTCATACATAACGCCAAATGCATTTGTACAGAAAACCGTTTTATACCAGGCTCTTAATGCCCTTATCTTTAAGCTTATCTCTTCAGAAAGTATTTCCTCAAATGGCGGCGGGATGAAAGCCGATATTTTTCTTGTTTTCCTGTTGTGCCTCGAGGCGAACTTATAAGCCTCGTCATTTAACACAAGTGGGATGGTGGAGAAGTGAACCGATATCTTGTCGAAAAAATTTTTTATACTGCTCTTATTTCCCAGGCTCCCGTGATAAGTGTTTATGTGTCTTTTTCTGGTTAAAAATGAAACCAACGTCAAAAGTGCCCTCAGGTATACACTCGATATGTTGAGGTGTACAACCCTGGAGGAAAGGTATTTCGGAATAAACTTTTTCAGGTTTGAAGCGCTGAGGCTCATCGCCTCAAATGGAACCTTATCCTTCCTTAAATTATAGAGCAGCCTTTCAATATGTATGGTTACACCTCCGATAGGAGGTGGTGTTTTACCGATTATGAAAATACCCTGTTTATTCATTCATCAACTCTTTTCCGCTTCTTTTATGCCTCAGACACTGACCTTCTTAATCCCGCCGACAGGAATTGGCTTTTCCTTTTTCTTTATTAAGGAAATATATAGTTCCGTATACCTGCTCAGGCATGCCTGCAGGCTGAAATCCATCACCCTCATCCTTGCGTTTTCCGAATAGTTTTTCCTCTTTTCAGCGTCAGTTATCAGACGGTAAATGGCTTCCGAGAGCATTTCAGGATTTTCTTTCTCCACCAGGCTTCCGTTGATGTTGTTTTCAATTACCTCGCTGTTGCTTCCCACATCTGTTGCAACAATTGGGATGCCTGATGCCATGGCCTCCAGCATGGAAATTGAAAGCCCCTCCCATTTTGAGGACATCACCCAGATGTCATTCTGATAGAGGAGATCAGGAATGTCGCTTCTGGCCCCTAAGAACTTAATTTTACTTTCCAGTTTCAGCTCTTCTGAAAGCCTCACGAGCTCATCTTTCAGGCTCCCTGTACCTACCAGGTTTAAGACAGGAACGGGAATTCCGTTTGAACTTAGGCGGTCTTTTAACATGGCAAAAGCCCTAAGAAGTGTACTGTGATCCTTCTGAGGGGCAAGGCGCCCGATTACTATGAGATTCTTTACTTCAGGGCGGATCTCTCTTTTCTGCTTCTGGAACTTCTGTACGTTGACACCATTGTAGATCAGCCTGATCTTCTTTTCCCCGGGATTTATGTAGCGCTTAATTACTGAACTGCACTTTTCGGATATGGCTACAAATTTAACTGTCAAAGGCCTGGCAAGAATTTTCTGAAGAAAAGGATAGTTAACAACGGTATTGTGAACCGTCTGAACGAGCTTTATTTTCGTGCCTATTATGGCTAGCGAAGTATAAAACGTCGCCAGCTCTGAATGCGTATTTATTACGTCAGGACGCCTTACCTGTATAAGCTTCCTGATCCTTGCAACAACACTAAGCCTTCCCTTGCCGGCAATCTTCCCGATATTGGCATACGCAACGCCGTTCTGGAAAAGCTCCCTTTTGTACTTTTCTTCAAACTCCTTGTCCTCACCCTCGCCAACTGCCCATACTTCTACAAGAATATCCTTGCGTGTATTTATAGCCAGATCTTTTATTAATAGTTCAGCACCACCGGGACCAAACGATGAAACAATATGCACAACTTTCATTTTCTTCACCTGAGTCTTATGGTTATACAACATTATCGAGATAGATTATTACATTTGCCTGCTATTTCCTTTGAGCAACCTCTCCCTGAGGACTTTCTCCTGAAGCAGCTTTTCTTTGGCTATACTTTTACCTGTTCTATTATCTTCATCAAGGTCCATTATCCTGCGTGCAAAGTTTTGCGGCTCCTCAACTACCATAGTTTCCGGTACAGTTCTTAAAATCCTGTGAACATTCATCACTAAAGCAACCGAGAGCCAGAAGAATTTATTATATGTAATGCCAAGGGTAAACCCCATTAAAACGTATGCCAGAAGCGACATGTAAATCCAGAAGTAGTCACTCCTTCTTATCTCATTGAAATATCTTGAGAGCAGATCTAAAATGAATATGACAAATGACATAAAGATTATTATTCCTGACTCTGCAAGCACTTCAATAAACATATTATGCGGTGCAACCGAGTCGCTGCTTAAGAATGTCTTTGAATACCTGGGAGAATACTCGGCATACTCCCTCATCCCCACGCCCAATAAAGGTTTATCTATAAACATGTTAACACCCGCCTTCCAGCTGTTCATCCTTGTCTGCGCCGTACCGGTCTCCTGGGTACGGCCCAGCATATTTTGCACCGCTTCCATATTCTCAAGCTTTTCCTGAAAGACGAGAAGTGAAACAAGAAACATCAGAAAACCCAGCCCGATTACAATGAGGCTCTTTGTAAATGAAAGACTTAAATAACGGATAAGCACAACAGGGATTAAAAATCCCAGTACGAGGAAACTTGACATTGAGCCTGCAAGAAAAAGAGCGTAGACAAAAACTAAAAATGAAAGGCTGAGCAGCACAATTTTATAAACCGGGTTTTTATTTACTGAAAACAGATATACTGAAACCGGTAAAACAGCCAGCAGCTGGGCGGCAAACTCATTCGGGTCACCTGTACCCCCTGTTCTCCTGAATGTCCACTGCGATATAGGTTCAGAAATAAATGAATAAAATGAGGAAATCAATAAAGACACCCATACCATATATAAAACTTCATTCAGGTCATAATTAATAAAGTAAATGACTATTACCAGCATCGAAATCCAGAGGAGTGAATTTTCAAAAAGCCTTTCAAATCCGGAAAAGTTAATGAGCATTAAAAAGTATGTTAACATAAGAAATATAAAGAAAGGCTTTATGTGTCTTAACACCTTCCAGTTAAGGAGGTTCTGGTAAAGCCTCCTCATGTTGGCAATAATGAATAAAAGGAATATCCCTTTTAATGCATTCTCACCAAATGTATCCACAAGAAGGTTGTCGTTGAAAATGCTGAAAATAAAAATAAAAACAACCGCGCTTCTTAGTATTCCTGTTATATTAAGCCTGGACATAATTTATTCTTCTTATTAAAATCTTTGCATAAACATATTCACCTAAAACCATTACCACATTAACCAGCGCGACTCCAAGAATTACGTGGCTTTCCACCAGATAGTTCGTTATCAGAACTACCAGGAGGAATCTTATTATATTTAGCAGCACTTCCATTTTATTATAATCATACGTCTTCGACAAAACCGTAAAAAGCCCCAGATAGACGTTCAGAAAAGTCGACATAAAAAGAATGAATGAGAAAATTACCGTATTAAAGGACAAGTACCCCGGCCTTATCAGATAAACTATGTATGAAAGCGCAATTGATGAGAATATTATAAGAGTGATGAAGTGCTTATACATGCTTTTTATATTAATGATATATGACTTAATGAAATCGGCTTTATCCATGCTTAAACGCGCAATCAGGTAGCTTCTGAAGGTAGTGTAAAAGACCAGTATAATTCCTATAAAAGTCATGGCATAGCCAAGATCTGCAACAACCAGGTTATTCTTTCCCGTCATAAATATGACCAGGTATCTTATTGTATACAGGTAAAGGAAACCCGAGATGTAGGTCAACAGCGAAAACCTGAGGAAGGAGTATACCTTTTGGGCAGCTTTTCTTATTAAAGAAAGAGAAAAAATGTTATACAAGGACAATGATTCCAGAATAACCTTTATGTTTACATAAAGCAAATGGATCATTGTTATTGAGAACGGGTAAAGAAGCGTTTCCAGGAAAAGCTGCCTTATGGTAAAATCCTTCAGAAAATATAGATGAAGAAGAAACACAACCCTCAGAATGAGTATCAGTACCGAATGGAAAACAAGGGTTTTAATTTTATTTATGGCAAGCAGCCAGTTTTTAATAAAAAACCACCCCAGCTGTGCAATTACAAGAAAGTACAGCAGCGAGGAGTCCACAGGCAGTTCATCTATATTAAAGACTTTATCGAAAAATGTGCTGAAATAAAGCCCTATAATAATAATCACTCCAAAGAGGATCATCTGCAGATAGCTATTAATGTATTTAACAGACCGGTCCAGCTGGTAAAACCTCAGAAAGCTCACCGAAAATCCCAGCTCAAAGATGAAAGCGAGAACCATTAGTATCTGATTGCCCGAGGAAAAAAATGCCATATAGTCCGTATTCAGAAGATAAGGGATCAGAAACCCCACCAGATAGGTCGAGGCGCTGTATATCATATTTGATAAAAGGAACCAGGAGGTCTCTCCTAAGAATTTTTCTTTCAGCTTATTTTCCTGAATAAAATCCAGCAGTCTTTTCCCCTGCTGTGTTCGGGAGAGTTCTCCCAGCCACTTGTAAGAACCTTTAGCCACCGGGTCTGATTTACTTATCATGCTTTCACTATCTTTGAATTCTTGATTCCCCTTTTTCCGAATGCGTTCCTTGTGTCTACAATAAGAGAAGCACATTCGCTTATGAAGTTATAGTCGTAGTCCGAGTGATCTGTACTGAGGACTATCAGGTCATAACCAGAAAGGCTCTCTCTTGTAAGCTCAACCGAAATCATATCAAAACTATACTTTCTTGTCCTTGGCAATTTAGGCATATAAGGATCGTTGTAATCAACAGTTGCTCCTTTATCCCTGAATATCTCAATCAGCTTTAATGAAGGACTTTCTCTCGTGTCGTCAATGTCCTTTTTATAAGCTAAACCCAGAATCAAAACCCTGGAGCCGTTTAAGGATTTCTTCTGCGTGTTTAAGGCTTCAAAAGCCTTCTCTACCACATAGTAAGGCATGAATGTATTGATCTCTCCTGCAAGTTCAATAAAGCGGGTACTGCTGTCATTTTCCCGCGCCTTCCAGGATAGATAGAAAGGATCAATTGGAATGCAGTGCCCGCCTAAGCCCGGACCGGGATAGAACGCGTGAAATCCGAAGGGCTTTGTTGAGGCTGCTTCAATTACCTCCCAGACGTCTATGTTCATTTTGTCAAATACAAGCTTAAGCTCATTTACAAGTGCGATATTGACCGAACGGTATATGTTCTCAAGAAGTTTTGCGGCCTCTGCAACACGGGTTGAGCTTACAGGAACGGTTTTATTTATTACGTGGCCGTAGAGCGCCACGGCGGCCTCAAGACAACCGGGTGTTACGCCGCCGATAACTTTAGGTATTGTAGCCGTTGAATAATTCTCATTGTTCGGATCCTCCCTTTCGGGTGAAAACGCCAGGTAAAAGTCCTCTCCCACTTTCATGGTGGGCTGTTCATTTATAGTTTCTTTAGTCAGTTCATCTTCAGAAACCTCTTCTCCTGGAACCCCTTCTCCCAATGCTCCTGCAGGCTCCAGCTCAGCCTCCTTAATGCGCTTTTCAAACATTGGAAGCAATATCTCCTCAGTCGTTCCGGGATAAGTTGTCGACTCAAGCACTACGAGCTGCCCTTCCCTTAAGTACCGTGACACTGTTTTGGCTGTATTAACAACATAACTCATATCAGGCTCCCGGTGCTCATCCAAAGGAGTAGGCACACAAATAATAATTGCATCAGGCTCCTTCAGGCGCGAAAAGTCTGTTGTCGAAGTAAACCTGCCCGACTCAACGGCCAGTTTAATTTTTTCAGCGTTTATATGCTTTATATAGCTTTTCCCCTCTCCCAGTAATTGAATTTTCTTCCCATCCAGATCAAAACCGATCACGTTAAAACCCTTCAGTGCAAATTCCAGACTAAGCGGAAGCCCTACATAACCCAGGCCTATAACACCAACAACTGCAGTCTGGTCATTGATTTTCTCTAATAATTTCATAACCTTCCTTCATTTTGTACTTAAAATCTATTTCTTGCTCACTCTGTCAGCAATCAGTATAATGCTTGTCACAATAGCTACCGGTGCACCGATGAAACTGAATACTTCACCTATTGTAACCGCAGAGCTATGGTCTATTACAATTGTATCCTCATCAAGTATCTGCAGGTCACTCTGGCGGACTTTTGAAGGCTCCTCAACGTTTACTTCCTTAATAATTGACCTGCCGGTCTGAGCGTCTCTAAAGACTTTCACCTCATCCATCAGTGCATGATCGCGCGGCCCTCCGGCATAGGCGATCATCTGTACCAGATTTGTAGAGGCCGGAACCTCATAGCGCCCTGGGTTTTTAACGTACCCCCAGATATTAACCTTCTTCATCAGCTCCCCGCCATCATTCTCAATTTTGTAATATGCAGTCTGGGCGCAGACTTCTGATACCAGCACTGAAATAAATACCACAATGAACATAATTACAGTTTTTTTCATCCCGCCCCTCTTCAAAATGCTTAATGTTGAATGCTCAATGACTACTGATTCTTTTCTTCACTTAAAACTTAAAACTTAACATTTAACAATATTACTTCCTGGTCTACTTCCTGAACTTCTTTTTTTTCGGCACGTCCTCATTGTATGAATAATATCCGTAGTGCTTTCCTGAGAACGGGGCTTTGGAGGTATCGAAATCGTTCAGCACCACGCCGCTTACCGAAACGTTTACCTGCTCCAGGAGCTCGTTTGCTCTTTTTAACTCCTCTACCTGCGTCTTTTCTGCCCTGGCAACCAGTATGACCTCATCAACAACTTTTGCCAGATGGATTGCATCGGTTACAGGATTCAATGGCGGCGCGTCGTAAATTATGAAATCATAACGGCTCGTATCCTCCTCAACCAGATATCTCATCTTTGCAGAGGAGAGAATGAGTGATGGGTTAAGGAGTTTCCCCCCGCAGGTTATTATATCAAGCCCCTTAACAAGTGTTGGCTGGATAATCTCTTCAAGAGGGCTCTGCTCCATGAGATAATCCGTAAGGCCCGGCCCCATCGGCTTGCTGAAATACTTATGTATCACAGGGCGCCTTATATCGGTATCTACAAGGAGTACCGATTTTCCCAGGTTGGCTAAAGTAACCGAAACATTAATAGCGGTTGCACTTTTGCCTGCCCCGGGCCCGGCACTGGTAACTAAAAGTGACTTAAAACGCCTGTCCATGAGGCTGTAGGCAAGATTGATCCCGAGACGAAGGTATGACTCGTATATTTCCGAATTAGGGTTCTTTGCCGATACAAGGCTCGTGGTGGTGGCCGGCCTCCCCCCTGCCTCTTTGAGAAGCTTCGGGCTCGTCCTCTGTTCCAGCTGCAGCTTCGGTATTGTGGACAGAAGCCTGAATCCCAGGTACTCAATATCTTTTGGAGTGTGAATTTTATTATGTGCAAAGTTAAATATGAAGGCCAGTATAAAACCAAGGCTGAGCCCCGTCAGGCTCCCTATTATAAGGTTAAATTTTGCATTAGGGCTCACCGGCTCAAGCGGCACAGAAGCTTTATCAAGCACCTGAATTTCCCCGAACGTAGAGCGCTCGGCAAGCATTGCCTCCTGGTACTTTGCTTTCAGGTCCTCAGCCACCTTTTCGTTAAAGGCTCTTTCCCTCTGCAGCTTTGCAAGCGTAACGCTTTCCTTTGGGAGCTGGCTTAAGCGGCCGTTGTACTTTCCAAGGTTCTGAGAAAGCAATTTCCTGTTCAGCTCAAGTGAATTCTGCTTTACCTGAAGCTGCTGTATCTGTCCTGAAAGCTCCGAAATTATATTCCCCTGGTCCGTTGTTCCCGAGCCTGTAATGGAATAGTTGTTCATCGAGCTCTTCACAAAATCTTTTGTCCTGGAATCCAGTATGGCCCTAAGAGAGTCAATTGCACGGCTCGTTTTGTTTAACTGGCTTTTGTATTCAGGCCTTTGCGCCTCAGAGGCGCTTACAACTTTTGAAATATCAAGCTGGGCTTCTTTTCTGGCTATTTCCTGCTGAAGCTCCTTAATGTAGAGGTCGTCACCCGCTACAATCTTCTGCGCCACCTGCGGGCTCAGGCGCGCGAGCTCCTTTTTATAGCTGTCGAGAAGGAGCCTGTTTTTCTGGTATTCAATCTCGTTGGATTCAAGTTCACTCTGCAGTGCGGCAACCTTGTTGTTGGTTATGTTCGACTCCACGTCGAGTGCCGTTACATTATTATTCTGCATATAGCTCTGTAAAGCAGAGTCACTCCGGGCCAGGTCCTTAGCCTTTATAGAGCTCTGCTGTTCAAGAAAGGCTCTAAGTTCCGAAGAATTTGAACGGCTGCGGTTCAGGTCCCTTTCGTAATAAGTTTCAATAAACATATTTGCAATCAGGGCTGCTTCACGGGGGTCATGGCTTCTGAAGGAAAGTTTAACGACATTCATTCCCTTCTTTGTCATCAGCTCCATCGAATTCCTGAGCTGTTTTATGACCCCTTCCTGCATCCTGGGTGAGGAGAAATCGGTAACTTTCTGAGACTGCCTGGCGTCTCTGATGATAAGGAGTGTATCTTTCTGCTGATTGGGATCTATGTAAACTCTTTCCAGGAGCTTTTCGGCAACGTGCGATATCAGGTCGCGCGACTGCAGCACCTCAACCTGTATCTGCACCTTGTCTGTCTTTGAATCAGGATTCCCTAAGCCGAGGGCAAGCGTGGCCTGGCTTTCGTCAACAATTATTGAGGTATTGGCTTCATAGACTTTCTTCTGCAAGAGTGTAAATATTAGCGCTAAACTGACTACCGTTAGAAAAGTAACTATTATTGTCCATTTCTGTCTGTAGATAATCTCCAGCAAATGAGTCATTCTCATCGGTTCTTCGCTCTGAGACTTGTGGTGGTTGTTCATTACTACATTTCCTTTTCTTTATCTTCGTATCGAATTGTTACAAACTCATAGCTCCGCACTGCAAGTCACACCACGTGACTTCCCCACCAGATTGCATAGTATTTTTTGGAATTGTAAGTGAAAGAATTCAGTTGAATTTATATTAAGGCGGGCAAATAAATATTTCCGTTCTGGTACAGAAACAGCGCCCTCATTTAATTGCCCCTTGTTTTATTAAAGGAAGAAATATTGCTGGGTCCATCTCTTCCTAAAATGACCTTGCTCTGGCTCTTTAATTAAAAGATAAAGTATTCGGTTTTAATGTCAACTGACTAAATATCCCTGTGATAGAAGTCACTGCTTATTATTTCGGATGCAAAAGATGTACAAAGGATTCAGAAATGCTAAAAATGCGGACAACAGGATGGGAATTTTTATAGTAGATTCGGGCCGCTGAACGCGGCCCGGATTTCTCTTAATGGCTAAATGCTAGAATTGATGCAGCCGTCAGAACCGCAGTCTCACTCCTCAGGCGGTTCGCGGTCAGAAAATATGAGCTCTCGGAAGAAAACATCGACAGCTCTTTTTTATCCAGCCCCCCTTCGGGACCGAAAATAAAATAGTACTGCCTGTCCTCATGCGCGTGGAAATTCCTGAAGCTTAACTTAGAGTCCTGCTCAAAGACAACCTTCTCTCCCGGAAGTTTCATGATTTCAGAAAGTGAACTTTGTGTGCTAACTTTGGGAAGAAAACTCCTTAAGGACTGTTTCATAGATGAAATGAGCACCTTCTGCCAGCGCTCCGTTTTACCCCCTTTGGGAACACTCCTCATGGAATCGAAAACAATAAAATTTGTAATCCCAAGCTCCACACTCTTCTCCAGGGCGAACTCAAAGCGGTCCTGACTCTTAAGCTTTGCCAGGCAGAAGCAGATGTTCTTAAGCTTGTTCTCATATACCCTTTCAGAATGAATATCACAGGTGAGGTGATCTTTCCTGATTTCACTAATCGTGCACAAAAATATTCTGCCTTCCCCGTTGGTTACATAAAGTTCATCACCCGAAGAGTGCCTCATAACCCTCGTGATATGCTCATACTCCTCTCCTTTTATTACAAGCACGTTCTCCATAACGCCTGATGCAGGAGTATAGTATAATTCTACGTTAGAAAGAAAATCCGAAACCAAATAGCAGTTCTCCCTGTCTTAATTCGTTTAATGCGTACTCAAGCCTGAAAATGTTGTAAGGCAGCATCAGAAACGTCAGCCCGGCGCCGTAACCGGAATAAAAATCCCTCAGGCCCAGTTTTGTATTCTTCTGCTGTACAGCACCTGTATCGCCGAATATGTTTGTAAAAATTTCAATTCTATAGGTCGTAAGCTGGCTTGGAATCAGGGGCAGCTTGATGGAAAAATCCCATTCCTTTATAATCGGGTACTTCAGTTCTGCTGAGGCCAGGTAGAAGTAATGCCCTTCCCTGATATCATTAAAATGCCCTCTTATCTTCTCCCCCGAGCCGAGGAGCGAATAATCGTAATAAGGAACATTGGGGCCCATTGTGGCCCTTGTTGCAAGCCTCCACTTCCCGGTCAGATCCCCGAAGAGCCTGTAGTAGCTCCTCAGATCCAGCTTCATAGCCGAATAATTTATATTGTTCAGGCCGAAGCCCCTCTCTTCAAAGGTAGCTCCTACGTAAAGCCCGGAGTCGGGAAACTGCTTTAAGTTCCTGCTGTCAAATGTGTAACTGAAGCCCCCTCTTAAAACCCTGTCTATACGGCCGTCTGAGGCGGAAATGCCGGGGACATATTTAGGGGTTTCAATGTAGTCGTAACCCGCATAGATCCCTCCCACGTTAAAAAGGTTGAAGCGCTTGCCGATCATGAGTGTTCCCGTATAGATCCTCTGATTGAAACTCTCCCCGTAGAGTCTTTCAGCCTTAAGGCTTTTATTGATGGGATTCCTGTAATAAAGGTCCAGCGAAAGGAAAATGTTTTTTTCCCTTATTAGCCACGGCCTGTAATACGAAAGGCCGAAGTTGGGATCATATCCAAATGCCGCATTCAGGTTTAAGGTTTCGTTTTTCCCCCTGAAATTCTTAAACTGGAGATCCAGGCCGTAAGTGGTCCTTTTTATCATATTGTCTTTGATGTCCAGTATCGGTATTGGCCAGATGTACCAGCTTTCCTTGAGGTTTATGACAATAAGTGTAAGACTATCCCTGAAAACCGGAAAAATGTTCACGTTGGTAAAAAGCCCCAGGCTGTAGACCCTTTCCCTGTTATAGTCGAGTAACTTTTCAGTTACGTAGCTCCCTTTAGTAAATGTCAGCTCCTGAAAGATGACCTCGGGATCTGTCACCTTATTGCCGTAGATCATTATGCTGTCAACTCTTATAGAAAGTTCTTTTTTATTAAGAGTATCTTTTTGAGAACTGAATGAAGCAGAATATAACGAATTTGGGTTAGATGAAACAGATTTTAATGAATTATAGGAGTATGATGCAGAGGCGGACAGCATCAGAATAAAGGATGTTAAAATTACAAATTTCAGGGCAGCTGCATTAAATATCATATATCCTTGACTGAAATATTGGTAAATGTTTGATACTGTCTAATGCTTAAAACTGCCATGCCTCGCCAGGTGATACATGGCAGTTCTAAACCAAATGGTCAGGTTTTTTCTGGTCTTTACCCGCAGAAGCGGTGTTCAACAAGAATGCATTTATCCTGAATGGTCTCTATCCCTGCATTAATTGCAGGAGCAACGGCTTCGTCATTTCTGATTCCGAGCTGCAGCCAGAGCACCCTGGGCTTAACCTCAAGCACATCCGGAATTATTTCTGCTATGGCCTCAGAGCGCCTGAAAACGTCAACTATATCGATCTTAAAAGGTACTTCCTTCAAAGTTGGATAAACCGTAATGCCGGGGAACTCCTTTTGGATCGGGTTAACACCTACAACGTTATATCCTTCCTGTTTGAGGTATTGGGCTATCCTTCCGCTCTCACGCCCGGGTTTGTTTGAGAGTCCTACAACGGCAATTGTTTTGGATTCCTTTAGAATATCACATACCGATCTCATAATGCTCCTTTTCTTAGTAAAGAAACTTTTTTCTCTTTCAGCCTTAATACAATACAGGGTGAAGAAAATCCTCACCCTGTAATAGTCTTCCTATACTAAGATAACAAAAATACTTAAGAAGCGGGTTCCTCTGCGTACGCGCTTAAAGGTTCGCACGTGCAGATGAGATTCCTGTCGCCATAAGCATTATTGATCCTGCCAACAGCAGGCCAGAACTTGTTTGAGACGGTCCATTCTGTCGGGAATGCAGCTTTTTCTCTTGAGTAAGCGTGCTTCCATTCGTCAGATGTAACCACTTTTGCCGTATGAGGAGCGTTCTTAAGGAGGTTGTCTGCCCTGTCGGCCTGCCCTAGCTCAATTTCCTTGATTTCATTTCTTATTGAAATCATCGTATCGCAGAAGCGGTCGAGTTCAGCTTTTGATTCGCTTTCGGTAGGCTCAACCATCAGCGTGTCATGTACGGGGAATGATACCGTAGGAGCATGGAAACCGTAATCCATAAGGCGCTTTGCAATGTCCTCAACTTCAATGCCGGCTGAGGCCTTGAACTGGTGCATATCAAATATCAGCTCATGAGCCACCCGTCCGCTTTTGCCGGTATAGAGAACCTTGTAATAAGGCTCCAGGCGGCTCTTGATATAGTTGGCGTTCAGTATGGCAATTTCTGTTGCCTTCTTCAGCCCTTCAGCTCCCATCATTCTGATATATGCATATGAAATTATAAGCACGTTAGCGCTTCCCCATGGGGCAGCTGAGACTGCATGAATTGCCTTGTCTCCGCCAACCTTAACAACTGCATGCCCCGGAAGAAAGGCTGCAAGCTTTTCTGATGCCGCAATCGGGCCTACACCAGGGCCGCCTCCGCCGTGCGGGATTGCAAATGTCTTGTGCAGGTTCAGGTGGCATATATCGGCTCCGATATTTTTTGGACTCGTAAGGCCTACCTGTGCATTCATATTGGCGCCATCCATATAGACCAGGCCGCCGTACTGGTGCACGAGGTCGCAGAGTGCCTTAATATCTTCTTCAAAAACTCCGTGTGTCGAAGGATATGTAACCATGAGCGCTGCAAGGTTATCCTTATTTTCCTCAACTTTCTTCCTTAAGTCTTCAAGGTCAATATTGCCCTTATCATTACACATTGTAACTACAACCTTCATGCCCGCCATAACCGCGCTTGCAGGGTTAGTTCCGTGTGCAGATGATGGGATAACTACAACGTTCCTGTGGCTTTGCCCGTTATTTATGTGGTACTGGCGTATAACCATTAGGCCTGAATATTCACCCTGTGCACCTGAGTTTGGCTGCATTGAAACGGCTGCAAAACCTGTAATTTCGGCAAGTGCTTTTTCCAGATCGCGGATTATAAAGTGGTATCCTTCGGCCTGGTCCTCGGGAACAAAAGGATGAATTGAGGAGAATTCCGGCCACGTAATTCCCAGCATCTCAGATGCAGCATTAAGCTTCATTGTGCACGAGCCGAGCGGGATCATTGAAGTTGTAAGTGAAAGATCTCTTCTTTCAAGAGCCTTTATGTAACGCAGCATTTCATGCTCTGCATGATAGACATTAAATACCCTCTCAAGCAGATAAGGAGATGTTCTCTTAAGTGCTAATGGTATGGAACTGTTTTCCTGACCGTCCAGTGAAGGAACATTTTCCTGTGCCGAAGCCTTTGCAAAGATCTCAAGAATCTTTCCAATGTCTTCTGTTTCTGTTGTCTCGTCTAGAGAGATCCCGATGGCATCCTTGCCGATGTAGTTGAAGTTTATCTCAGCCTTTAAGGCGAGTTTCTTTATTTCAGTCTGCTTCTTCTTTTCCACCTCAATTTTGAGAGTATCAAAATAACCAGAGTTCATCTGTTTATAACCCAACTCCCTTAAGCCACTGTCAAGAGCCGCAGTCATTCCGTTTATTCTTTCAGCAATTGCCTTAATGCCTTTTGGACCGTGATAAACTGCATACATCCCTGCCATAATTGCAAGAAGCACCTGTGAAGTACAGATATTGCTTGTTGCCTTTTCGCGCCTTATGTGCTGCTCTCTTGTCTGGAGGGCCATGCGGTAGGCCTTATTGCCCTGTGCATCAATGGAAATTCCTATAATTCTGCCAGGCATTGCTCTTTTGAATTCGTCCTTAACTGCAAAGTAAGCCGCGTGCGGACCGCCGTAACCCATTGGAACGCCAAAACGCTGTGTGGACCCGACCACTACGTCAGCTCCGAACTCTCCCGGAGGCGTTAAAATCGCAAGGCTTAACAGGTCAGCTGCAACTGCCGTATATATCTTCTTTTCTTTAGCCTTTTCTATCAAAGATGAATAGTCATAGATCTCGCCATAGCCTGCCGGGTACTGCAGGAGCATTCCAAATATATTATCATTTAGTTCAACTGTCTTATGGTCACCGATAAGGAGTTTTATTCCAAGGGGGTTGCTTCTTGTCTTTAAGACGTCAATGGTCTGCGGGAAACATTCTTCAGAAACAAAGAACGTATCGGCAGCCTTATTTTTCCTTGCGTGGTAAAGCATTATCATAGCCTCTGCAGCCGAGGTAGCTTCGTCTAAAAGCGAGGCGTTGGCTATTTCCATGCCCGTAAGGTCAACAATCATTGTCTGGAAGTTAAGTAAAGCTTCAAGCCTGCCCTGTGAAATTTCAGCCTGGTAAGGGGTATACTGTGTATACCAGCCCGGATTTTCCAGAATATTGCGCTGTATTACTGCAGGCAGAATGGTGTCATAATAGCCCATTCCTATATAAGACTTAAAAACCTTATTCTTCTTTGCAATCTCCCTAAGCTCTTTCAAAAACTGATATTCGCTTAAAGGCTCCTCGAGCTTTAACCCCTCTTCGAGTCTGATAGATGAAGGAACTGTTTCCTCAACTAAAGCCTCAAGTGAACCTGTACCGACGGTATGGAGCATCTCATCGATCTCGTCATGACCCGGTCCGATATGTCTGTCAACAAACTTATCGGTAAATTCGAAGTTTTTCATATTAATAATTCTCTTTAAGTTTTGAATAGTATTTTTAGGAAATACAAAAATTTAATGTGTAAATATAAGAAATCTTACATTAATTGGTTTGAAATAAATTAATGCCCTTAACCGGATTATCGTTTTTGCATGGGCAGTACTCTTTTCAGTCCGGCGGGCTTTTTTGAAGGGAAACTGGGGGGGGTCAGCTCTTACTGTTTATGTTCACCTATCTTCACCAGGGCATCCTGCGCGGCATTCTGCTCTGCTGTCTTCTTATTTTTCCCCTCTCCTACGCCGTAACTGATACTGTCTACCATAACTTCAATGGTAAATACCTTATTATGGTTAGGCCCTTCTTCCTTTATCAGCTTATAGGTCGGGTTTTCCAGTTTGTGAGCCTGCGTAAATTCCAAAAGCTGGCTTTTGAAATTCCTGTCCACAAGGAAGAGTCCTTCTTTAATTCCGGGATCAATAATTACTTTTTCCACGAATTTCGTGGCAGCTTCAAGACCTGCATCCAGGTATATTGCCCCTATCAGGGCCTCCAGAGCATTTGAAATAATCGACTGGGCTCCTTTATCCGAATTGCCCACAAAGTTGTTTGCAACCAGCATGTAATCGAGCAGGTTGATTCTGGCTGCCGCACTTGCAAGAGCCGCGCGGTTAACCAGCTGTGAGCGTGTTTTTGTCAGAAATCCTTCGTCCTTGTTCGGGAAATCCTTGAAGACATACTCGCCTATAATAAGCCCCAGGACGCTATCGCCCAAAAACTCCAGGCGTTCATTGCTTCTTAAATGGTAATCTGTAAATTCGGAGTAGCTGCGGTGTGTAATTGCTTTAACATAAAAGGTGGGGTCTTTTATCTTATAGCCGATAAGCTTTTCAAGGTTATGCAGTTTCTCCGCGAGGATTTTGGCAAAATTATCCGGATAATTCTGGAGCTTTGACTTGCCTCCCCTCAGAGACATCAATTTTC
>JBLMYS010000116.1:0-4791 GCA_050258415.1 Acidobacteriota bacterium | reverse complement strand
GCTTATTCTTACAACACTTTTTATCTCCTTATTTCTGGCCATCATGAAACGCCGCTCCGAACTCGGGTTAAATCCTATGGAAGGGGGAAGCACAAGGAAGGTTTTATCTGAATATTCCATCAGCTTTACAGAGCAGATGGCCACAATTTCTGCCGCGGGCGTTATAATTTGCTATGCCCTTTATTCGGTTTCTGAAAGAACTATAAGCTATCTTCATAGCGAAAACCTCGTCTATACGACAATTTTTGTTGTTTTCGGGATCTTCAGGTTTATGTATCTTGTTTATAAGAAAAGTAAGGGGGAGAACGCCACTGAAGTAATGATGACAGACGTTCCTATGATTGTAAACATAATCCTTTACGTCCTGACTGCAATTTATATAGTTTATTTTTAACAGGAATACATGAATTTTTTATGATCTGGCAGCTTACAGTACTCATATTACTCATTGTTTTAAGCGCATTTTTCTCATCGGCGGAATTTGCTTTTGTTGTCGCAAACAAAATTAAGTTTGAGATAAAAGCCCGCAGGAATAACCTTGCCGGCAAAACAGCACTTTACTACTTCAATGAGTCGCAGCTGTTCTTCTCCACCATCTTAATCGGCAACAACATTGTAAACATTACGTTCGCCTCTGTTATAACACTTTTTCTGGGGTATTATTTCCATCTTTCAGACCTCAGCATACTTTTCATTTCCACTTCGGTGCTCCTGTTCTTTGGTGAACTTCTCCCGAAGTACCTGGCAAGGGAAATGGCAGACCGCGTTCTGATGATAACAATTGTTCCGGTCAGAGCCGTGTCTTTTATACTCTATCCCTTTGTAAAAATAACTTCTCTCGTTTCAAAGTTTTTCTCCCGGGGCGAGAACCTGCGCGAGGAGAGCATTAATATGCTCTTTAGCCGCGAGGAGATTCAGATGCTGGTTAAGGAAAGTCAGGAGGCGGGTCTCGTAAATGAAAGCGAAACGGACATCCTGACCAGAATAATTGAGCTCGGCGACCAGAGGGTCTATGAGGTTATGCGCCCCAGGACGGACATTGTTGGTGTGGAGATCTCCAGCACCCTGGATGAAGTCCTGCAGGTTTTTATCGACTCAGGCTACTCTAAAATTCCGGTTTATGAGGACAACCTCGACAACATAAAAGGCGTCGTTCTGGCATACGACCTCTTTAAGAATCCGCAGAACCTCCAGGCTATTATGCGCCCCGTTATATTCGTGCCCGATACAAAGAAGAGCACAGAAATGCTGAGGGAATTCTCTACAAAAAGGGTCTCCTTTGCGGTTGCCGTAGATGAATTTGGCGGAACGGCCGGCATACTTACAATGGAAGACATAATTGAAGAACTCCTGGGCGAGATAAGGGATGAATTCGACACCGACGACGAGATATGCCGCAATGTAGGGGAGAATACATATCTTATCGGTGGGAAAGTGGAAATAGACTATATTAACGACCAGCTTAACTTAAACTTGCCGGAAGGGGACTACGCCACAATTGGCGGCTATATTACCTCTCACATTGGAAGGATACCCCTTCAGGGTGAAAACCTTACAATTGACAGGTATAAGATACTTATCATACGATCCACACATAAGAGGATTGAGCTCGTTCGGGTAACGGTAATTACTGAAGAGGAGTAGAACTAGAAGTAAATTCTGGTCCCTGAGTATAACTCAAAAAGCCCGAAGCCTAAAAGGGCGATGGCTGAAATTCCAATTAATATCTTATTAAGCCTTGGCCCCAGGTTCCTTGCTGCTGCAAAAACAACTATTATCACTCCCATCACAATAATTATCGTTGTGTAAAAGCTCACAAGAAGCGCCAGCCCGTAAGAAGGGCTTTCATGCCATCCTTTTATAAGAAGAGGCCCCATTATAAGGCTCCATCCTAAATAAGGGTTCGGATTTAAGAAGTTTACCATAGCGGCCTTCAGGACAGTCTGCGCAGGGGAGAGCTCTTTCATAGAGCGTTCAAAACTGTAGCTTTTCCACGACTTATACGCATTAAACGAGAGGTATAAAAGAAACAGGCCTCCCAGGATCTGAAGAATGCTTATCATTAAGGCCGATATATGGCTTAGGAGAAATAATACGAGAAGTATTATAGGCCCGTCGCTTATAAGAGGTGCCAGTGTGGCCGGAAGTGTCGACTTCCACCCCTTTGAAAGCGTCTGTGAAATTAAATAAGTTGTAAGAGGTCCCGGCTGTACAGCAGCAGCAAAGGCGAAGGTAAAACCGGATAATATATATTCAAGCATAAATTAAATTTCTTCCTTTTTTGCCGCGCTGTTTTTCTGGTTAATAACTAAAATGTACCGAACTCTCTGGCTGCTTCAAGCAGCGCTATGTAATTATCGTAGTTAACGTATTCCGGAATGCTGTTGCCGCTTCCGATGCAGTAGCCTCCGTTGCAGGCCGCATTCTCTACGTTTTCCTTTACCTTCTGCCTTATTTCTTCCTTTGTGCCGCGGCAGAGGAGGTCCACGTCAACGTGACCGATCAGACAAAGCTTGTCACCGTACTTTTCCTTTACCTCGCGTATGTCCATTGCCTTGGGCTCAATGGGGTGGAGGGCGTTTACACCAGAGTCGACAATCCTGTCGAATACATCCCAGAGGACGCCGTCAGTATGGTACATAAGAGGTTTATTATATTTTTTTGCCAGGTCGCCTATTTTCTTAAGCCACGGGAAAAAGTACCTGTCCAGCACTTCAGGTCCCATTAAAAGCCCGTTCGTGTAGGCTATGTCGTCAGTATACCAGATTACGTCCACAGCATCGCTCTGGGCGAAATATTCAAACATGCTGAGCACCAGGTTCCCCAGCTTTTCGTTAAGGGCGTCAATTAGTTCCGGGTTTTCAAATAAGGCCATTGAAAAGCCTTCAAAGCCCATCATCTCCCATGTCATCGTAAAGATGTCTCCGTACTGCCCGATTACACCCATCCCATCAGGCAGAAGCTTGCGTACCCTTTCAAACTTTGAATAGTCGAAATCTTCCTTTTCAGGGAACTTGTACTTTTCAAATGTTTCGAGGCTGGTGATAACGCCTTCTGACTCAGAGGCCCATTTAATTCTCATGGTGCCGTCTTCATTGAATGTCAGATTATTGCTGGCTCCGATCTTAAGAGGATTAAAGTCGGCAATGGGCTGGATTTTAGTGTAGTCATAGCCCGCCTTGTGCCAGAATTCAATGTCATCCTCGAGCGTTATAACATCCCGCCCGATGAATCTTTTCTTTACAACAGGATGCACTCCCAGTTCGCAGACCGGGACACGGGTGCCTTTTCCGCCGCGCAATGTTTTTATAAAATTTTCTATGTCAGGTTTCATTTTACAGTCCCGGGTTTAGTTATGCGTTTACGAGCGTGTCCAGGTGCCTGGCAAGCCCGTGAGGATCTTTGAAGTACCCGTCGGCACCTATCTTATCGTTATATTCATTTGAAAGCGGGGCCCCTCCAACGAAGACCTTCACGTCACTGAACCTCTTCTTAATTTCTTCAGTGATCTTTCCCATATTAAGCATAGTCGTTGTAAGAAGTGCGCTCAGTCCCACCATCTTCGCCTCATTTTTCTCTATGGCTTCCAGGAACTTGTCCAAAGGCGTGTTCGTCCCAAGGTCAACCACGTTCCATCCGCCCCCCTGAAGCACCATCTTTACGATGTTTTTCCCGATGTCGTGCATATCGCCCTGCACAGTGCCTACAACAAATGTTCCTTTATACTTAGCGTCACCCCGTTCGAAATAGGGGACCAGGTGCTCCATGGCTGCTTTCATGGCTTTAGCTGAAATAAGCAGGTTTGGAATGTAAACCTTGCCCGAGGCGAACTTTTCGCCAATTCTATTCATTCCTATGATAAGTCCGTCTGAAAGGATTTCACCCGGTGTAATGCCTGTACTTAAGGCCTCCAGGGTCAGTTCAGAGGCTCCTTTCTGGCCAATAAGTGCCGGCAGAAAAGAGGTTTTTTCATCGGCTTTCCCGATTTCAACACATTCGGCAAGTTTTTCCAAAACTTCCATTTTTACCTCAAAATAACGTTAGGGAAATTCAACTCTTTTTCAGTTGAAAAAGATGGGATAAAATTAACGAAAATCGTACAAAATAACCTGCGATTATCTGAAAAATTACTGAGAAAATGGGTCTTAAGACGTGTTTTTGGAAAAGAAGGGCATCCGGGGGGATGCCCTAAAATATGGGGTCATTAAATCATTTCTGTCTGAGGTGTCTGAGAACGGGCAAATTCAACCGCCTTGTCGATTTCCTTTGTGAACTCTTCATATGGCATCTGCATTCCGTTCAGGTATGCGCTCCAGCCGGCTGAAGCCTTTGCGTAGTGCACTGCAGACTGGATCTCTTCATCTGTGGCGCCGAAGAGTTTGGCCGCTGCTGTGTGGTAATATGCGCAGTAGCGGCATTTTGTAACGGCTGCAATCCCCAGGCCAATTAGTTCCCTGTATTTCTGTGGAATCGGGCCGTCATCTATCTGAAGTTTCTTAAACAGGTCCCATTCACTGCCTATGGTCTGATCAGGCAGTGTCTTAATAAAGGTGGGGACTGCTCCGAATATTTCCTCTACTTCTTTATATACTTGCTTACGATCCATATTAAACTCACTTTCTTTCTGCCGGAAATTTAATTTCTGCGGCATCTAACGGTGTAAAAATATATTTTATTACATTGCGGGCGCGTAAATGCACACTGCCCTTGAAATGAGAAAATAGGAGTACTGAAATATTCCGGTGTTCTTTCCCAGTACTATTGCCGTGCCGGTTTAAGAAGATGTGATGG
>JBLMYS010000115.1:0-10173 GCA_050258415.1 Acidobacteriota bacterium | reverse complement strand
GGAATATTTTTTATTTTGGACAATAAATTTGAATTAATTTATTAGGATCCGGAATAAGATTTAGGGCAAACCAAATGAATCTAGACAAAGATCTTCAGTCAATTCAGGAAGCCAGGGATTTAGCCAAAAAAGCTAAAGAAGCACAGCTTGAATTCAAGCATTATAACCAGGAACAGGTAGATAAGATCGTTAAGGCGATGGCTGAGGCTGGTTACAGGGAAGCTGAACGCCTGGCTAAAATGGCCTGCGAGGAAAGCGGCTTCGGTAAGTGGACTGACAAGAAAATCAAAAACGAATTCGGAACGAAAACCGTTTACGAATATATCAAGGATCTTAAGACCGTAGGCGTAATTTCAAGCGAGATGAACGGCAAGCTCGTTAAAATTGCAGAACCTATGGGAGTTGTTGCAGCCCTCGTGCCTTCAACAAATCCTACTTCAACAGCAATGTTTAAGTCGCTTATTTCCTTAAAATGCCGCAATGCAATTGTCTGCAGCCCTCACCCAAGGACTGTAAACTGCAGCATGGAGGCTCTGAGGGTAATTTCTGATGCAGCCGAAAAAGCAGGTGCACCAAAAGGGCTTATGCAGTGCATGACTGTCCCCACAGTCGAAGGAACTGAAGCCTTGATGAGGGATAAAAACATTGCCGTAATACTTGCCACCGGAAGCACACCTATGGTTAAAGCCGCCTACAGCGCGGGAAAACCGGCATACGGGGTTGGCCCGGGAAACGTTCCTGCCTTTATTGAACGCACGGCAAACTACAAGAAGGCTGTTGCTGATATCATATTCGGGACCACATTTGACAACGGTACACTCTGCTCCTCAGAACAGGCAATAATTGTGGACCGGCCTCTTTATGATAAAGTAATTGAAGAAGTAAAAGCCCAGGGCGGCTACTTTGTTACGGGGGAAGAAAAGGCAATGCTCTCGCGCGCTATTGCAAAAGAAGGAAGAATAAATCCCGACATCGTTGGCATGCCGGCTCCCTGGATTGCAAAGTACGCGGGATTTTCTGTTCCGGAGACAACACGCGTACTTGTAGCTGAAATTACGAAAGTCGGAAAGGACGAGCCCCTTTCAATGGAAAAGCTCTCCCCGATACTTGCCCTTTATACAGTAGACGGCTGGCTCGAGGGATGCCATAAATGCATAGATATACTGAATTTCGGCGGCATCGGCCACTCAATGTCTATACACTCAAGCGACAACGACATAATCATGAAGTTTGCTCTTGAAAAACCTGCCTTCAGAATTATGGTTAACACTGTTAACTCCCTTGGCGCTGTGGGATATACTACAGGACTTGCTCCTTCCCTTACACTTGGACCCGGCACCTGGGGAGGCTCAATTGTATCCGAGAACGTTACGGCAAAACATCTTATGAACGTTAAGACACTGGCTTTTGAGGTTAACCCAATCAATCAGGGTAACAGCGTTTCTTCATACGGCTCTACTGCCGGAAGCTCCCAGAGCTTCATGCAGCAGATAGAAGACCGCCTCAGAGCGCGTGCAGGCAACCCCGGCGTAAACTTCACGGCTGAAACAAAAAAGCCCGCGAAAGATGTTTCGGAAAAGAAACCCGAAGGCGCCGTTTACGGCAGCGGTTTGACAAAGGATGCTATTGATAAAATAATACGTGAGTTTAAGAAATAGAATTGTAGAAGTTACTTTTGAAATGAAGAAGCATGCTGCCCATAAAAAGACAGCATGCTTTTTTTATATAATTAATACCTGTCCAGCTTGAACTTTTCTCCCAAATAAAGCTTTCTGACATCCGCATCTTCAGCCAGGACTTCAGCCGTACCGTATTTGAAAATGTTGCCGCTGATAAGAATGTAAGCTTTATCCACAATGCTCAGTGTCTCGTGAACGTTATGATCTGTAATCAGAATGCCTATACCGCGGTTTTTAAGGTTTGCAACAATGTTCATAATGTCTTCAACTGCAATAGGGTCAACTCCGGCAAAGGGCTCGTCCAAAAGGATAAATTTGGGGTTTGTTGCAAGAGCCCTCGCAATTTCTGTTCTTCTTCTCTCCCCTCCGCTAAGCTGGAAACCCAGGCTCTTACGGATATGGGTGATGTTTAAGTCCTCAAGGAGCTGGTTGCAGCGCTCTTTCCTTTCCTTGGAGGACAGGTCCATCATCTGAAGCACTGCCATCAGGTTTTCCTCTACGCTCAGGCGGCGGAATATTGAAGCTTCCTGGGGCAGATATCCAATTCCAAGCCTCGCCCTTTTATACATCGGCATTTGTGTAATGTTCTCAGAGTCCAGAAACACCTTGCCGCTTTCGGGCTTTATCATTCCTACTATCATGTAAAACGTCGTAGTCTTGCCTGCTCCGTTAGGGCCTAAGAGACCAACAATTTCACCCTGGGTTACCTGAACGGATACTTTTTTTACTACGGTCCGCTTTTTATATATTTTTACCAGGTCTTCGCTTCTTAATGTTAAGGAATTTTCCATTTTAATTTCTTCTTTGTTGAATTTCCGGAGCTGTAATTAAAGTGCCTCCAGCATCGACTTTCTTTCGGGTCTGCCCGTCTTGATGAAAAACGCGGGCAAAGTGAAAGAAAGTTCATTATTCTGAACCAGATTTTCAGGATAATACTCGCTTACGGGTGAAGTATATAATTTCACCTCACTAACGGCTTTATTATTAAAAAATATCTTTGCCTTCTGTGCGCTCGACTTTGTAAGGCCGTTCGGCTCATCTTTTTCATACATGTAATATATGCTTAAGACATTTCCGTTAACGTCTGTATGATGAATACCTGTTGAATCAAAATAGATCGTCATCTGATCGCCTGAAATCTGGTCGTATCTTGTATTATATCCTTCATTATGCGAAAGGATAAAACAATTATTGTAAACTTCAATTCTCCTCAGATGGTTATGTTCGGTAAATATATTCACCGAATCACCCGAAAGCTGTGTATTTTCATACCAGATTACAGGTACACTTGCATCCTTGGGACGCTTATATGTAATTATCTTTTCTGCATTCCTGTAATATATGGAATAATTATTCGTCGAAGCAAAGCTGCCCCTTAGAATCCTGACTGAGTCCGTTGCAATAAAAGTCCTTGAAGTATCATTATAGGATTCCATTTTCAGTGAAGAGATAATCAGCGTATCTTTTTTCCCTTCTGAGGTCGTATCCACCTGTAACAAAAATGGCTTTTCATTTATAAGCGTGTATTTTTTCTGCGCATAGTCCTCGAGATGATTTCCATAGATAACAACATTATTCCTGGAGTTTGACAACTGCACGTTTCCGTCTGCAAAGGTTGTCCTTGTTGTTCTCAGGTGAGTCATGCTGTCGGCCTTGATCGTATTAGCGGAGTCATTGATAGTAACACTGCCAACAGCAACAGCACGGTTCTGGTTTTTGTAATAGTTCAGCGTATTACACGTCATTGTTGAAACCGTGTCATAAAGCTTTACACTGTCGGAAAAATATGCTCTTTGCTCATTAAAGTAATAATCCCCGTTTATCGCCGTCAGAATCACTTTCCCGTCATTTAATTTCACACCGGTCTTACATTCAGCTATTCTGTCGTTGCCGTAATAATATCCTCTTTGGGCTTCAATTGTAAGCGTATCCTGCCTGACTACAACATTGCCTTCCAGTATGGCATTATTCTTCGCCAGGTACTGTGTGGCTTTCTGGCATGTAATTACGATATTCCCCTGCCTGAGTACAACGTGTCCTATTACCTCCCTGATGCTTTCTCCTCCAACGAGCTTGCCAGAAAGGCTGTCGCCGGTAACGGTGATGAGGCCTCCCGTGCGCCCTTGCCCGTATACGATTAAAGAACTAAAAAATAAAAGGAATGCTGCAATTACTGTTTTCACGGCGTAGCTCCGGCACCTTCAGGAGTTGTAACAAATGTAGGCTTATAAATAACATAGTTGCTGAGGTTCTGGTCAGCAACCACCCCGTAGCCCTGTATTTTTTCAGTAGGAGAAGTAATCGTAACGAATTTATCCGAGACAATCTTCCTGTCCTTGCTCCTCCACATTAGCTCCTGTGTTTTCAAAGTAGTTCCACTGTCGTTTTTGGCCACAACGCTGTCGATGGCATACATGTTATTTGTAAGGCCATCGACTCTGCCTTTAAGAGAGGTTAATGTGGAAGTTTTCTGCCCCTTCTCATTATAGAAGTCAATTCTCACTGTGTCTAAGAGCGTTTCTTTCCTCTGCTCAAAGGCTCTTGCATGTGAAGAGCTTAGAATTGCCTTCAGATGTCCTTCATCTGTAAACATCATTTTGAAGTTCCAGCTCTCCTGCGAGGGTATTTCCCCTTCCTTTGTTCCCGAAAGAACAGGAGGCTTGATCTTATCCTCAGAACAGCCAGTAAGTGAAATGGCTAGAGCCATAAACAAAAATGCAATTCCCACAATAAAGTGATAATTGCATTTAATATTCTTTTTCCTCAGGGTTTTCATCTTGCCTGAAGGCCCAGTTTTACAAGGTCGTGAAGATGTACTATTCCCTTTGTACGGCTTTCCTCATCTATTACAATGAGTGAAGTTATCTTAAAGTTTTCCATATACTGCAGGGCAAAGGAGGCCAGATAATCTTCTTTTACTGTTTTGGGGTTTCTGGTCATAATATCTTCAGCCTTTAATGAATTAAAACTTATCGTTTTCTCCAGAAGTCTCCTTAAGTCACCATCCGTAATAATTCCTGCCAGAACACCGTTCTCATCAACTACTGTAGTCATTCCAAGGCGCTTTGAAGTAATTTCAAGTATCGTATCCTTCAGCGATGCCATAGAGTTTACAACCGGAATATCTTCTCCTTTTATCATCAGCTCCGAGATCTTGAGCGAGAGCCTTTTGCCCAGGCTTCCTCCCGGATGCAGAAGTGCAAAGTCCTCTTTTGTAAAGCCTCTTAGTTCCAGCAGCGCCATCGAAAGAGCATCCCCCATTACAAGTGTCGCCGTGCTGGATGCCGTAGGAGCCAGATCATACGGGCAGGCTTCTTCCTTAACACCAACGTCGAGCACAAATTTGCATTCCCTGGCCACCCTGGAATTCTTATTGCCTACCATGGCTATCATTACCACATTCAGCCTTTTTAGGAGCGGAATAAGATTTATTATTTCTTCGGTATTGCCGCTTTTGGATATCAGGATAACAACGTCGTCCTGCCTTACCATACCAAGATCCCCATGCAGGGCATCCGTTGGATGCAAATATATTGCAGGGGTTCCAGTTGAATTCATCGTAGCCACTATCTTGCGGGCAATAAGGCCCGACTTTCCCATTCCTGTCAGGATAACTCTTCCCTTGGATTTATAAATAACCTCAACTGCACGGGCAAAATCACCGTCAATTCTTTCCATTAAACCCGCAACAGCTTCAGCTTCCTTGCAGATTACTTCTTTTGCTTTCTGTATAATAGTTTCGATAGACAATCTAACCTCTTTTAAAAATTTTAAATAAGGAATTTTCCTTATCTTTTTTTCCTGTACTTACAAATATAGAATAATCCAGACTGATTTTCTTCCAATACTTGTTGTAAATAAGAAAAGCCGCTCCCAGGTCCTGGTCTGTTATTTCAAATGAAGGGTCAAATATCAGTTTTGAATTTAATGCCACCCTCGGGTCACGTATTTGTTTAAGCCTGATAACCTCATTAAAAAAATTTGTTACCGGAATCAGGTGGTTTACTCCCGTCTCAGCTTCATAAACCCAGATCCTCTTATGCTCACTTGCAATTGCCAGTACCACCCTGCCCGGAACCAGATGCACTTCCCTGAGGCTGGAATTGTCTCCCGGGGCATTCCGGCCGGGCCTCCAGTTGGAATAGCTCCACCTTTTAATTTCACTTAACTGCGCTGGCAGAATTTTACCACCGGTCCTTGATATATCAAACTCTATCTGTCCTTCAAACTCTTCATGTATTACGACGTAAACTTCAGTTTCTTTATAGATGAGACTTCCTGTGGCAAAAACCGGAACGGGAGGCATTGTTTCATCAACAGACTCTTCTCTTTTGCCCAGCACAAAATTAGTGTCGCCGAAGCGCCCGCGCCCGATTACAAACAAGCTTTCAATTTTCTCACGGTAAATATTATATCCGGGGCGGTCCGAAGGCAGGACAGAAAAAAGCCACTCTTTCTCTCTTGATGAAAGTCTTCTTGGAAAGCTCTCGCCATTACCGGGTAAATCATTTGGATTCATTAGCCTGTTGTTCTCTTGCCTTAGATATCATATCCAAAACATCCGAAAGCACCGTCTTTTCTTCAGAATCCTTTGTAACATAGTTGACAATTCTCTTAACTTCACGCCTTGCCCCGCGCGGCGCGGCACTGAAGCCTGATTTCATCAAAAGGGGAATATCCAGTATATCATCCCCTACAAAGCCGATGTTCTCATAGCCCAAATTGTACTTCTTTAAGAGAATTTCAGCCTGTGAGACTTTATCAATTGAGTGTGAAAAAACTTCCTTAAGGCCAAGATCCTTTACTTTTTGGAGGAGACTTATATCTTCAGAAGCCGAAATAACGCCGCACATAAGGCCTAACTTTTCAGCTTTCTGTAGATCGGCTTTCAAAGCCGAAAAGGCCCTGTCGGTCCCGGTTGTGCCTTCAGAAGGCAGTACAACGCCATGAAGGTCAAAAAGCAGGAATTTTATTTTACCTGACAAATTAAAAAGTGCCATTGGCCTTCACAGCTTCATCAAGTTTCTTAATCCCTGAGAGTAAATCCCTGAGCTTCGCAAGAGGGAACTGGCTGGCGGCATCACTGAGGGCATGCCGGGGATCAGGATGCACTTCCATAAAAAGAGCATCAATGCCTACGGCTACGGCTGCCCTGGCAATGGGCGGAATAAATTTTGGCTGCCCGCCCGAGATTCCCCCCTGCGAGGGGATCTGAACTGCATGTGTGGCATCCATTACAACAGGATAACCAAGCTCCCTCATAATAACCAGTGAGCGCATGTCTACAACAAGATTATGATAGCCGAAAGTTGTGCCCCTTTCAGTAAGCATAACATTTTTATTACCGGTTGAGGCCACCTTTTCTGCCGCATGTTTCATGTCTTCAGGAGCCAGGAACTGCCCCTTTTTAATGTTAACTGCCCTGCCGGTTTTACCGGCTGCAATCAGAAGGTCCGTCTGACGGCAGAGGAAGGCCGGTATCTGGAGAACGTCTGCAACACATGAGGCTCTCCCGGCTTCGCTTTCTGTATGAATATCTGTTAAAACCGGCACATCCAGAGAGTTTTTCACCTTATGAAGTATCTCCAGCGCCATGTCTTCATTTATGCCGGTAAAAGAATCCAGGCTTGTTCTGTTGGCTTTCTTGTAGCTGGACTTAAATATGAAAGGGATTCCCAGCTCCAGAGTAATCTTTTTGATCTCTTCGGCGGTCTTCAGTGTAATTTCCTCGCCTTCAATAACGCAGGGGCCTGCAATTAAAACAAGTGGATTCTGGCCTCCGATCCTGATATTCGATATTTCTACCATTTATTCCTATATGAGTTTATATTAACCTGATTTTTTTTTCTGCTAAAGCAATTTACTTTAGCATTTATTTTACTCTCCGAAGAGGTTGCCGCTTTCATTCCGGCTTTGTCTTTTTATTCCGAAACGGATATATGCCAGGTCCGTTGCTTCTCGCCCTCTTGGCGTACGCTGTATGAAACCCTGCTGAATTAAGAAAGGCTCATAGACTTCCTCAATTGTTCCCGGGTCCTCATTTACGGCTACAGCCAGCGTGCTCAGGCCTACGGGGCCTCCCTTGAACTTTTCAATAATTGCCAGAATAATATCCTTATCCATTTCATCGAGGCCATATTCATCCACGTCAAGCGCGTTAAGAGCCTTCTTAACCACAGCCAGATCTATTACTTTTTTATCCTCATAATCCGCAAAGTCGCGTGTACGCCTTAGAAGCCTGTTTGCAATTCTTGGTGTACCGCGTGAGCGTTTTGCAAGCTCATAGGCAGCTTCCTCCTCGATCTTAAGGCCAAGAAGCCCGGCCGATCTTTTAACTATTCTGCTTAAGAGCTCTGAGTCGTAATAATCCAGGCGAGCCTTTATGCCAAAGCGGTCGCGCAGCGGTGCTGTCAATAATCCCGCTCTTGTTGTAGCCCCGACAAGTGTATACTTCGGTAGCTTGATCTGCACAGAGCGTGCATTAGGGCCGCTGTCTATCATAATATCAAGCGTATAGTCCTCCATTGCCGAATAGAGATATTCTTCAACAACAGGGCTCAGGCGGTGGATTTCATCTATAAAAAGGACGGATTTTTCCTCAAGGTTTGTCAAAAGGCCGGCCAGATCGCCCGGTTTTTCAAGAACTGGTCCCGAAGTAATTTTAATTCTGGATCCCATCTCGTGTGCAATAATGTGGGCAAGGGTAGTTTTACCCAGTCCCGGAGGCCCGGTCAAAAGTACATGGTCCAGCCCCTCATCTCTTTTCAGGGCAGCGGCAATAAAGACCTTCAGATTATCGGTGATCTTTTTCTGCCCCATAAATTCATCAAAACGGCTCGGGCGGAGGCTCTGCTCAAAGAGCTTTTCCTCGTCGTTTGGATTTGCATCGGTATTTTCTGATTTTCTCATTATTTTGACTTTTTATTTTTGTACCTGAATGCTTCCCGAATCAACTTCTCTTTTCTTAATTCTGACCTTTACGAACTGAAATCCCTGCACCATGCTGACCATAAGCGATATCATTAAAATTGCAGCGCCAATCGTGCTCCATACGCTAAAACTCTTTGCAAAAAGGCTCCAGAGGCCCAATGTCCAGGCGCTTCCATATAATATAATGAGGTGAACTACATAAATCGGAAGCGTATTTCTCCCGATGTGAAAAATTATCGGCGGAACTTTCTTTACCATAATTGCAAGATACGACATTCCGCTGTTGAGGAGCAAAACAATTCCAAGCCTGAAAAATATCAGGTTGGGACTTGTTGTCCAGAAATTGCTCTGCTTGTAGATTGCCAGTTCCAGAGTATTTCCGATCAAAGAAATTCCTATAAAAAGAAATGCCATATACAATATATCAAGGCTGAACCTTTTTGTGGTGAAAACCTCGCTGTTGTGTGCAAGGTAACTTCCAAGGACTGCACCCGAAAAGATGAATCCAACCCATGGGATGAGCGGAAAAAGTGAGCCTGTACCCTGGTAAAGGTAGCCTGCAATTGGAAGCGGCATAAACTTCACCCAGTCAATTTTAGAAAAAACCGGATAAAGTGAAAATGCAACAAAAGCTGCCGTTGAAAAAACCAGTACGTCTCTTAAGTTAAATTTCTCGGCCAGATAAAGCAATCCGATTAAAAACAAAATGCCGAAGCCTATTAAATGCAGAACATCAACCTGGAAGAATGTCTGCCACTGAGCAGCAGTAACATTGTAAAAATCAAATATATATGGCGTAGGATACCTTAAAAAATAAGCCAGCCCTACAAGCAGCAAAAATCTTTTCAAACCTTTCTTTGCCCTGGGATTCTCCCTGAAAGGAAGTTTATTCATGCGGAACAGATAAGTAAAAACAGTTCCCGAAGAAAAAAGAAAAATCGGAGCCGTAAGCCCCCTCATAAAAAACCAGAAACTGAATAAAGGTGAGTCAAATGTTCTGTAGTTGTCTGCAAGAAGAGTATCTACTGTGTGTCCCTGAACCATCATTAATACGGCAAAAGCCCGCATTAGATCAATAAATATGATTCTGTTTTTTTTCTTGTCTTTCAACATTATTATCTCTGTATGTCTCCAAAAGTCACAAAAACATAAAATCTATAATTCTGGTTGTAAAAATACATAATCTATCCCAATAATTAAACAGTTATTTAGGATAAGTAGTTCTTTTTGATATATACTTAAAGAATAGTGATTTTAATTAAAAATTGAAACAGAATTATTGTTCTTGGGGCAGTATGTATGAAAAGTAAGAGGCCGTGAAAAAGTAAAAAACCTTACTTTTCACGGCTTTCTTCGGGCAAAATGATATTAATCTCTGGGGAATGATATTAATCTCTGGGGTGGGTATCGCACCAGTTTCTAATAAACTCAATTACCTGTGAGGTCGGTGTTCCCGGAGTAAAAAGTTCTCCGACACCGATATTTTTCAGCTCCTTCAGGTCCCCTTCAGGAATGATTCCACCGCCTGTAAGAAGCACGTCATTAAGTCCTTTTTCCTTCATCA
>JBLMYS010000114.1:0-9397 GCA_050258415.1 Acidobacteriota bacterium | reverse complement strand
GTATTGGGATATTGTTAAGGCGGGGTCTAATTTAAAAAAACCGTTGCCGTTAACCTGTAAACAGGCCTTTTGCTCCTGGCATAAAGTGAACGCCTTTCCTCTATGACAGCGTTAAATTCCTGTGGATTGAGGTGAAGTTTCTCTGAGGCAGCTTTTTTTATGTAATCTTTATCTAAAATCTTTTCCGGTGCGACTGCAAGTTCTAACTTTTTTATCATTTTGATCGTTTATTATAAAAGAAAGTCAAATGTACTAATAATTCATTAAAGAATCATTTGATTCGTTTTTATTACACTATTACATCTGACTTTCTTTCCAAATCCTTTCCTAGTAAACACCTTTATACAGGCCTCCGTCAACCTGAATAGTGTTGCCTGTTATGTAGCCCGCCTGCTCGCTTGCCAGGTACACAACTGCCGAGGCAACTTCATCCGGCCTGGCCAGGCGTGTAAGAGGCACTTCCTTGGCCATCTCGGCTAAAGTGTGCTCGTGGCTTTCACCTGTCAGCTTCGATTTATTAATTGAGAGTTCATAAAGTCTTTTTGTAAGGGTGTAGCCAGGGGCAACGTTGTTTACAGTTACATTATACTTTCCGGCCTCATTGCTGAGTGTTTTTGCAAATCCTATTACGGCATTTCTAAGGCTGTTTGAAAGCATGAGGTTCTCCAGGGGCTGTTTGACAGCAACGGAGGTAATATTAATGATTCTCCCCCACCTGCGCTCCTTCATCATCGGAAGCACACTGCGGCTGAACCTTACAACGCTTAAAAGGACCTGATCGAAAGCCGACTGCCAGTCCTCGTCATTCAAATTCTCAAAAATTCCTGTAACCGGCCCTCCGCAGTTATTGACCAGTATGTCGATATGCCCGAAATTCTTATTTACTACGTCTATTGTGGCACTGATATCCTTTGCCGCATTAATATCGCAAACACACCATAAAGGCTCAATTCCATAGCTCTTTTTTATCTCATCTGCAGCTTTAATTAATGTTTCTTTTGTACGCGCGCATATAGCAACGTTGCAGCCTTCCTGCACAAAAGTCTCTGCCACTGCACGCCCGATCCCTGAACTGGAAGCTGTTACAAGTACAGTCTTGTCTTTTAACTGAAAATCCATATAGTTCTCTCTTTTTTATTCCATTATATAAAAGGGGCACTATGCAAATTGGGATTGCATCAAAATATTATAATAAAATTTAAGAATATAGGAAAGATTAAAGGAAGTCAAATTGTCCTTCAGTCTGAAGCCCTTAAAGTAAAGCTTTGAGATATGCAAGCCGAATTCCTCTTCTTAAAACTGCCCCCTAATGCACTAATCCCTTCCCGCAATATCCGGTTTCAACCTTCTATATTACCTATTAATTTATGATTACCAGATTCTAACTTCCTCCAGGACTTTTCCTATTTCACACTCCCGGCATTTATCCCTGCTGCAGAAATTCCTGAAAAGCTCAATCATCCCCTGCGACAATACGCTCCTTTTCCATGAGTCCTCAACCTGGAGCGAACTGGCCACGGTCTTTACTATATTGTTGTTATCCGGCTGAATATATGAGGAAAATATCTGAAGGATATGCCTTGAAAGCTCCCTGTTGCCGTATATTTCAGAGTAGACCGATACAAAAGGAAGCACAATGTTTATCAGAATGTCATCTATCCTCGATCCCCCGATAAAATACTTTATCTCATCCTCAGTCGCCTTATCCAGGACATAATGCTTTTTCCAGAAGCCGTCCGAAGGCACAATAAAAAGCGACTTTACCGAACGCAGGAGCACTTCCTTGTTTTTTATCTCCTCGAACTTCTTTATCATCCTGCCGATTATATCCTCAAACATGATCCTGTGAAGCAGCACAGCCCCACCTGCAAGACGGATTGTGGGGAAATTCTGGGGCCTTAATTTGAAAAAGTGCCAGTTTACTTCAGAGAATATCTTCCCGTCATATTGGTCCTTTACCGTATCCCAGGTCTTAATTGTATTTGTTACATAATCCGATATCTCCCCGTCGGCATATGTTTTCTCTGGCGAAATCAGCCCTGATATATAAAACAGACATGCCCTTATGGTTTCAGGCGAATTTGCTTCATAGACAACTGACCTTAAGAATTTTATGTTTGCCGATTGCGCAAGCCTCAGCATAATAGCCTTATTGTTTGAATAGCCCAGGGCCTCAAAGAGGAATTCGTAAAAAAGCTGCTCCCAGAGATCCCTGGCCTTAAAATCCCTGTATGAAAATTCCCTTGACTGGAATTCTTCTGTCAGGTCGTAGCCAATTACCGGCTCCTTTAAGTCCATCTCCTTAACATAAGCCAGCTCCTTAAGCCTCGCATAAATCTTATCGCACCTTTTGCGGAAACGTGAAATACCAAGGTTATAAAGAAAATCAATCTTTAACTTGTTTTCAATCTTCTGGCTTTTTTGTGAACACCTTAAGTGGTTAATACCCGAGGCGGCTTCGAGTGATGCCTGTTCAAAGGCTTCCATCGAAAGACTGCTGTCTATAAAATCTGTGATGCAAAGTACGGGAATTTTTCTTTTATCTGAGCTGTAGACGAAGGGATGGCGGTGCTTGTTGTTTAATACTACGTGAAGTATGACGCTGGAATATTTGTTGTCCTGAAAGTGACCGTGATTCCGCCAGTCGCTGACATCCAGGTCAATCTCCACGTCCCCTACGTAGGTGAGATTACCGATACGTATTCGTGCGTTTTTGAAATCAGGGCCTGAAGTGTCTGTGTTATGGAATCCCGTATCCATGATAAGGACGGATTCACCGTCGATGGTATTTACAAGTTTCTTTAACTCTTCAGATTTCCAGACTTCATAAAGAGCCTTTTCAGTGACTTTAGTAACACGGTTCATATGATATCCTCAATTTTATGATCGATACGGATGATATATGAGAACCTGAGACTATATAATATATAAATTTATTTTCTAATATCTAGTTGTACAAATAAAAAATGAGCCGAAGCTCATTTTTTATTTATTAAAGATCACTGTCCGGAAAGGATTTCATTAACTTTTTTATTTAAGGATATTATCTCCTGCCTTGTGGCTTCGTGGAAATCGCGGCTTTGATCCTTGTAGAGGAGCCCGCGGCTTACATTTATGAGGAACTTTTCTTTTTTGCTTTCCTTAAAGGCTTTTACAACATCCGCCAGGCTTCCCCCCTGGGCGCCAATGCCCGGAAGGAGCACCGTGAGGTCATCAAATGAAGCGACGTTCTCTGAGAGCTCTTTCTCATTTGTTGCACCGAAAACTATGCCGCAGTTGCCTTTTATGTTCCACTCTTTTACCTTTGAGATCACTTCCTGATAGAGGTAGCGCCCGTCTTTAAGCTCCAGTTTTTCAAAATCCTTTGACCCGGGATTTGAGGTGAGCGCCAGCATGAAACTTAAGCGGTCTTCATACTGAAGAAAAGGCTCAACTGAGTCAAAACCCATATACGGGTGAAGTGTTACGGCATCAAACTTAAAGTGTTCGAATATGCTCTTGGCGTACATGAGGCTTGTGTTTCCTATATCACCTCTTTTTGCATCCCCTATTATGAGTATGTCATCAGGGATGGCCTCCATCGTCTTCTGCATGAGCTCAAGACCGCGGCTTCCTTCTTTTTCATAAAATGCCAGGTTAAGCTTATAGGATGAGGCAAATTCGCTCGTATTTTCAATAATGATCTCGTTAAACTTCAGAACCGGATCTTTTTCACTTAAGAGGTGCTGAGGGATTTTCTTTACGTCGGTGTCGAGTCCTACCGTAATATGCTTCCCTTCACTTAGCTTTTTTTTAAGTTTTTCCTGTGCAGTCATGTTAAAACCGGGTTTATTTTGAATTATCAGGTATACTGCTTTCTGTTTTTATATATATTGGCTACAATTCCAACAAGGAACATATTCGACATAAGAGAGCTTCCGCCATAGCTTAGGAAAGGGAGCGGAACGCCGATGATAGGCATTAGGCCAACTGTCATGCCGATGTTAATTGCGAAATGGGTAAAGAGCATGGCCAGCGTGCCAACTGTTACCAGGCTGTTAAACTCGTTTTTCTCTCTTGCCTGTGCAGCTATCTTTAGAAGCCTGAAGAAAAGGAAGAAGAAAAGGCTTACAACAATGAGGCTTCCTATCAGGCCGAACTCTTCTCCGATAACACAGAAAATAAAATCTGTCCATTGCTCCGGGATAAACCTCAGCTGAGTCTGGTTTCCCATAAGGTATCCCTTGCCCAGTAGACCGCCAGAACCGATTGCAACTTTAGCCTGAATTGCGTTATAGCCGGCGCCAAGAGGATCACTGTTTGGATCCACAAACGTTTCTATCAACTGCTTCTGGTGAGGACTTAAGTACTTAAAGGCAATATTGAACATGAATCCGGCGGAAAGATTCATCGCAAAAATAGCCCCGCTTATGATCAGCTTCTTCTTGAAAAAGAAAAGTCCCGCCAAAACTGCAACGAGGCATATTACAAATGGTACCGTTCCGAACATTGAGGAAAAGACCGCAAGCCCCGGGGAAATCATCGTAAATAGCCCGAATAAGCTTATCCCCTTCCAGAACATGAGCACAACCGTTAGAGAAATAAAAACAAGTGAGGTTCCCATATCCGGCTCCAGGAGAATCAATACAACCGGCATAAAACCTATGGCAAAACCTGCTAATATACTGCCAATGGATTCAATATTTGTCTTTTCACGGCTTAAAAACATCGAAAGGAACAGGATTGTGCCCACTTTTGCAAACTCCGAGGGCTGCATGCTGAAAGGACCAATGTCAATCCAGCACTTCTGTCCGTATACCCTTTTACCTATTACAAGAACCGCTACCAGGAGCAGGACAGTAAAGATATATGATGGAACCGACACAAGGTTAAAGGTTCTGGGCGAAGCATAATAGGTAATAAAAAATATGGCAGTTGAAACACCAACCCAGAAGAGCTGCTTATTAAAGTTGCCTCTTGCCGACGGGTTATGCAAAGTCGCGCTGTATATGGCAACCAGTCCAATTCCCGTCAGTAAAAATACCGCCAGGAAGAGTATTACATCAAACTTATCTTCTAACTGATAATCAATTCTTGTATGAGGCCGCAACTATCTTCTCCTCACCTTTTGATCCTTTTTGGCTCTTTGGTGTTTGGTTTTTGGGTGTATTTTTAACTTTAGATTCATTCTGATCTTTCGAAACAGTCTGTTCTTTGGTTACAGTCTGTCCTTTAGGGGCATTCTGATCTTTAGGTGCATTCTGATCTTTTGATACAGTCTGATTCTGTGGTAAAGTTGATTTATTCAGATAAGCCTGCATAACACTCTTTGCAATCGGGGCTGCCCAGGTTGCACCGAAACCTGCATTCTCAACCAAAACGGCTACTGCAATCTTAGGATCTTCATACGGGGCAAAACCCATGAACCAGGCGTGGTCTTTTCCGTGCGGGTTCTGTGCTGTTCCTGTTTTTCCTGCAACCGTAATTCCCGGAATCTTTGCATTGCCTGCCGTGCCGGCGCCGTTAACGACCAGGAACATGCCGTGTTTTACTATGTCCATTGTTTTTTTGCTTACCCTGGTATCTATCGGGTCAAACTTGAAGGGAACAAGTTTTTTCGACTCGGGGTCAACGTATCCCTTTACCAGATGAGGCTTAAAGGACTTGCCGTCGTTTGCAATCAAGGAAACATACTGCGCAAGCTGCATCGGGGTTACGCTAAGTTCCCCCTGCCCGATACCTAAAGATACAATAAAACCTTTTGTCCAGCCGTTGGAGCCGTACCTTTTATTATAATATTCGGTCGAAGGAACAATGCCTCTGTTCTCCTCGCTTATGTCTACGCCTGTCTTATGACCGAAGCCGAACCTCTTAGCATAGTCCGACCATTTGTCCAGACCTATCCTCAATATCAACTGGTAGAAGAAAGTGTTGCACGATTTTTCAATTGCATGTTCAACTGTCAATGGGCCGTGCGCACCTCCGTGACATTTGAAGAATCTTCCGAAATAGAAGCCACCCGGGCAGTTAATTACAGTCTGCGGAGTTATAATACCTTCCTCCAGGGCTGCGATTGCAGCCAGAGGCTTGAATGTAGATCCCGGTGGGTTAACTGAAAGCGTCGCACGGTTATAGAGAGGTTTATCGGGGTCGCTGTTTAAGTTCCTCCAGATCTCCTTCGGCGTAACAGTAGTGAAATTATTCAGATCGTACTGCGGGGAGCTTACAAAGGCCAGAATTTCACCCGTTTTGGGCTCAATTGCAACAAGAGCGCCTTTAAGACCCTTAAAACCTTTTTCAGCTGCCTTCTGAGCATCGGCATCGATTGTCAAGACCAGGTCGTCTCCCTTAACAGATTCCTTATCGTTAAGGCCGTCCTTGAAGCGTCCTATTTCCTTTCTTCTGGAATCGACCAGCATGTATTTTACGCCCTTAACGCCCCTGAGGTACTTTTCATACGTCTTTTCAACGCCATTGTTGCCTACGAAATCCCCCATGTCGTAATAATCTTTATTCATTTCGAGCTGTTTGCGAGAGATTTCCTTGGTGTATCCGAACATGTGGGAAGCCATGATGCTGTCCGGGTACTCCCTTTCCATATCCACAATATAACTTACACCCGGGAGCTGTTCCTTATTTTCTTCAATCCAGGAGATGACCTGAAAGCTTACGTCCCTTTGAACACGTATAGGAATATACTTTGAATACTGGACATTATCGGCCAGGATTTCATCGATGTAACCCGGCTCAGCGCCAATGACGGTTTCAATTACATTGTTCAGCTTTCTGCTGTAACCAGACGGGGTTATCAGAAGCGTGTAAGAGGGTTTGTTGTTTACTACAACCTTGTAATTCCTGTCGTAAAACACTCCTCTTAAAGGAGTCTGTATTATTCCTTTAATGCTGTTGTCAGCCGATTTCTCGTCAAAAAACTCGTGTTTTATGACCTGCATGTTAAACAGCTGCAGCACTAAAACGGCAAAGAAGGAAACAAGGACATAGTATAAAATACTTCGCCTTACATCGGCCCCAAATTTTCTACTGCTTGTCATGCGAATATCTTTCTTGAATGAAATATCACCATAGGTAACGATAATACTGATGAATACATGGCAGGGAAAAATCCCTGCACAAGTAGCAACGTCAACATGTTGTTACTTGTCTCTGCACCTCCGAAAAAGGAGTATGTTACGGAATCCACTGTGCCGATTACAAGTACAATAAACAGAAACATGAATGTATGCAGATTGAGCTCTACCTTGTTTTCATTGTAGAAGTATCCGGCAAGAAATCCACTGAGGGTCTTTGAAAACATAGCGCTTCCAAGTATGCCTCCTGAAACGAGGTCGAAGAACAGGCCAAAAATAAAACCAAGTATCGTCCCGTGCATCTGTCCCATCCTTAAAGTGAAATAGACAAGGAGGATCAATACCAGGTCAGGAGCGATCTGATTATATGACAACAGAGGGATTACCGTCAACTGTAGGATAGTTAACGGGATAAGCAATAAAATTGCAATTAAATAGTCTGCACGCATCAGTTATTTTTAATTAAATTTAACTCTAAATTATTCTTTTGAACGCTAGGCACAAAAGCAATTACAAAAACATGTTCAATACGCATAAGGTCAGCATAGGGAGTAACAACAATATTATTAAATATTCCTGTCTTGTCCCTGTTGCCTCCGGCTACAACTCCCACCGGTATCGAGGGAGGAAACTTTGTACTGAAATCGGAAGTGACTATCCTGTCGCCCACCTCCATATCGTATGTCTTCGGAACATTCTTAATGGTAAGCTCCTTGCCGTTCCACTCAAGAACGCCGTCAAAACGGCTTCTCTGGTTTTTAACAGCAAATTTTAGCTCCCGGTTCCTGAGAGTTCTCACAATAGAATAGTCTTTTGATACGGTAGTTATAACTCCCAGGAGTCCCTGGCTATTAATGACAGGCATTCCGACTTTTACATTCTCGTCATCACCGGCATTGATTATAAAATTTCCCTGTGAAGTGGATGCAAATTTAGAAACAACCTTGGCCGAAATCAGAGGGTATTTTGAGGAATCTTTTAAGGCCAGCTGCTTTTTGAGCTCCTCGTTCTGAATGCCGTATTCCCTCAGGCGGTTAACCTGAAGCATCAGCTGGGCGTTCTCCTCCCTCAAGTTTTGAACTTCAAAGGCGGTACTGAAAGGTTCTACTACTTTGGAAACACCGGAAGTTAAAACAGCAAACCCTCCGAAAGCAAAGGCTTTAACCTTTTTTATTCCTGGTTTGCTGTTCAGCGAAAGTACAGAAAGGCTTAACACCAGTAGTAATACTACTATAATATATTCTTTATACCCGAACCAGAATTTGGAAAAGAATCCCTTCATCAGTATCTTCTATTGCGAATAAATACTTTGGAATACTTGTTTAAATTGTCAATGGTTTTTCCTGCGCCGCGGGCAACCGCTGTCAAAGGATCGTCGGCAACGTGAACCGGGAGATTTGTCTCCATGCGGATCCTTTCATCGATGCCTTTAAGAAGCGCTCCACCGCCAGTGATCATTACGCCGCGGTCAAGTATATCTGCCGAAAGTTCAGGAGGCGTACGCTCCAAGGACTGCTTTACAGCTTCAACTATCTGCGACACATTCTCATTCAAGGCTTCGCGGATTTCAACTGAACTAACCTCGGCTGTTTTCGGAACACCGCCTACGAGGTCGCGTCCTTTAACCTGGACAGTTATCTCCTCTTTGAGAGGGACTGCGCTGCCAACCTCACACTTTATAGCCTCGGCTGTTCTTTCACCAATTAAGAGATTATGGTTTTTCTTAAAGAACTGCATTATAGCGTTATTCATCTCATCGCCGGCAATCCTGATCGATTCCTCGTTTACTATGCCCGATAAAGCAATTACAGCAATTTCAGTTGTTCCGCCGCCTATATCAATAATCATGCTCCCAACCGGAGCCTCAACGTCAATTCCAATGCCAATGGCTGCAGCCATTGGCTCGGCAATCAGATGAACTTCCTTTGCACCTGCATGCTCGGCGCTGTCGCGTACAGCTCTTTTTTCAACTTCAGTAACACCGCTCGGAACGGCAATGATAATTCTTCTTGAAGAAATGGGACCGTTGCTTACTTTCTTAATAAAGGCCTTTATCATCCCTTCGGCAATTTCAAAATCTGCTATAACACCGTCACGCATAGGGCGTGTAACACGAATTTCCTTGTGTTCCCTGCCCTGCATTTCCTTGGCCTTGTTTCCGAGGGCAATAATTTTCTTTGTATTTCTGTCATAGGCAACGATCGACGGTTCATTTAATACAATACCTTTGCCTTTGAGATAAATTAAGGTATTTGCTGTTCCTAAATCAATTGCGATGTCTGTTGAAAAAAAATCGAATATTCCCATATAACCTCTTAGTGCTTAAAATT
>JBLMYS010000113.1:0-4645 GCA_050258415.1 Acidobacteriota bacterium | reverse complement strand
TGGCAATTATAAAAGCGATACCCAGCATTAAACCATAACTATAAACTGTAAAAGGACCTATCTGAAAAAGTCTTGGCATCATAAAAAAAAGTCACTCCTGCGGAAAAGAAAATTCACTTTCATCCACCTCAAAATCACAGAAGAGCCTGTTGTTCTTCTTTGGAGGCATGAATTTCTCCACCAGTTTTATCTCTTTCTTGTAAATATTAAAATTGAAAACCGCGCTATTGATGGCGCCGTCCTGCTTAATTACATGCACGGTATATTCGCCTATGAGATCCTCAAAAAGGCAGTCGGCCTTTGCACGCGCAATATTGGGCAGATAACTCATATTTGTCTGAAGGCCAAGAATCGTAATTTCAATTACCCTTTCCCTCCTTTCAATATGCGAATCCACGCTTATCTCATATGCAAAGCTTGTAAACTCGGCAACAGTCTCAAGCCTCACCAGATAGAACTGTTTTCTTAAGGTCTCATCGTACTTAAAAGCCGGTTTGCAAACATACTCAATCTTATCTTCTTTTTTCTGCGGAATTGCTGCCTTTGCAGCCTCCGGTCTTTTCTTTCGTGTCTTGGGAATCTTCGGAACATCTTCAGGTCTTTTAAGAGGCATTCATCACCCCGCAAATTTATTGGCAATATACTCCATATTATCCAATGAAACATTTTCCTGTGTACCGTCAAGCATATTCTTCAGGACGAGCTCGCCCTTAGTATATTCCTCGCCGCCAAGTATTATAACGTAGCGGGCGTTCATTTTGTTTGCTTCCCTCATCTGGGCCTTAACACTGCGCTCCAGATAGTCGAATTCAACCGGGATACCCTTGCGCCTGAAATAAAGGCCCAGATCAAATACTTTCGGCAGGAAACCGTTTTCGAGCCTGACAATATATAAATCTATACTTTCTGCGGGAATATTCAAACTGTTTTCATTTTCGCATGCAAGAAGTATTCTTTCAATTCCGGCAGCAAAGCCCACTCCCGGCGTCGGCTTTCCTCCCAACTGTTCAACTAAGAGGTCGTACCTTCCGCCTCCGCAAAGGGCACTCTGAGAGCCAACGGAACCTGAGACAATCTCAAAGGTGGTCTTTGTATAATAGTCCAGACCTCTAACAAGCTTCGGGTCGACTTCAAAAGGCACTCCGGCCTCAGCAAGAAGATTTTTTACGCTTTCAAAGTGCTTCAGGCTTTCTTCATCCAGGTAATCTATCAGAAGCGGGGCCTGTTCCATAATCTTCTGGTCGCCTTCTTCCTTGCTGTCGAAGATGCGGAGTATATTTGTCTCAAATCTTTTTCGGCTGTCCTCAGAAAGTCCCTGAATCTTATCCATGAGGTACTCCCTCAGTTTCATCTTGTAGTTTTCCCTCGATTCCGGAACGCCGAGAGAATTTATCTTCACCAGAATATTCTTAAGCCCGAAAGCCTTAAGGATATCGTAAGCCATTATTATCATCTCGGCATCAAGCGCCGCGGATGTGCTTCCGATGGCCTCTGCCCCGAACTGATGGAACTGCCTCAGGCGCCCTGCCTGCGGACGCTCCTGGCGGAACATTGGTGCTATATAATAAAGTTTGTTTAGATTCTGTTTTGCCGCAAGTGAGTGCTCAATGAAAGCTCTTACAACAGAAGCCGTCATCTCGGGCCTCAGCGTCAGGCTTGTACCTCCTTTATCCAGGAAGGTATACATCTCCTTGCTTACTATGTCAGTTGCCTCTCCTATACCCCTCGAAAAAAGTGCCGTTTCCTCAAATACGGGGGTCCTGACCTCCTTATAGTTGAAGCCCTGCATTGTCCTGTTGATAATGCTTTCTGCAAATTTCCACTTTGAAACGTCTGAGGGGAGGATATCTTTCGTACCGGTAATTGCTTTAATCATATGTGAGTTGTCATTCCTTCATATTAAATGTCAAATTCTCAAAGCAAGATGGTAATAACCATCTTCCATTGAGAATTTAACAACGTGAACGTGCATATTGTTCTGAAAACTTTTTCCTGCAGAGGGCCTTAGGAAATCTCGAAATACTTGGTTTCCTCTTCCTGGAAAATGGCGTAAATCTCATCCGCATTTTTGGCATTCATAAGGCTTTCCCTGAACTCATCCTTATTCATCATCCTGGAAATACGGCTAAGAAGTTTAATATGAGGTCCCACGAGGTTATCTTTTCCAACCAGAAGGAAAACAAGATGCACCGGCTGTTCGTCCAGGGCGGCAAAATCTATAGGTTTTTTGCTCCTGCCGAATGCAGCTATAATTTCAGTAATTGAATCTGTTTTGGCGTGAGGAATTGCAAAGCCTTTGCCAACGCCGGTAGACATTATTTTCTCTCTTTCGAGGACTGCCGAGCGAACCTTTTCTATATTGCTGACGCGGGGGTCATCCTTGAAAAGGTCAATCAGCTCGTTTATAATATCTTCCTTTGATCCGCCTTTTAATTCTGCAACAATTTTATCTGGTTTAATTATGTCACAAATCTTCATCTTTTTTCAGAAAAGCCTAAATTATTAATAAAATATACACCTAATTTACTAATTAAGTAATTGTTTATCAATTTTCCATGATCATTTTTCACTTATGCCAAAATTGCTTTTTTTGACGAAAAATATGATTTTTTATCCTATTATCTCACCCCGGGGGGCACTTAAAACATACCGCCCCTCTAAACTATGAGCCCCATTCTTATTTGCTTGCCAAATGATGTAATAAACAGTAATTTTCATGCATAGTTCTTCATCAAAAATTAAATGAGGATTTTATGGATATTCAGAACAAAACCGTGCTCGTCCTTGGAGCATGGGGCTTAGTAGGTAATGCAGTCACCCGTAAGTTAGTTCCACAGAAGCCACGCCAGATAATTCTTACTTCTCTCAAACAATCAGAAGCCGAAGATGAAGTTAATAAATTGAGAGAGGAATTCCCCGGCCTTCCCCAGGATTACTTTATTCCATGGTGGGGAAATATTTTTGTAAGAAATGAATTTAAGGATGCCGACAGGTATGCACTCCTCTCAGATGCCGATAAACGCAAAACCCTCATGAGAGACGTAATGGAGGAGCTGGACGATGAAATCCTTAAGAGCTCATCCATATATCAGCTGGTCTGCAAGTATAAGCCGGACGTTATTATCGATTGTATTAACTCAGCTACAGGAATAGCTTACCAGGACGTCTATACTACCTACAGGAATATCAAGAAGACCATAGCCGGGCAGCCAACGGTTGAATCGCTGGCCGAGGAAACAGAAAAGCTCCTCTGCACACTCTACATACCCCAGCTCATCCGGCACGTGCAGATCCTCTACGGCTCAATGCGCGAAGCCAATACAAAAATTTATGTTAAAATAGGTACCAGCGGCACCGGCGGCATGGGACTGAATATCCCTTATACACACAGCGAGGAAAAACCATCCCGCGTCCTTTTAAGCAAATCCTCAGTTGCCGGCGCGCACACGCTTCTTCTTTTCTTAATGGGCAGAACTCCCGAAGGCCCCATCACTAAGGAAATTAAACCTACGGCTGCAATCGCCTGGAAGAAGATCGTATTCGACGAAATTAAAAAACGCGGCCAGCCTATAGACATACTCAATATACCGCTTGACTCGGCTCAGAAGCTTGACGGAAAACTTAAACTGAAGCTCGACAAACCTTTTGATAAAACAGGAGAGACTCTTAAATCTGTCTTTATCGATACGGGTGAAAACGGTACTTTCTCCAGAGGCGAATTTGAAGCCATTACGGGGCAGGGACAGATGGAATTTGTTACCCCTGAAGAAATTGCCGAAGACGTCATCTATGAGATCATTGGCGGCAATACGGGACACGACATTATTAATGCCCTGGACAATGCGACACTTGAACCTTCCTACAGGGCAGGCTTCCTGCAGCATGCGGCAGTTGAAAAACTGGCCGAGCTTGAAGAGGAACATAACGTCAGCAGCGTGGCATTTGAACTCCTGGGCCCGCCAAGACTCTCAAAGCTTCTCTATGAAATCGACCTTTTGCGCAAGGTCTCAGGCACTATGAAAAGCGTTACTTCGGAAAAACCGGAAGTCCTTTCTACAAAGTGCTGCGAACTGATTTCAAAAAATGAAAAGTTCAGAAATGAAATCCTCTCAATCGGCATCGCCATACTTATGCCCGACGGCACTTCGCTTCTGCGCGGAAATGAAATGAAGATTCCACCCTACAGGGGTGAAGATGAACTTGAAATCAATGAGGATTCAATTAACCATTGGGCTAAAGACGGATGGGTAGATTTAAGAGTATCCAATATGGCCGTCTGGCAGTCGAGGCTTAACGCCATAATGACAGAAGCACAGAATATTCCTTTGCACGACACGAGTTCAAATCACGTCAGAACCAGATCGTACTGGAATAACTTTGAGAAAATTGACATAGGCAAAGTGGTAAGCTGGATCTTCATACATGAAGAAAAAGGAATGAGAATGAAGTCCTGAGCTTTCAGGAAAAGCTTCAAAAGGCGGGAGAAAAGACCCGCCTTTTTTATTTTAAGAAATTAGAAATTAGGTGTAAACCTTTTTCCCTTATGGAAATCCATAATCAGTTCAGCAGCTTCTTCGGCGTCATCTGTAACTGAGAAGAGATTCAGGTCCTTCTCCGAGATCAGCTTATTTTTCAGTATTGTGCC
>JBLMYS010000112.1:0-3354 GCA_050258415.1 Acidobacteriota bacterium | reverse complement strand
AGCCTGACCTATTCCTGGCCGGAGGCCCTTAAAAAAGCCGAAGCCGCCGATAAAATACTCAGAAAAAGGCTCGATAACCTCGGGCTCAAATTTGACGAGGTACATACTGAATTTATAGGCTATAACGCCTGCCACGGCCCATTGGCAAAGAGTCTGCCGGAAGGCGACATAAACGAGGTAATGCTCCGTGTTGCCGTACGGGGTCAGGACTACAACTCGGTCGAACGCTTCGGCAAGGAAATAGCGCCTTTAATCCTGACAGGTCCTCCTGCCGTTACAGGTTTTGCCGGGGGCAGGCCCAAGCCGAGCGATGTGGTTGCATACTGGCCGGCTTTGATACCAAAAAAACTGGTTACTCCTGAAGTAAAAATAATGGAGATGAACTGATATGAAAGTAAAACTTTTAGATATCGCTCACGGCAGAAGCGGCGACAAAGGAGATGCCGCAAATATAGGTATTATTGCATACGACGACAAAGGCTATGAAATAATTAAAAACTGCCTTACAGCCGAAAGGGTAAAGCAGCATTTTAAGGGTATATGCAAGGGGAAGGTTGAACGCTTCGAACTTCCAAACCTGAGAGCGTTAAATTTTCTGCTTCATGAAACTTTAGGAGGCGGTGGAACCGTTTCATTAAAACATGATGCACAGGGGAAAACCCTGGCAGCCGCACTGCTTAGGATGGAATTGGATATTTGAGGCATTTTTAAGATCTTTCGAATTGCCAGAATTATTTTTCCGGCCCCGTCTTTTTTGGACAGGGCCTTTTTTTAATTATCAGAGATCATGTGTCTCTGAACTATTTTTCAGTAATAATAACAGGGATTTTTAATGTACGACGAAGAAGTAAGAAAGTTATCGGACTATCAGTCAAGAATCAATAATCTGCGGAGCTATCTTTGACTTAGATGCCAGGGAAGAGAAAATAAGGGGACTTAAGCTTAAGACAGAAGACCCTTCGTTCTGGAACGACCAGACCGAGGCGCAGAAAGTACTCCAGCAGATCAAGTCACTGCAGGAATGGGTTGATCTGTATAATGACGTAAAGAAAAGAAGCGAAAATATTCATGATATAATTGAGCTTGCCAGATCTGAAAATGACGATTCATTTTTAGAGGACATTCAAAGCGAGCTTGAAGCGCTCAGGGAAACACTCGAAAACCTCGAGTTCAAGAACATGCTTAGCGGTAAAGATGACGATAAGAACTGCATTCTTACCATCCACTCCGGAGCAGGCGGCACAGAGGCGCAGGACTGGGCTGAAATGCTAAGGAGGATGTATTTGCGATATGGCGAGCAGAATGGCTTTAAGATGACCGTACTCGATGTCCTCGAAGGCGACGGCGCAGGCATTAAAAGTGCTACAATCGAGGTTGCAGGCGAATTTGCCTACGGATACCTCAAGGCCGAAAACGGAGTCCACCGTCTGGTCAGGATTTCTCCTTTCGACGCCAATAAAAGACGCCATACTTCTTTTGCTTCTGTTTTTGTCATTCCTGAGGTCGACGACACAATTGAAATTGAAGTCAATCCGGCGGACTTAAGAGTAGACACCTACCGCTCCGGCGGCAAGGGAGGACAGAACGTAAATAAAGTTGAAACAGCCGTTAGAATAACTCATATCCCCACGGGCGTCGTTGCAGCATGCCAGACCGAGCGCAGCCAGCTTCAGAACAGAAATAACGCCATGAAGCTCCTTAAATCGAGGCTCTACCAGATCGAAAGGGAAAAACAGATTGCTGAACTCGATGAAATTGAAAAAGGGAAAATGAAAATAGAGTGGGGAAGCCAGATCCGCTCCTACGTCTTCCATCCTTACAATATGGTTAAGGACCACAGGACAAACGTCGAAACCTCAGACGTGCAGGGGGTTATGGACGGCGACCTGAATAAATTCATAAAAGCCTATCTTCTCATGTTCTCACAGAACAATAAAGTATAAACAGTCTGACATACTTTTTAATCATACCCCGGAGGGAAACTTATGCCTCAGGGGTATTTTTATTTTAAATATATTTCAGGCGGCCATCCTCGACTTTAATTCGATAATTGCCTATTTTTTATCCGGATTTTAAAGACTCATTTAACTTCTAAACAAAAACAGGGGAGTCCTTTAATATGGGTTCACGCCTTCTTTTAATTTTTTTCTTACTGCTTTTTGCAACAGCTTCTTTTGCCCAGACAGATGGTAGTCAGAATCCTGACTCATTACTCCTTGAGGGCGATTTACTTAAGCTTCAGGAAGTTCTAAAAAATGAAAACGCATCTAAGGCCTCCTGCTACGAGGGAATTATCTCTTCAATAAAAGAAATCCCGAACCTTAATAATAAAGACCTTCTGATCAAACAGGCAAAGAGTTATAAGAACTACTATAAGGAAGTCTATACAGGCGTTTTAGCCTCTAAAGCTTATGCCAAATTCGAATCCTCGGAGAGTATGGGAAACTATGATGAGGCTATAAGATATTTCTACATCGCACGATTTTTTAAGAATAATTTTGTTCCAGCCATTAAAAGCATACTGGACAGGAATTTCCGGGAGGCTCAGGAATGCTATAGCCGGAGGGAATTCAAAAGGTCGCTGGAGCTTTATCAGAATATTGAAGGGAGAATTGAGGGCAATCCTTATTTCGAACAAACCTTTAAGGACTCAGTTAAATTCTTCCGCCTGAGGGCTAAAGAAAAATTCATAACCGATGAAAAAGAGAAAAAAGATTGGGGCTTTGATGAGAAAAATGATTATAAGTTCAGCCTTACCTTTGGAGGAGGCCTCCTTTACTATCCATCCTACAGCCAGTACAATTTCCCAAATCAGATCTCGGCAAAGTTAAAAAAAGGAGTGGGCTTCGGGTATTCATTCTCCGCGGGTTATAAATTGCTGGATTATCTCAGGCTTAATATTTCATACTCTTCAGGCATCATGAAATATAAAGAAGTGGAACTCTCTAGAACTTTTAGTAAAACCAGCATTGAGGTTAAGAATTCAGATTTCCTCCTCTCAGCCAGATATTATCTTAAAACCACTGCAGGCATATGTCCCTACATAGGACTGGGCTATGGCAACAGCAGCTTTAGACGGAGCAGCTTTTCTTGCCTGACAGCTATTCTGTTTGAGATAGACAATTGGTGGATAGATCAGGATATTATTGAGCTTTCAATGCCTGAGAACAGTTTCAGTGCAACAATATTGAATGCAGCCTTCGGCCTGGATTATGTTCCCTCAGCTGAGAGTCATTTTATGTACAACCTGGCATTTTCATACGACAAGTCCTCGCAGGCTGACTACTTTCTTAAAGCATATAAATTTGCAGTTGGATTTAATGTTGGTATATTATTTTAATATTGGATAAGGTT
>JBLMYS010000111.1:0-32285 GCA_050258415.1 Acidobacteriota bacterium | reverse complement strand
AAGGAGCGGTATCAGTCTTGCGTCTGTCGCGTTTTATTAATCAGGACAAATCGAACACGGCGAAGCGTTTGAGGGAATTAATCCGGTGCAAAGTGGTAAAAGAGACCGCAAGGCCCACCTGGACAGAGGCGAGGCAGTTAAAGATCAACACGCATTTTAAGGAATGGAGGGAAATCGAGAAGTGTTAAGTTTTAAGTTTTAAGTTTTAAGTTTTGAGTTTTGAGTTTTGAGTTTTGAGTTTAAGTTTTGAGTTTTGAGTTTTAAGTTTTAAGTTAAATTTTAATGGGAGGATAATGAAAGCTGACCAGCTTGAATTACGCAATTAGCAAGCTCCGGAGGAGCGCCTTGTCTATAGCAAACGGCATGTCTCCCCCACGCATTGGAGCTGCGAAGCCACGCCAGAGGCGGGCAGGCTGCGACACCCGGAGGGCAATTAAAAATTAAAAATGAAAAATTAAAAAGTGAAGAAAAGGGGGAGGAGAAATGTTGAATGTTGAATTTTGAATGGGGGGAAAGGTTTAGGTTAAGGCTAAGTAGATGAGGACGAGCAGGTATTTAAACTGCGGAGCAGTTTTATATTTGTAGGAAATGCGTTAAAAAATAATTCGGAACCGCCTATAGCCCTCGCCGGAGACGGGCACGCGGTTCTATATGTGTTACATGAATTGATAACATGGCGGATATGTGTAATAGATATAAAACCAACTACGTGGTTTGGGGTGGTGTTTTTTTATACCATTCCCAGGGTTTTGTCCCGCCTGAAGGCGGGAAGGCCACGCCAGAGGCGGGCGGGCAAACCCTGGGCTACATATAGGGAACCAGCTATGCTGGTTCTGCTTTTATAATATTAATATCCGTTTGGGAATCTGGCAGGTGTTCCTATTAATTCAGCTTATCTAAACATCTTTGCATTTAAGGTGGCAGGTTTTGATGGCCCTTTATTCACGTCTCATTTTCATATAATCCTGCAAGAAGATACTATCATCCATGTCATATCTGATTTCATCTGTAAAAACTTCTTTTCTTCCCCAGCCCTTAAAAAGGGTTGTGGGATAATTAATCAGCATTGCATCTTTTGTACGGGATATATTCTCAATTAAATGCACTATGCCCGGAGGTACTATAAGCAATAATGGGCTGTCTTCACCGCCACAAAATATTTTTCTCATTCTATATGTTTCAGAATCAGCCCTGTTATCCCACAGAAAAATACGCATATTTCCGGGACCAGGAAAAGCAAAGATTTCTAATTTTTCTTTGTGTTCATGCGGACCACGAATAACTCCTGGTTGAGTAAAATTAACATAGCTCATTACCGGGCGAACACCATCAGGAAGTTCATCTATTCTAAAAGTTTCAATCAAATGTCCACGGCTATCAAGATGTTTGGGTAATTGTTTTGCAATTACACCTTTTATCTCCGCAGCGTTTATAGAAATTGTATTACTGCAAACGTCTTCCATTATACTTTCTATATTTAATCAGATTTGAACAAGAATTAACATTTTAATTATAACCCATAAGAAAATGAAACACCTAAAGAGTTTGTAGTTCCAAGTTCATAATAAGGTGTTCTGGTTTTATCCTCATCCGTTATATTGGAATGCTGATAATTTAATGACAAAATTAAAGAGTACCATGGTTCCCAGCTTACGTTTAGGCCGTAATCCGTAACATTCTTTCTTGGACCATAAAGAAATTGAGGATATGGATTGAAATTAAGGTCGGCAGCGGATTTCTCTGTTTTTCCTTTTCTGATGTATTCGCCCCATAATTTTAATTTTACTCCACGTATTATTGTCTGCTCATATGCAGAATAAATTAGATCACTGTTGCTGCCTATCCAATGGCCAAGTTGATAATTGTTATTCGCATAAGTCTGCGCATTATCGCTATGCATGTAAACATAAGGATCGATTTTCGTATACTCGAAGGTTAATTTACTTCCTTCCAAGACAGGATCCAGAATATTCATTCCCAAGGTATAGGCGGCCTCGGTCGGTGCAGACCCATTGTTTTTGAACAATGTACTAAATGACATTTCGTCTATAAAAAGTGAAGCATAAAGCATAGTTTTCAATTTTGCATTTTTATATCTTATATCAGCAAACATCTGAGCATTTCCACCCTGCTCGTTTCCTGCCTCACTATATTCGTTCATTACATAATGATCACTTACTCTGAAGGGAATGAATGGGATGAAGTATATAAGTTCTATTTTATCGCTATATACTACAGACTCACCCAAAGAAAGACTTAAATTTCCCAAAGGGTGGAATGTAAAAAGATGAGAAACAATGTATTTAGGGACCTGAGAGAAATGAGGTCTTGCAACCTTTTCGTTTCCCCTAAAGGTGCTTGAATCCACAATATCCGACTGCAAAGATCCAAAGATATACATAAAGTCAAACCAAGGAGCAGGGCTGACTTTCAGCTTAAAGAACGGAAATGAAGCAGCTTTCGTAGAAAATATTAGCTGCCCTCTTTCACCGCTGCCCCACTGTAGATAATCTTTGGCTATCCCAACTTCTCCCCACTTCCAGGCATATGTCAGTTCAGCATTAACATAATCGTATTCAATTGATTTTTTAAGTTCCTTTCTGAAAATAAACCCTGTCTTATCAGTGAATCTCCTGTCTACGTCCAGGTAAGAACCGTTTTCCTGATGGTCAGAATAAGATGTTTTAAAGCGGAAAGAGCTACTGAGAGATCCATAAACATTAATTCCAGTATGTCTTGCGGTCTGATTTTCTCCGTAGTTATGATTCATTCCATACCCGACATATGGGTCAGCATAGAAATTCAGAAGAGAGTCCGAATAATGAAAAAACCGGAATCTCTCCGGTTTTTCAAATGACAAATATTTCAATTCAGGAATTACAGACTCATTCCTGATTCTTTTTATTTCTGAAGAATACTCATCCAGGTAAAAGTCCAGTTCTTTTTTTTCAATCCCCGTTAAAGAAATTTTTGCTAAAGAAGCTTCTATAAGTTTACCGGCGATATACTGCCTGGACCATGGAAGAGCCTCATCGTTGACGACTATATGTCCTTTTACTGATAAGTTTACCAGAAAAGAATAAATTCCGCTGTTATCTGATAAAGGTACTTCCTGAGCAAAGGAAGGGATGGATAAAAGGAAAATAAAGGGAACACACAGTAAAATAAGCTTCATTTTATCCTTCAGCTTTTTGAAGAATAAGTTCATGCCTGATTTCAGGGATCAGCTCAGCTAGCTTTTCAACAACATCTGCCCTACTATTGCAATTACTATTAATAAGATATTCAACCGTTTTCTCAAGATTTTCAGGAATAAACTTGCTGGAGTTATTTGCAAGCATTATTTTATCATGTAAAGTATACTTGTAATCTTCTCCTTCAACAAAAAGTTCTTCGTATAATTTCTCACCCGGCCTCAAACCCGTTACTTCTATATTAATATCCAGCCCTTCTTTCAGTCCGGAAAGACGTATAAAGTCCCTGGCCATATCATATATCTTAACAGGATTACCCATATCAAAGACAAAGATGTCCCCTCCATTACCCAAAATAGAGGCTTGAAGAACAAGCTGCACAGCTTCAGGAATCGTCATAAAGTATCGGATTATATCCTCGTGGGTTACAGTGATCGGGCCTCCGGCTGCAAGCTGTTTCTTGAACGTCTGCACAACACTTCCCCTGCTGCCCAATACATTGCCAAATCTTACAGCCGAATAGCAGTTACCAGTACGGCGCGCAGCGTTAATCAGCAGCATTTCAGCAATTCTTTTACTTGCGCCCATGATACTTGTAGGATTAACAGCTTTATCAGTTGAGATAAGAACAAAGTTCTTAACATTGAACTCTACAGCTGTATCAATCAAATTTTTTGAACCCATAATATTATTTGTAACAGCTTCATTGGGATTAGACTCCATCAGAGGAACATGCTTATGGGCTGCGGCGTGAAAAATGACCTCGGGTTTGAACATTTTAAAAGCAAACCTGAGCCTTTGCCTGGATTTAATATCAGCAATAACCGGGGAAAGCACCGTTTTGCTTTTAGTTGCCTTAACAACAGATCGTAACTCCTGTTCTATTTCAAAAATTGAATTTTCGCCATGTCCAAGCAGAATCAGCTCTGATGGATTGAATTTTAGTATTTGACGGCACAATTCGCTTCCAATAGAACCTCCGGCTCCGGTAACCAGTACTCTTTTATCTTTAAGGAACTCACCTACTTTAGCTACATCTGTAACAATAGGATCACGGCGCAGGAGATCTGCAATCTCTATTTTTCTGATTTTAGAAACCGATATTTTGCCATCAAGTATTTCAAATATACCGGGTATGGTTAGAGTTTCAATCCCTGCATTACTGCACATATTTACAACTGATCTCAACTTGGTTCCAGGTGCTGTAGGCATTGCAATAATTACTTTACTAACCTGCGTCTTTGTTAGGACAAGCGGTATTTCCTCACACCTTCCCAAAACACTCAGCCCTCTTATGCGTGCATTTTGTTTCTGGGGGTCATCATCAACAAACCCAACCGGGCGCATACCAAGCTGAGGGTTTCTCTGCATTTCGAGAGCAATAGCCGTACCTGCCTGCCCCGCCCCAACTATAAGCACACTCGACGTATTATCCTGGATCCCAGCTCTCTCTTTGGCTCTTTCGACAAAACGGATACTGAACCTTATTGTTGAAACAAAGATCATTGTAAGTGCCGCATCCAATATAGCAAAAGTATAAGGCAGAGTAACAAAAGGTAAAGTAGGGAAGATTCTAAGTATACCAAACACAAATACCTGTACTAAAGTCATATTTATTCCGGCGAAAATAAGATAAGCCATCTCATCAATACTGGCAAGTCTCCAGTAGCGCCTATACATTCCTGAAAGATAAAATACAGAAAGTTTTATTGGAGTAAATATAATCAGGCAGTAGAAAAGTCCGCTTCCATAATGTGCCCAATCCACACGGCCATCAAGCCTGAAAAAGAGAGCTAGCAACGGGGTTAGAAACATTATATAAGTATCAATTGCAATAAAGTGCCTGTTTCTCAGGCGTGTAAGAAATTTAGATGCTGTTTTTAATGGCATAACAATCTTTTCGAATTCCTAATGATATATAATTTAGAATTTTCAATAATCAATTTTTAGACGAACAAGTAACTATTTCAATTTCAACTCATCAAATCCGTAGAAATTAAAATATTTCAATGCCTTTCCCTTACAAATTATACATTCTTTTAAATGTCTTAATTCCCTTTCAAAAACCATCTTCCCTGCCATTAGACTATCAACATATAACAATATTGCAGATTCCTCTAAATGGATACTGGCTTTATAAATTATGTCAGTATCAACTCTTTCTTTTAAATTAGATATATTAACTTCAAGATTGATCATAATTGCTAACCTAGATAATTAATGGGAAACATTTTTACTTAATATTGAATTCAGAACTGTCTTAGATAGAATTTTTAAATCCAGTTTTAAACTATAATTTTCTTTATACCAAGCATCAAGTTTGACTTTTTCAGGAATTGAAATCTCATCTCGTCCATTTACCTGTGCCCAGCCTGTTAGACCGGGTTTTAGTATATGCACTCCGGCACGGGTTCTCAGTTCCATAAGATCATATTGGTTAAATAAGGCAGGTCTAGGTCCAACAAAATTCATATCCCCTTTAAGTATATTTATAAAATTTGGCAACTCATCAAGGCTAAGTTTTCTCAATACTTTCCCGATTTTCAGCAGGTACTTTTCCGGACTATTTAACAAGTGAGTAGCAACATCTGGAGTATTCTTCTTCATACTCCTGAATTTATAAAGAATAAAAATGGAATTATCCCTCCCAATTCTTTTCTGGCGAAAAAATATAGGAAAGCCATCCTCAACTAAAATGCTGATTGCAATAATAAAAAGAAGTGGAGAAAGGAAAATAATTCCAATTAAAGCGACTATTCTATTTAACATATTTTATTTATTAAAAGATGATAATGTTTTTTTCATTCCTTCTGCCGCCGAAATCGGCATTTTTGAAATCCCTAGCACATTCTTTATTTTTCTGTTTGATACCAAGTAAGATTCAGTCAACTTCTTCAGGCGCTCACTGTTTAATGGAAGCCTAAATACATCTCCCGTTTTTGTTAGTACTCTGACAAGAACAGGGGGAATATTTAATATGGAAGTTTTCTTGCTCATTGACTCAGCCATTAGTCGGATCAGCTCGTTTGTTGATAACGGCTCATCATCACTTACCTGATAAGTCCCTGACGGTATGTTTTTTTCAATTAATTCTTCAATGATAAAAATAATGTTATCAATGGTAGTAAATGAACGCTTATTTTCGAAAGCGCCCAACGGCCAAGGGATGCCCTTTTGGACAATTTTAAAGAGCAAATTTAGATTTCCCTTATTGCCAGGACCGTGAATCATACAAGGGCGCAGAATATAAACTTGTTTTCCAGGCGGTACTGATTTTCCTTCAATATACTTTTCGGCCCCGAGTTTTGATTTTCCATAAGGGGTCTGCGGGTCCGGTTCAACATCCTCTGTCAGATATTCGCCTTTTACAGTATCGGCTATAGCTTTAACAGAGCTAAAGAAAATAAATTTCCTGGCATTTGAATTCAGAAAAGCATCAAAGATCTTTTTAGTCAATCCCTCGTTAACATCATAATATTCCTGCTCTTGAGCAGTATTTTTTGTGTCATGCGCTTTCCCGGCCAGATGAACTATTACATCTATACTATCCCAGTCAATTGAATCCAAAGACTTCCATGAATAATATTCTCCATAGGAGCCTCTCTTACCTTCGGCCACATCTAAAGCAGACAGGATATACTCTGATCTATTTTTAAGATAATCCGAAAGATTACTGCCTACAAATCCGTAGGCCCCGGTCACTAATATTTTTTTCATTTAAGCAATAATGTGTTGATTTTAAAATTTCACATGGATATGGGGATATCAGGCAATATTCCTCGCCCACTTTACATATTCTTCAAGACCAAGTTCAAGGTCAACGGATGGTGAGTATCCTATCTTCTCTTTGGCGAAGGAAAGGTCGGCTAAGCTGTGACGCACATCGCCTGGTCTTTCGGGTCCATGCTCGACCTTAACCGGATGTTTGCTGTTACGGACAATCATTTCGACAAGACGGTTTATGGTAACCCTGGAACCGCTTGCGATATTGAAAGCTCCGCTTATACCTATGGAATCAGCCGCCTTAAGATTTGCCTGCACCACATCGTCTACGTGTACAAAGTCCCTAGTCTGTTCACCGTCACCAAAGATTATGATTGGTTCATTCTGCAGCATTCGGAATACAAAAATCGGAATAGCATTGCCATAAGCATCAAATCGCTGGTTAGGACCATAGACGTTAAAATATCTCAGGCATACGGCTTCAATTTCGTAGAGCTTTGCATATGCAAGGCAAAGCTTCTCTTCGCAGAGTTTGGTGCAACCGTAAGGAGAATCCGGTTCAACTGAATGGTCCTCCTTAATGGGCATTGTCTTCAGCTCACCAAATATTCCCGCAGAAGATGATGTAACTATCTTACGGACTCTTTCTTTTCTTGCTGCTTCAAGAACCTGAAGCGTCCCGAGCACATTTATTTCGGCATCTGCAATCGGATGATCTATTGAACGCTTGTTGCCGACTGAGGCTGCAAGGTGGAATACCACTTCGGCCCCTTTTATTGCCTCTTCTACTGATTCTTTATCTCTTACGTCTCCTTCGATAAGACGTACCATAGGAAAAGGCTCAAGATTACTCCGGTACCCTGACATGAAATTATCAAGTACCGTTACTGTATTACCGTTTTCTACTAAATGGCGCACCAGATTTGATCCGATAAATCCAGCCCCACCTGTTACTAATACCTTGCTGTTTTTCATTTTATATTGCATTTGTTAATGGACATTAAATTTCAAAAACACGGATAAATTCCACATTCAAATCAGGCCAAACAATTTACTTAAACTAATTACCCCAGCCTCAGGCTGCATTCAAGATCCGTTTCTCATTATCAGCAATTTGCTTACTATCGAAAATTGTACAACTTAAATTCAGGGTATTTATTTGGATATTTTTCAGGAATGAATACTGAAAGCTTATTTGTAATGTTATTCCTGGAATATTTCAACCAAATCATCTATTATAACACTTTTTGAAAAGTGCTTCATGTAATAATTTTTGCCATTTAAACCTTTTTCTTCTAATACCCAGGGCTCCTGATGATATGCCGTTAAAACATTATTAGCCAATGCCTTATAATCACCGGCATCTCCAACATAACCGCAATCAGCTTGCCGAATTACATCCGCTCCAATTCCATTTAGCATTCCCACTATAGGTTTCCCAAAAGCCATATATGACTGAATTTTAGTGGGAATAGTAAGAGAAAAGATATCCTCATCCTTTAAGCTCAGGAGCATCAAATCCGCATGCACAAAAAACTCTGGCATTTCCTGCAGAGGGTATCTTCCTAATAAAAATACCGTTTTCTGCAATCCAAGCCTGGTTATCTCTTTTTCTACACAGTTTTTCTTCCGGCCATCACCTACAATAAGCCACTTTATTTCAGGAAAACCTTTTGTGATTTCTGCAGCTTTAATGATTGAATCAAAGTCCTGTGCCTCACCTATATTTCCCGCAAACATCACTTTGAACCCACCCGGCATTATGTTCTGATATTTGAACTTTGAGACTTCAGTAGAGTTGCAATACAAATCCTCAGCCCAGTTAGGCACATATCTAAGTTGTTCTTTAGATACCCCTTTATCCAATACAGATTCCGCAAAAGCTTCGGATTGAATTAACACCTTATCGGATGACTTATAAATCTGCCTGACCATTTTTGTCAACAGGTTTAGTGCTGAAACGGACTTCAGCTTTCCGGCCGAGGTGACGCTTTCCGGCCACAGGTCCTGCACCCAGAGATTCATTCTACTCTTATAAAAACGTTTATGGACAAGCGCCGGATATGCAGCTGTTATAGGGGAAATTGCGAAAACGAATGAAACGTCATAATTTTGTTTCAGAAACAAACTGAATAATGAGCCGCTTACGACAAAAGAAAAATAATTGAGTGCCAGGCGGATCCCAGAAGCATTTCCGCGGGGGATTATTGGAACTCTATATATTTTAACTCCTTTATAGTCCTCTATAGAAAACTTAAATCCGTAGCCCTCGTAAAACTTTCCCTTCGGGTAGTTGGGGTTTCCGGTCAGAACAGTGACCTCATGACCCCTATTAACCAGGTCAACAGCTAGATCATTTACACGAAATTCTTCAGGCCAGAAGTACTGAGTAACTATTAATATTCTCATTTGCTCTCATAATATTTCATTTTCTGCTTTTTCATATCAGAATCTCACGCCGGATCAACCGTATTTTGTCGCGGCAGAAATTATTCCTTCCAGACCACATGTTTTACATAGTCAGTATAAGATATGATTATTCTTACTACTTTATCAGAAACGTTGGGCATGGAATAATCGGCAACCGGAAGTATGTTGCGCGGCTCTGGATTTTGGTACTGCAATTGCTCAAGCCCCTGCATTACGCGTTCCGGATTTAATCCCACCATCATTACCGAAGCCTCTTCCATAGCTTCGGGGCGTTCATGTGCATCACGGATATTCAGAGCACGGAAGTTTAAAATGGATGATTCCTCACTTATAGTTCCGCTGTCTGAGAGAACCGCTTTAGAATCCATCTGCAGTTTTACATAATCGCTCAGCCCAAAAGGCTTCATCAATCTTACTTTTTCATTAAACTTAACGCCATGTTTCTCGATCATCTTACGCGTACGCGGATGAGTGGTTACAATTACGGGAAGTTGATAATTTTCTGCAATTCCATTTAATATTTCAACCAAATTAAAAAAGTTTTTCTCTGATGAAATATTTTCTTCCCGGTGTGCCGAAACAACGAAATAATTATTTTTTGTTAGTTCCAGTTCATCAAGAATTTTCGAATTCTTGATTTTCTGCATATTTGCCGTAAGCACTTCAAGAATTGGACTCCCGGTTTTAATAATGCGGTCTGCGGGAAGCCCTTCCCTTAAGAGATATTCGCGGGCAATAGAACTATAGGTCAGGTTAATATCACTGATGTGATCAACAATTTTGCGGTTGGTTTCCTCAGGCACACGCTGGTCGAAGCAGCGGTTTCCTGCTTCCATATGGAAAATGGGAATGTGACGTTTTTTTGCAGCAATCGCACAAAGACAGCTATTAGTATCACCAAGTACCAGAAAAGCATCAGGCTTAACCTCTTCAAGCACCGGATCAATGCTAACTAAAATATTTCCGGCTGTAGTTGTTGCATTTCCGCCAGCAGAGTTCAGGAAATAGTCGGGTTTACGCAACTCCAGATCCTCAAAGAAAACCTCATTCAGTTCATAATCATAATTCTGTCCTGTATGTACCAGGATATGTTCAACTGCTTCAGATTTGTCCAGTTTTACAATAACCCTTGAGAGCCTGATTATTTCCGGCCTTGTACCAACGACTGTCATTACTTTTAATTTTTTCATTTTTGTGTTAAACCTTTAGGAAGTAAGTATCGGGATTATCTTTGGAGAACATTTCATTTGACCAGAAAAGAACTATCATTTCCTCGTCACCGGTATTTTCAATTTTGTGCGTATAGCCCGGGGGGATATCAACAATTTCAATCTGTTCACCTAAAACTTCATAAGAAACGATTTTTTCACAGTCTATTTTTCTAAAGCTTATTCTTCCCTTTCCTTTTATCACACAAAACTTTTCAACTTTTGTATGATGATAATGATTGCCTCTTGTTATTCCAGGCTTTGTGGTAGATACAAATATCTGTCCCAATTGCGGAGATTTGAGAAGTTCAGTCAGATTTCCCCTGTCATCATGATGAGAAGTCAGCTTGTAGCTGAATTCATTTTCGGGGAGATATGAAAGATAAGTTGTGTATAGATACTTTGTAAACAGGTCTGAATAATCGGGAAGCACAAGAGTATCCCTCATAGCTCTGAATGAGTACAACTTTTGCGAAAGTGTTTTTAATGTTACGGTAAAGACGGGGTTGATATAATCAAACCCGGAAAAAGTGCTGGTCTCTTCTTCAATCCTGCTGATAAAATCCTTTAAAATATCGTCAATATAAATAAGACTTACTTCACTTTCAGGATTATTAACCTGGATAGGCAGGCTGTTTGCAATATTATGGCAGAAAGTTGCAACAACAGAGTTGTAATTTGGGCGGCACCATTTACCGAAAATGTTAGAAAGGCGGTATATTCTTACTGGAGTGCCCGTTTCATGGGAGAAAACAATAAGAGCATCTTCCGCATCCCTTTTGCTCAGACCATAAGGGTTGTCCAATTCCGCCTGAATGGAAGAGCTGAAAATTACTTTTGGGTGTCTGCCGGATATATTAAGAAATGATATTATTTTTTCCGTAAGGCCAGTGTTCACCTTCGCGAATTCGATGTTGTCTGAAGGTCTGTTAACCCCCGCAAGGTGGAATATTACGTCAGCTTTTTCAAGGTAACCGTTCAGGTCATCCTCGGAATCTTCCTGGTCAATAAGAAAAAGCTCATATTTTTCAAGTTCCTTCAAGCGTACAGTCAGATTCCTGCCGACAAACCCTTTAGCTCCTGTTATTAGAATATTTTTTTCCATATGTTTTATTAGTCCTTCGCGTACTGGGCTATTTCCATACCAAGTTCCTTCTGAACATAAGGAATTGTAAGCAGCAGTTCTTTAATTTCCTTAACATTTAAACGTTTTGTATTATGGGAGTTATAATCTTCCACCAGGTTCATTTCCTGTGAGCCCTCGGAGAAATACTTGCTGTAGTTCAGGTCCCTATCATCCGGCACGATACGGAAATAGTCGCCCATATCTTCTGCCTTTATAAACTCCTCGCGTGTAAGCAGTGTTTCGTAAAGCTTCTCTCCATGGCGTGTACCGATTACCTTGATTTCATTTTCAGCATCAAATAAATCTCTTACAGCAATTGCCAGATCGCCTATTGTAGCAGCGGGAGCTTTTTGAACGAATATCTCACCTGCCTTTCCATGCTCATAAGCAAAGAGGACCAGGTCAACCGCCGAGTCTAAGGACATCATGAATCTTGTCATATTAGGATCAGTGATGGTAAGAGGCTGCCCGTTTTTTATCTGGGAAATAAACAGTGGAATAACTGAACCGCGAGATGCAATTACATTACCATAACGGGTTCCCATTAGTGTGGTTGAGGATGTTGTCCTTGATTTTGCAACCATCACTTTTTCCATCATAGCTTTGCTTATACCCATTGCATTTATTGGATAAACAGCCTTATCAGTACTAAGGCAGATAACTTTCTTGACGCCTTGTCTTATTGCTGCATTAAGTACATTCTCAGTGCCGAACACGTTTGTTTTAGCTGCTTCCCAAGGGAAAAATTCGCATGAAGGGACCTGCTTCAAAGCAGCGGCATGAAATATATAATCCACACCTTCCAGGCAGGCTTCAATACTATCGTAATCCCTGACATTTCCCAGGAAATATTTGATTTTATCGTTTTTATAATCGTTGCGCATATCATCCTGTTTTTTCTCATCACGGCTGAATATGCGGATTTCCTTTATATCGGTGTCAAGAAATCTTTTTAATACAGCATTACCGAAGGAACCAGTTCCACCGGTGATAAGAAGAACTTTGTTGTTAAGCATTATCTAATCCTTCCTTAAATAGTTTAATATATGATTTTGCCGAAGCTTTCCATGTGTAATTTTCAAAAATATATGCTCTGAAACGCTTCCCCATTTCTGCCAATAAGTCCCTGTTATTTAGCAAACTGCAAAGTCCGGCTGCCAGATCTTCCTCTGTTACCGGTACAATTTTTCCCCCGCCAATTTGTGTTAAGTCTGCAAAGCCGCATTGATCAGTTATTAAAACAGGAACACCACAGATACCCGCCTCCAGTGCAACTATTGACATTGCTTCCTGTCTTGAAGGTACGGTGAGCAGGCTCGCGGCTTTATAAGCAGATATTTTCATTTGCCCCTCCAGATATCCTGTGAAATGGACTCTGCTTTCGAGAGATTCACGGGCAGTTATTTCCTTCAGTTCCCGTGTCATTCCCCCATCAGGGCCGGCGAGAACCAGATGCATCTCCGGGAAATTGCTTTTTATACGGATAAAGGCATCCAACAGTATATCGGGGCCTTTTATCGAATTTATCCTTCCCATAAAAAGAATATATGGTGAGTCGCCAATGCCTAAAAAATTCCGAAATGCACTGCCATCGGCCGTCTCATAATCCCCCGGCGTTACACCATTTCTAATGATTTTTATTTTACCGGCGGGAATTCCATATTCAGCATAATGTGAATATTCATTGTCACCTACTGCGATATGAAAATTCGCATTTCTGATGATTGCTTTACCGACTAGCTTATTGAAGATCTTTTTCAGCATTTTAGATCTGCCGAAGTCATAGACCGGTAATGCTCCTGCAGGACAAACCGCATATGGTTTCCTTAATTTCTTCGCATAATAATAAGCGATCGCATTTATGAATGTCCAATGCCCCATTATGTGTACGATATCACTTTCAGTGATCAGTTTTCTGACAATGCCGAGTTTGGGAATTGGCAAATAGAATTTTTTATTCAAGATTGGCAGAACATAAACTTTCAGATTCTCACTTTTAAATGATGAAAGATAAGCATCCTGCAGTCCGATATTCGTTGACAATATTGAGCAATCTATTCCCTCTTTCACCCAAGCTCTGGCTAGCTGAACAGTTCTTTCGGCAGTACCGCCCCCCTTTATTGGGTCTATTGTAGCATTTACAGTTACTAGTTTCATTTTAAAGCTTCTTTAACATTGCCAGGATTTTTTTACACTGAATTTCAGAACTTTTATTATTCAAAATGAACTCTCTTGCCAAAGTACCTTTGCTTTTTAATGTCTTGTCATCCAGCTGACAGACTTCATACATTGCCTTTGACATATCCTCAATACTGCTACCGCTGATAGTATAGCAGTATTCATAATATTCTTCAGGAATGCCATCAAGTTTATACATCAAAGCCGGGGTTCCGGAAGAAAGATATTCTATAGTCTTGGAGGGGAAAGAATATTTATTGTATTCACCGTTCGTATTTCTTGGATTAATAAGAATTGTTGCCTGTCTCTGTAGTTCAGAAACCTTCTGTTTTGGAACAATCCCCAGATATTTAATCCTTTCATCAGTTAACGCGGCATTTTTAACCAATTCTATTCCGCCACCGTCCCCGCATATCCAGAGTCTGTAATCATCCGCTTTAATCATCTTAAAAGCATCCAGTAATTCACCAATTCCATAACGGGTATGCAGTGTTCCGGCATATAAAATCACCTTAAGATTTTTATTATCTACCTGAGGGAGCTGCGCCGGTTCTGACGGATCATAAAGGCCTTCAACTCTAACCCAGGGTTTATTCTCAACACCGAGATATTCGATAATCTTTTCGGTCACAACTACAAAGCAATCAATCTGAGATAATAACTTATAGAATATTGGTTTTTCTATGTAATTGATGTATGCCTTTTGAAAGAAACTGCAATCCCCCGGAAACTCATGCAAATCTGTTATTATGACGCATATTTTGACATTTGAATGAATCCGCTTTATTTCCACGGCTGCCCTTAAGTATGCTGTGGCTAAAGAATATACAACAATTACAGTTTTGTTTTCCTTAAAAACCGCTTTAGAAATCTGCTTCTTCAGCTGCAAATACTTATGTACATTTTTAATTACCGGAAGATTAATAAAACCAACCATAATGCCGGCATTTTCAATCTCATTATTCGGGAAGTCGGCAGTTTTTAGTCTTATATCTTTATAATATCTTGGATACCAGCCAATAAACGGGGCCGTGATCAATTTCATCGAATGCCCCATTATTTTTTCCATTCCCTTTATAAAAGCCCACTGAAATGTATTTGCAGCATTCTGCAGAAGCAATTTGGATTTCGATAAAAGAAGGTCATTAAATTTCCCAGGGAAGTACCCGCCCACAAAAATGATATTCATATTCTATCGCTCAGTGCTCAAAGCCATATCTGGCACACTTTTATTATTTTTTTTAAGATACATGCTTATCGGGATAATTAACAACAAAGGGATCACTATACCACTGACGAATGAATAAAAGATAGAAAGCAGCGGGAGCTGAATCAGTAGCACCAAATAGAATGTATTCAGCAAAGATATTTTATTTTCCTTTGGAGTGATTTTATTAATTGCGTACCTATACACAAATACGAGTATGAAAGCAAATATATATCCGAAATCATAAATGGAATCAGCAACTAATCCGTTAAACGTATACCAATTTAAAGGCAGCAGCTGCTGCCTCAGTTTTACATAACTAAAATAATCATATTTGATTATTCCATACTGCCCTAAAAGACTTTGAATTGGCTGCAATGACAGCTGACCGCTGAAAGTTGAAAAGTCGTAAGTATCCAACACATACATGTTATTATTATACCACTGAGACAAATAATCAAAATAGCTGTACAAGGTCGGATTCTGAACTAAAGATTTCGCAGGTATTTTTTCGGCATAGAATTTGTCGTTCTCAAACCTTTGTCCCGTAATACTTACAAAATATAATGAACTAACTATAGTGAGAACAATTAGCGATAACTTTATATATTTCTTGAACTTCCGCCCTAAGGTATTGTAAAAAAGAAATATACAGGATGCATAAAGCAGCAAATACTGCACGAAAACTGCACGAGAAAAGAAAGTCAACCCATACAGAACTATATTCAACGATAAGATAAAACAAACGGTTGACAGACGATATTTGTGTTTCCCCAGGTAGTAAAAATGAAGCGGTATAAGAAAATAGCTAAAGTTATATAAATACGTGGATATAATAAAAGCTCTCACGTTAAATGGAAGCCGATAATAAAAGTCAGTTGATATACCTTCCGTATACTTAAATTTATTAATGTCGTCAACAAAGCTAAATACAAGAACTGTTGTTGCAAGCAAAACAAAAAATGTAAATATCGAAATAATTATCAGAAACTTGGTCAGTTTTCTTACTTTTTGCTCATTGTCATCATAAATTTCACGTATATTATTTACCTTGTTCCATGGTGTTATAACCAATGTTAAAATAGACGCTGTTACTATCAAATTAAGGAGTTTTGGTATAGAATCGACATTGATCTCCGAACCAACAATAAACACTCCGAATAATGAAATAATCTGTAGAATAATGAACATTCTTGTTACAGATTTATACTTCCAGTTAATAATCAGTAACAGGACAAAATAAAGCAATAAAATCATAGTTATACTTGAGAAATCTTAAGAAACTGTAAATTTTCTATGTAATTGTGAGGTATACATACATGGATTTTGAGACTTCCAATTAAATATGCCTGAAGCAGGGCTACGCTAAAAGCCCATATTTACCACACATAAACCGGTAATCAACCAGTCTTCAGCCAAATATTTCTGAGACTCCAAATAGAGAGATGGCAAAATAGCAATTAAATCTGAAATAATAGCAGTAAAATTTTTTCCTCACTATACTTACAAATTTATTCAAATCTGCAGAAAAGAGGAAAATTTTCCTGTTTCACCATGTAATCTTTATTAAGAAACAGCCACGGATAATTTCGAATCAATATCAAGCATTTTAGCATTTCCACTTTCAATTAAAGAGGAAGCCATTTCAACTCCGGGTAAATTTAACAAGAAAACCTTGCAGCCAAAATACGGGGCTTCAAAGAGTGAAGTAGAAAATATTCCTATTACATACTTTGATTCAGCAAGCAGTTTATATATAGAAGAGCTGTTATCGACTATATGTAAATTGCTGTACTTTAGCAACCCGTCCTTATCTTCGGTTTCGAAGAAATACGATTCTTCCGTCGGATGCAGCTTGAAAACAAACTGATAGTCTTTCATTTCCTGAATATTTTTCAGAACAAACTGCAACAGCTGTTTCGAGAGAACTGGCTGCGATACAATCAGAATCTTTTTGCTGTTCCTGGGGATATCATTGTATCTGCCTTTAATATACTTCAAATGTCTATTTTCAGACAGGATAATATTTGATTCTGAAAGTGGAAGCTTGCTTGTATTTGCATTTAATTCTTTCCAGATTTCCATTTTATCCGGGAAATACTCCAGACTGTCCTCGGGAGTATCAGGGAAATGGTCAATCAAATCCTCTTTTACCATAATTCCATGCTGCAGCTCCGTCACGGTCATTTTATTCTCTTTGGCAGCTTTAATGAGCGGAGCTTTATTGCCGGAATTTACAATATAAACCTGTTTGGCTTTCTTAAATCTGAACAGAGTTTTATAGAGAGGATATTCAGACTTAAATTTTCTGATTTCCGAATGCAGCAGGTTCAATAAGTCAAATGATACATTTAACTTCAGCTTAATTTCGCTTTCAATTTTTTTGATTTCTTCAATATCGCTACTGCCGATTGAAACTTTTACAAATTTCGAAAGAATTTTTGAAACGATAGCAATAAAGTCGTTGTGCCTGGCTCCTTTTCTTTCATCACCCAAGTTATCATAGAGATAATTACTTTCATATCTCCTGAATTTTATGTTCTTGCTCTTCAATTCATCGCAGAGATATTTGGTATAAATATCATAATATTTCCCATTGACGAGGTACTTCCGTCCGCTTTCGAATACCAGAACTTCATGTTTTGAAATATCGAGGAAAGGGTTAAGCAAAATTGAATTCAGAATGCCTCTGTGGAATAATACTCCAATTCTGTTTAGTAATTTAGGACTCCTGGCAAAATTCGGTTGTAGCCCCATCAGCTCCTGGATCTTGAGGTAAATACTAACCCTAGCAGCCTGCCAGGCAAAAACGCCATCAATTTTCCATTCCAATAAACCGTAGTTCTTCTCCAGGTCAAGAATCGCTCTAACTATTTTCATATTTTCATTACCAATATTCATATTATCTTAAACTAAAATCCAACATTATATTCCACAATAGAGAAATTGATTTGATTAACTGTTTGATATCTTTTTATAACGTATTAAATTTGCTGGAGCACCAGCGACGATTGCAAATGGAGGCACATCTTTTGTCACTACACTATTAGCTCCTATTATACTATTTTCGCCAATCGTTACTCCCGGTGAAATGATAACATTTGCCCCAATCCAGACAGCATCTTTTATGATGATATTCCCTATTTTTGGCAAAATTGTTTCATTAAAATTATAGTCATGATCCACATAAGACGATTGGGTCCAAATACTAAAATTAGGACCTATTTTGCAATTTTTCCCAATTACTACCTTGTAGTTCTGAGATGATTGTATTAATGAATATCTTCCGATATATGAATTTTCACCTATTTCAATGACTCCTTCTCCATACATTAATATTCCTTTCCCATTAAACATAAAGGTCTTATGTATATCATACTTCTCTTTATACTCTCTATAAGTATTTATTTGGTTTGCTGTTTCCAGCAATGAATATGTTTTTGACAGGAGTTTTATTAAAAAAGATTTTATTTTCATTTAACATCCTTTACAATAGAACGATTTTATTTTGAAGCTTGACTCTGCAAGAGGTTTTCGCAAGCAATATTCGATTTTACTTCAGAAGTTGCCTTGTAGGTCAAATATAAACCGGAAATCAAATTCAAAAAATTAGCTGATAAAACCCCAAAAGCAACGCCGATAATTTTATTCGCCATCAAGTGTATGCCAATAAATGGAAGTCCAATCAACAATACCGAATAAATCACCTGATAAGTAATCATATATTTCCAGTCTTTAATACTCCATAAGGCATTAACTCCAATTACACTTCCTTTAAACACACCGGCAAAAAGAAGAATCTGCATAGCGGAAATACTTAATATATAATTTGGGAAATAAGCGGCCACCAAATGCGGAATTACGAAATATCCCAAAACTGCAAGTCCCATTTGTCCAATAAAAAGCACTTTGGTAATACTTTTCACATAATTCCAAAGGATCCTTTTATCATTATTCTTCCCATAATTATAAGTCATCCTTGGATATATATAGCTTGCAATTGATTGAGACAGTAAGGAAAATGTGGTCAGAGTATATAAGCCGAAAGAATATAATCCTACATTCGTAAAGTCTGTATATTTCAGCAGCCATAACTTGTCCACTGTTGAAGAAAAGGAATCCAGATAAACTAATCCCCAGATTGGAAGGCCAATTTTTAACAGTCTGATTATTGCTGAATTTTTCCAAATTAATTTTACTTTGATAGGCCTGGTAAGATGCAGAAGAAATACATAGTTTGCTGCTACAATAACTGCTTTAATCAGCATTCCATAGAAAGAGTAATAAGCAACAAAAAACAGAGTCAATATGTTAACAAAAGCATCGGCAAACTGGATAATTGAAAGCTTGGAAAACGAATTTTTTGAGCGGAATGTGGACAACAGATAATTCTGATAATAGCTAAACGAAATGATAATCGTAACCGCCAGTATTCCGAATCGAATTTTTTCACCCTGAGTATTGGCAAGGGAAAATACGACTATTCCCGCTATTAAAACCAAAACTGAAGAAAAGAAAGTAAAAGTCTGCACCGTGCCGGCCATGTTTTTTGCTTCTTCGTCATCACCTTTTCCGTACGCAAAAGGAAGTTCGAGGTTAAGCCCGTTTATTAAACCAGCCTGTAGAAACACTGAATAAGTAAGGGCAAGATTAATTGTTGCCCATAAGCCAAGATCATTGGGGGCAATGAACTTGGCTATAACAAAACCAACAATCATTTGCGCAAATGCCTTTGCAAACGATCCCCCAGAATAAAGTATGGGAATTTTATATTGAGAAAAAATCTGTCGTATTCTAATCAAAACGTCATTACTGGTTATAAATTGCATTTTTTAAAACCCACTGGCCCTTAACATCTTTTTCAAATAAATTTTTATTATAGTGTCTATCAACAATTTTCCAGAATTCAGTTTCAGTCATTCCTAAAAACTCACAAAATTCCCGGATACATTTAACATCGAGATTATGATCATGTTTCTTTACCAGTTCAACAGCCTCATCACGCGTAAGCAAGCCATAACGCACAAAGCGGGCGGCATAGTCTGTAGCCGAAGCATGTCCAAACTTTGGATATTTCATCCAGCTATGAACCAGATATGCTCTTGTATCAACCTGATCAAACTGTTCAATATGGTGAGTACGCTGCCATTCATGCGACAGGTCATGGAATCCCCTTGTTTTGGCAAACAGATAATTTCCATAACTATTCCATTCAACAAAATAGCTCAGATAGATCGGGTCCAGTTTCTCCAACTCTTCAGCGCATGGAGGTTCAAAAAAGTTCAGATCCTTTAACGTTATCCCATCAACAAGGAGTTCTTCGGTAGGAATTCCTGCAGCCACACCATTTGTAATCTGATCTTTAGCAGAATAAGTTTCAACCGCATTAGTTCCGCCGTATTCATAGCTTACGTTTTCCCCATAAATGAGTAATGGGGTATTGAATTTGACCGCCATATGCAGCGGATATGTATAGATATATCTGTCAACGAAATATGTCGGTTTGCCGAAATCCTCAAAAGTTTTTTTCATTATCGCCTTTTGGGCTTTAATATTTGGTTTCATGCTGATAATATCGCAGCCGAATTCCGAAGAAATATTTTTAAGGTTATGGATACCAGCATCAGTCATAGGGAAATTATCCTCAACGGTTACCAGCAACGGATTCATGCCCATGACTTCTTTCATAAAATATGTCTGGAAATGACTATCCTTTCCTCCGCTTACTGCAATCATACAGTCGTAGCCGTTAGGTCCATTCATTCCGCGGTATTTATCACATAAAGCTTTTAATTCATCTAATCTCTTCTTATAATCGACTTTTTTTCTGTTTTCAAAAGCCACACAAGCAGAACAGATCCCATCCTTGTTAATTGTAATCCCGGGTCGGGTATCGGGCATCACACATTTAGTACAGTATTTCACTTTATCCCCTGATTTGTTATGGATTTATATTATTGGTTAATCGTCGGCACCATCTGCATTGACGGTATGTCTTAACTTCCACTCCCCATCTACTTTTGTCCATAAATGAGGTGATCTGAACTTATCGGCCAGTTTATGGAAATATTCCGGATCCATTCCAATGTAGTCCATAATTTCATTAAAATAACGATCGGGAAATTCACCATCGAATCTTTTAACAAGTGCCTGTCCCTCTTCTCTGGTGAGGTGATTGTTTCTAATCTCCTGAGAAGCATCATAGGTTGCGCGCCCAATTCCGAACTTTATAAAAGTTGTGTAATAATGTAAATCGTCTATTTTATCATCGATGCTGTTATATTTGCTGTATGTTCCCTGTGTCCTGAAAGGCCTTGCTTTAAAACCCGTATTCTCAACGGCATAATAATATACTTCCTGAGGTGTCCATTTAAGATAGTACCCCAGATAATGAACATTGATATTAGTATTTCTCAATTCCTCTTCTGTCGGAGGCAAAAAGGCCATTAAGTCATTTAAGGGAATTTTATATTTTTCCCTTAATTCTTTAATTGAAACTCCGCCCAAGAATATTTCATCCAGTTTGTTAAAGCTGAAATAGGATTTGTCCCTTAGAGAAGTAGTATTATCAGCAATCGGGTTTCCATATTCAGCCTCATTTTCTCCATAGAATACTAAAGGTATGCCGAATTTTGCCGCTAATTTTGGGCCTAGATTCTTCTGACCTAAAATGAAAGTCTGAAAAGGGTGAAACAAATTTTCAATAGACAGCTTAGTCAGTAACTTCATAACCGCCCCATTTCTGCGGAATGAAATATTGTCAAAGCCCCCTATATCAATCCAGTTTTTCCAGTTTTCATGTCCATACGATGTGTAAAGTATTGGAGGCCATGTTACAGTCAGCGGATGCATGCCATATTTTGTTTTAAGGATATGGGACTGGTACGCACTATCTTTGCCGCCGCTTCCCGGGACAAGGCAATCATAGCTGCCATCGTTTTTCCTGTATTTATCAAGAAGTCTAAGCAATTCTTCTTCGCGCTTAGCCCAGTCAATATTTTTTTTAATTTCGGCCTGCTTACAGGCATCGCAAATTCCATCATCGTCGATGGCCAAAGTTCTTTTCTTTGTTTTTATTGTGTGTTTAAATTCCACTTCCGATACAGGTCGTTGATTTGACATCACGCATTTTTTGCAAAAATGCACCTCTTCCGGCAAGCCATAGTAAACTTGTTTTTCCATTTTCCCCATGATAGTTGTTAGTTAATAAATTTCGCCCAGTTTTTATAAATTTCCAAACCTAAAGCCGAACTCTTCTCCGGATGATATTGAGTAGCGAAGATATTGCCTCTGTTAATCGAGGAGCAATATTCAATTTCCTCGTATTTTGTCAATGACAGAATGTCAGCTTTATTTTCCGGATCTACATAGAAAGAATGGACAAAATACATATATGAATTCTGCTTTATTCCAGTCAGCGGCGAATTATTCCAATTTTCGCTATCAGGATGGTAAATAGTATTCCACCCAATATTTGGGACCCTAACTTTCTTTGAATTAATAAAAGTTGGGAATTTCTTAACTAATCCTTTAATAAGTCCCAAGCCTTTAGATTTCCCGAATTCTTCACTTTCTTCAAACAAGAGCTGCAAGCCCAGGCATATTCCCATTAAAGGAATGTTTTTATCCACGAGTTCTTTTATTGGAGCGACCAGATCCAGTTTTTCCAGGTTATGCATTGCGTCTGAAAAAGCACCAACTCCGGGAAGAATTGCGGCTTTGGCATTCCTTATGATTTCCTTATCAGAGGTTACTATTGGATTAAGTCCTACATGAAGACAAGCATGCTTCACGCTAAACAGGTTGCCTAACTTGTAATCAATGACAATTACATCCTTTGTATTATTTTCTTTCATTTACAACCTGACACTTATGTTTTTATTATTCAAGGACTGTTTAATATTTGAGATGGAACTCGGAGTAATTGTGGAGAATGACTTGCCGCTTTTAAGAAATTCAAAATTCCCTTCTTCTTTCTCGCCGGCATTGTCAGTCTTATTTTGTGTATCAATCAGACCATAGTGCAATATTGAAGCAACCGCTACGGCATCAGAATTGGAATTTTCAACCATACAGCAGATATCCTCCTCGCTGCTTGCGCCGCCGTGAGCAATTATGGGAATTGAAACGGCTTCTGCAACCATTTTAATCAGATCAACATCGAAGCCCATTCCAGTGCCCTCCCTGTCGACTGAGGTTATCACTATCTCTCCGGCCCCCAGCTCTTCAACTTTCTTTGCCCAGCCAACTACTTCAACACCTGTATACTCTCTACCATTATCAGTATAAGCCAGATAAGTTCCTTCGGTTTGTTTGATTGCCTCAATGGCAATTACAATTGTAGAGGAGCCGAATACTCTTGAAGCTTTTTTTATAAACTCAGGCTCCTTAATTGCAGCAGTGTTTATGCATACCTTATCGGCACCGGCACGCAATACTGACCGTATATCCTCGATAGTTCTTATTCCGCCACCGACTGTAAGTGGAATAAATATTTCCTTTGCTGTTTTTGTGATAAGGTCGTTCAGACTGTTTCTTTCATAAAGGCTGGCAACAACATCCTGATAAAATAATTCATCTGCCCCGTTCTCATAATAGTACCTGGCAAAGGTCTCCGGATTGCCGAGAACTCTAAGTCCTTCAAGGTGAATTCCTTTTACTAAATTTGGTCCTTTTATATCAAGTCTTGGAATAATTCTTACTGTTTTCATGTTTAATTTGTTAGTTATTAAATGCAGGTCCACCCGCCGTCAACCACCAGGTTCTGGCCTGTAATATATTTTGCTCCTTCTGAAAGAAGGAAAGAAACTGACGGAGCAATATCATCCGGATTTCCCATTCTTCCCATGGGAACTTTTGCATTATATTTTGCCAAAAACGAGGGATGCTGATTATCGAACATTCCGCCGGGTGAAACGCAGTTAACACGTATGCCTTTTTTCCCATAATAAGAAGCCAGGTAACGTGTAAAATTGATAATTCCACCCTTAATGGCCGAATATGCTGCGGGAGATGTACCACCATAATCCTCGTAAAGGGTAAAATCATTTCCCACCACGCCATATATTGAAGCTATATTTACGATAGAGCCGCTCCCCTGGTGAGACATCTGCCTCAGTACATTCTGACTTATGACAAAATAGCTGTTCATCTGCATATCGACATTCATTCGCCATGAGGCCGGTTCAATATCTTCGAACTTTCTTCCCCAATCCTTAGTACGAGGATAGGCATTATTCACCAAACCGTCAATTCTTCCGTATCGGGATACAATTCTGCCGATTCCTTCCTCAATAGAAGAGTCATCAGTAATATCCATATGCAGAAATCCCTTTTCCAGATCAGTTGGTGCTCCAATATCAGCATTGATAGCCTTTCCGCCATTACGCTCGATGTCTGCAACCAGCTCTCTTCCTATTAAACCGGAGCCCCCGGTAACAATTATTATTTTTTCTTTTAATATCATTTTTCCAAACAAATTTTTAACACGTTAAATGCATCAGAAACAGTATTAAAGGTGAAATTTTCCTTTTTGAAGTTATTTAAAAAATATTCCATCTGGGTCAAATATGTATCGGCGATTTTCTGTTCTGATTTATAAATAATGTTTTCGTTAACAGAAATTTGGTTTTTTAACAAATCGATATGCCAGGTTTCGCCCTCAAACACCAGTTCCAGGGTTCTTTTAGTATCTCTTCTGAAATAATTTAATACGGTGTTTGCGCAGAATCCCTCATATTCCAATAGGTAGTTTGCATAGTCATAAGCTTGAATCTGCAGAGATGACTGTTTCTTAAAGGTTCTTCTTACATTCAGGGGCATTCCAAACAGCCAATACAGATAGTCAATTTCATGTATAAGATCGATATGCACACCGCCGCCCAGCTCTGGTCGGGCACTGTATGTCTCCTTAAAAGCTGTTCCCGGACGCCAGTCGGGCAGGTAGGAGCCGCAATAAACATTGACTTCGTTAAGTCTTTTATTTTCTGATTCAAAAGTTTTTTTAACATAAGTCAAAGAATCTAAGAATCTTAAATTGCATGCCACATATGTCGTTATTTTCTTTTTTTCTACTATATCGATAAAATTATCAATGTCTAAAGACGAATGGAGAGGCTTCTCGATAAATAACGGGCATTCCAGACTCAACAGGCTTTGCAGAGTATTTTTGTGCTCAGAAGTAGGGTTTGAAATTATTGCGAAACTAACAGGGTCCGACTTTATTTCATCTAAGCTGTAAATATTCTTTACATCTTCAACCATAGAACATCCCCTGCCGGAACGTAAAGCGAAAATTTCACATTGAGGATCAATCGTTCTTATGGCCTTAAGATGTTTTTTGCCAATCGAGCCAAGCCCTACAATTAATACCTTCATAATTCGAAATCGAGCCTGTTATTCTCAATTAAAAAAGACATTATTTCAAAATCGACAGGATGGTCCAGGTCGAAACAAGAATGAGGGACAACATATACTAAAGATCTATCTGTTATTGCTCCTTTATAATTTTGTTCAAAGAAACTCCTCCTGTAGAAATAAAAAGAAGCATTCAGGTCGTATACTTTAGGTGCGGACTGCCTTGTCAGAATTGTATTATCTGCCTGTTTTACAAGATTGTAAAAGCCGCTTGCCTTTTGTTCGACCATATTGAAATACGGGCTTCGGCTGGCCGGGCTGACAGAAAACAAATTAATAGCGTCACTGCTAGCCCTTAAAATATCAAATGCCGCAACAAGATCTTCCAGATTTCTTAACGGAGAAGTAACATCAAGGTCAAGGACAAAATCGTATTTGACGTTGTTTTTATTTTCTTTCCATAGAACTATATCTTTTATGGCATCGATTTTACCAGTGGTATCCCCGGCTAAATATTCAGGACGGCAGTATTCAGTTTTCAGGGCAAAGTCTGAGGCAACTTTCAAAATTTCTTGTGAATCAGTTGAGAGTTCTATGTCGACAGACTCAAATCTGTTTTGAAATTTCCGTGCCACATCAATGGTATATGCCAGTAAAGGTTTTCCATTTAACTGTTTTATATTCTTTCCGGGAATTCCCTTAGAACCGCCTCGGGCACAAATGGTAATTAATATTTTCATTATCATTTTAAATGTTTTACAATTTCCAATGCTTTGTTGTAGTCATCGAACTGACCAATATCAATCCAGTAGCCGGTAATAGGACTATGGATGAGTTTCCCGCTGTTATGCAGTATATAATCCATAAGATCTGTTGAATTGTAGAACCCATTCTTTGGTATAAGATTTACACATTCTTTCTTTAGTAAATAAATGCCCGCATTTGCATAATATGTATTCTTGGGTTTTTCTTTGAAGCTCGTTATACTGTTTTCGTTTAGTTCCATAATGGCATATGGGATATCAATTGAATATGGGATAGAGGCTACGGCCATATCTGCTTTTGATTCAACAAAGCTTAAGTAGAAGTCCTCGAAATCGATGTTTGTAAAAAGGTCAGAATTTAAGACAAGAATATCCTCATATTTAATGTCATCCAGCAATGATAAGCAGCCAATCGTGCCCAGCGGCTCCGTTTCCTGAACATAATCAATCTTTATGCCTTTTTCTGAACCATCGCCGAAATAATCCATTATTTGATTTGCAAGATACCTGACTGAAATGGTAATTTTTTCAATTCCATATGAAATCAGTCTATCGATATTATGCTCAATAATCGGCTTATCACCTAAGGGCAGCATAGGCTTGGGAACATTATCTGTTAAGGGGCGCAGCCTCTCTCCTCTGCCGCCAGCCATAATGACAGCGTGAAGGGGCAGAATAGAATTCAAGCGGGTAAGATCAAATACTTTTATAACTTTATTTGCCTTGGAAAGTCTGGGGAGCAGTTTCACGCCTTCGTTTTTCAGGCGTCTAATCTCTTTGACGTTAATTTTGCCGTTAATATAGCGAAACGAAGTATTGGAAAACCTACTAACAGGAGCGTCAAGAGTTATTCCCTTTATGAGCCCTCGCCTAATATCCCCGTCGGTTAAAGTGCCGATCAACTGTTCCGCTTCATCAACAACAAAAAGTGTCTGATTTGAATCTTCGCTGTCAAGTACTTTAAGAGCTTCAATGCATGTTGAATTTTTATTAATTATAAATTTGGAGAAATTCTTCATAATTTATACTACCCCTACTACTAATTGGCAGACAAAGGGAAATCATTAAAAACTTTCTTAAGGGACTCACCAGTAATTGTAATATTTTTCAGTGTTTCTTTTATCCTCTGTGAAATATTACCATCATCATACTTTCCATAAGGATTTATGGTATTCTTACATTTATTCAGAAATGTAGCGGAAAACGCGTAATGTATTGATTTAACAATACTTTCGACAGTATTTTCGGAATCCAAAATATTTTCTGCTTTTGTTCTTCCTTTTTGTCTGTCGCCAATGTTTATAACAGGGATTCTGAAAGATGGCGCTTCTGTCAGTCCGCTGCTTGAATTGCCGATTACTAGGTCTAAATTCTTTAAACAGCTTAAATATCCAACCTGTCCAAGGTTGTCAAAAAACTTATATTTTGAAGGATTGGCCAGACAAAATTCCTGAATCATTTGGTTTATTAAACGTCCCGCGGAATCTGCATTTGACTTTGTAAAAATGACTTTAAGATCAGTCTGCTCCAGTACTGCAAGAATATTTGCTATCTGTTCCGCAGCAGTGTTATTTTCCAGTGTAACAGGATGATATGTAGCCAACGCTACTTTCCCGGATAAATCGAAATTCAAAAACTCAGAAAGTTCCTTTCTGCCCAACAAGTTTGTTTTATAGATATGATCGAGTCCCGGGGCACCGAAGCAGAAAACATTCCCGGGATTTTCTCCCATCTGTAAAATACGCCAACGATACTCCTCAGTAGCAGGGAAATGCATAAATGACATTTTTGTTATTGAATGGCGAATGGCTTCATCAACAGCTCCCTGACTTGTTTCACCACCATGAATGTGGGCAATTGGAATCTTTAAGAGCAAAGCAGAAACAGCAGCCGAGAGTAACTCGAATCGGTCCCCCAACAGAACAAGAATTTCTGGATTTAGGTCTTCCAATGCATCACTGTAACCGAAACATCCAGCGCCAATAGCCTTAATGGCCGCTTTATCTTCATCTGAGGATAAAAGCATGTGGATCTTTTTATTTATATAAAAACCATCTTTTTCAATAAGTTTGTAAGTGAGCCCGAATTCCGGGGAAAGATGCATTCCGGAAACTATTATCTGCAATTCCAGCTTTTCATCGTTTTGGATCTCTTTCATCAACCAGTATAACAAGCCATAGTCCGCACGGGAAGTAGTTACCACACAGATCTTTCTTCGTTTCAGCATATCTTATCCCATGTCATAACTTCTTCGGCAGCAATTGATGTTCTTGCCCTCTTACCAATTACCTGTTCTAAGTATTTTGGCAAAATACCGCTTCCAGGTCTTTTCACTGATATATTGCTTAAGCTTATGAGTTCTCCTTCAGCAATATCTGTTACCGCCACGAGGCTTTTCCGGGCTATGTGAATATTCTTAATCTCACATTCTGCCGGCCTTTTAATACCATCTCCCAAAGATTTCTCGATATTTCTTATGGAGGCAATCATATTTTTTAATTCTTCGGGTTCAAGTGATGCTTTATGGTCTGGACCAGGCAGATTTTTATCGAGAGTGAAATGTTTTTCAATCACTTCGGCACCAAGAGCAATAGCGGCAAGTGAAATCTCTATTCCGGGAGAATGATCCGAATAACCGACTCTGATATTAAAAGCCTGTTTCAAGGTCAGCATTGCTCTTAAGTTAATTTCTCCATATGGAGCAGGATACTCTGTAACACAATGAAGAAGAACTACATCGCCAGTGTTATAAGCATTGATTACAGATAATGCTTCTTCAATTTCACCCAGCTGAGACATTCCGGTTGACAAAATAATTTTTTTGCCCTTTTGTGCAATATGTTTAAGGAAAGGTATATTTGTTATCTCACCGGAAGGTATTTTGAATATTTCAAGTCCAATTTCATCAAGGAAATCTGCACTTTCCTCGTCAAAAGGGGATGATAAAAATTCTATTCCTGTTTTTTTACAGAAGTCAAAAAGCTTAATATGATCATCCTGAGAGAGCTCAAGTTTTTTTATCATATTAAACTGGCTTTCATCAGCAGAAGTTGAATTCATTTGATATTCGGCTTTTACTGCTTTTCTGCTCACTAGTTTTTCAGCCTTAAAAGTCTGGAACTTTACTGCGTCTGCACCCGCTTCTTTTGCAGCTTCAACAAGCTTCATTGCCAGTTCCAGAGAACCATTGTGATTGACACCGGCTTCGGCGATAATATAAGTCTTATTTGTTTTCATCTTCTGATCCTGGCAGGAACACCCAGATATGTACCTGGAACTGTACAGTCATTAACAACAGCTGCCCCGGCACCTATCATGCAATTATCAGTAATTACTATCGACTGGATGACACTTGCGCCTGTACCAATCATTGAGTTATTTCCAATTTTTACCCCACCGCTTAGGGTCACTCCAGGTGCTATATGCACAAACTCCCCAATTGTACAGTCGTGTTCAATAGTACTATTAGAGTTAATTATTGAGTATTTTCCGATTTCCGTTCCGCTATTTACCACTGCGCCATCAAATATTACGGTACCTTCTCCAATTTTCACTTCTTCGTTTAAAATGGCAGTTTTAGATACTATAGCGGGCAGATTAAATTTTAGCTCTTCAAGTTTTCGAGCCAACTTTTTCCTGTAATTAACAACAGAAATATTTCCTATTCCTAGAGCTGCTGAACAGCCGCTGTTCTTTGCAATAATATTTGTCAGCACCGAATCATCACCAAGGTATTTTATGCCCAGGATAGATCCATTATCCATAAGATCTGTATACCCCAGAATCTCATAATCTGCATTTTTTTTCAAAATGCTTATTAAAACTTTTGCATGTCCGCCGCCGCCGACAATTACCAACTTTTCCATTTATATTCTGTAACCGCTTGGAATGTTTACTACTCTTTCTTCAAGCCATTCAGAATTTTCCAAATTCCCTTTCTGACAATCTTTGTACATTTCAAGAGAATTCATTAAACACCAGATGGGCCTGGTCATAACTCCATTAGAATTGGAGAATTCAAGAAATGCATCTCTTTCTGTTTTATCCTTCAGCTGAATTACATTCAACCAGTAATTTGAAATAGTACCTTCCGGAGCAGTAAAGAATTTAATGTCAGTATTACAAAAATGCTCTTTATAGAGATTTGCAGTTTCCTGTTTGGAAATTAATATTTTATCAAAATATTCCATCTGAGCAACACCTATTGCTGCATTCAGATTGGTCATACGGTAATTATAAGCAACAAGATCGTGCTTATATTCCCATCTGTGCGGAAGCTTACCGGTAGTAGTCAGGTGCTTAGCTTTTTTTGCTAGTTCCTCGTCATCTGTAATAATCATTCCCCCGCCGCCTGTAGTAACTGTTTTGTTACCATTATAGCTTAAGATACCAGCGAGCCCGAACGTTCCTGTATGTTTTCCCTTATAGAAGGAGCCCAGTGATTCAGCAGCATCTTCTATCACAGAAATATTATAATGATTTGCAATCTCAACAATTTCCTCAATTCTGCAGGGGAAGCCAAAAGTATGCATTGGAACGATTGCTTTAATTTTCTTTCCAGTTACTTTATTTATGCAGTCGTTTTCTTTTCTCACACAATTTTGTTTTAAGAACTCCAAGAGCTTTTCCGGTGAAAGTCCCATTGTGTCCATATCAACATCAACAAATACAGGCTTTGCGCCTGCATGGGAAATAGCATTTGCTGTCGCGACAAAAGTAAGCGGCTGTGTAATTACTTCATCATCATTTTCCACGCCTGCCACCTGCAGGGCAATCTGCAAAGCTGCTGTACCATTTACAACCGCTACTGCATATTTAGCTCCTGTATACTGAGCCGTCATTTCTTCAAATTTTGTGACAAATTTGCCAACATAAGATACAAATGTTGTATCTATACATTCATTCAAATATTCTTTTTCCTTACCTAAAAATACCGGAGCATGTAAAGGAACGGGATTTTGATTTGGATATAACGATTTGATGAATTTTATTGTTTCACTATACATTATAAATTCCAGCTTTATAGTAATGAAGGTTTTCTTTCAGCCAGTTAATGGTTTCTAATAAACCACTTTCCAGATCATAGGCAGGTTTCCAATTCGTATTAGAAACTAATTTTGAATTATCGCAGAAGAGTCTTTCCACTTCACTATTTGCGGGCCGGACCCTCTGATTATCGGTTTCAATATGCAATTCTGTCTGCATCAATTTCCCGATCATAAGAACAAGGTCGCCAACGGATATTTCACTTTTCATACCAATATTTGTTGCTTCCCCATACAAGCCATTGGCATTCAATATTTCAACAAACCCATTCGCTGTATCTTTTACAAAGGTCAAATCTCTCGTTGGAGTTAAATTACCTAATGACAAATGAGTTTTGCCACTTAAGATTTGGGTTATAATTGTGGGAATAATTGCCCTCGCAGACTGCCGTGGACCATAAGTATTAAAAGGACGCACAATTTTAACAGGAAGATTAAATGATTTATAATAGCTAATTGCCAGTTGGTCTGCCGAGATTTTTGTTGCTGAATATGGAGACTGCCCAACACTGGGATGTTTTTCATCTATTGGAACATATTGGGCTGTGCCGTAAGTTTCACTTGTAGATGTAACAAGGACATTTTCATAATTCAAGACTTTAGCAGCCTGAAGTACATTATAGGTACCTTCAATATTTGTTTTAATATATGCAAGAGGAGAAACATATGAGTAAGGAATTCCTATAAGAGCTGCCAGGTGTAGAACTGTTCTGCAATCTTGCATAGCATTATTAACCGAATCATAATCCCTAATATCACCAGTAACAACTTCTATTTCATTTTTTACTTTTGAATTTTCCAGCCATCCCCAGTTGTTTTTTGAATTATAACGAACAAATACCTTAACAGAGTAGCCCAGTTCGACACAGAGCTCGGTAAGATGCGAGCCAATAAATCCAGCAGCACCTGTAATTAAAATTTTATCCATGGAAAGTAATTCTTGTTTGTAAAATTAGAGAGTAAATATAAAGAAATTTGTAAAAAGTGTTCTAAATGTAATTATTTAAAGTTTTCCAATTCACAGCTCCGCCAAGTAGCTCACAGCGGCAAGTTT
>JBLMYS010000110.1:0-9161 GCA_050258415.1 Acidobacteriota bacterium | reverse complement strand
TCTGGGGCGAAAGGAGTTTGTCTGTGCGCAGGGCCAGAAGAAACCTGTAAACATCTTCAGCTGTAAGATATCCCAGGCTGAAGCCTGAAAATTCAAGTTCAGGCTGGTATTCCAGTTTCTTTACGGGTGTCCTTGCGTTTAAGCCCACCGGGTCCACTTCAGGATTATAGGAATAGCTGACTGCCCTGGGGAGTTTTGTGTACTCAGTGTAGTAGGCGGCTTTCATTCCGGAAGGGATAAAGATATTTTTAATTATATAGTCTTCAAACGTCGTTTTGCTTAAATGCTCCACAATTGCGGCAAGAACGGCGTAGTTGCCGTTACTATAGGAGTGAGCGGATCCCGGCCTCATTGTTAATGGCGCATCTGCAAACAAGGGGAAGTTGCTGCCGGGAGTGGTATATTTTTCACCTTCTTTTCGTCTTCCCAGCTCGAATGGATCTGCAATACCTGAAGTATGAGTAAGAAGCTGATGAACTGTAACGCTTTTGGCTGCTTCTTTGTTGGGATAATTGGGAAGTATGTTCCCAAGGGTGTCTGTCACCTTAAGCAGCCCTTTTTCAATCAGCTGGCCGATTGCAGCGGCGGTGAACATTTTGCCAATGGATCCCGTATGGAATCTTGTATTGGTGGTGTTTTGCTCCTGCTTTTCACGATTGCTGTAGCCGTATGCTTTTTCAAATATTATTCTGTTCCCTTTGGCAACAAGGACAGTCCCCGAGAACTGGTCATCCGCTACTTCTTTCTTCACGCGTTCATTTATGGCCTCAGCTATTCCAGCCTCATCCAGTTTTTCCTTCGTCCACTGGTATGGGCCCGAAGGCGGGCGCATCGCATGGATTTCAATAAAGCGCAGCCTGTCATCTTTAGGATCCTTCATAAAATCGACAGCCAGAATTCTTGGGGCCGCATTAGGCTGGAATATGACTTCCAGAAATTCCGGTACATTGCTTTGCCTCAGGTCAACGGCAGTTATGCCCCCGCTTTGTTTTCTAAGATTCATAATTAAAGTATCGTACTTCTCCTCACTCCATATGAATGGACCTGTATTGCTCAGGTTTTCTGAGAGGTAGCGGTGCACAAAGTTTCTTGCCTGGAGAGTGTCGGGTGAATTTATGGCATCAACGAAAGACTGGACAATTGTCCCGACCGGGTTATCCGGAATATCAATCCGGGGCACATGCGGATTGAGGTTTTTACCGGAGGTGGGCTGAGCCTGGACCTGTGAAAAGAAAAGAATAGTACTTAAAACTGCTGTATATAAAAAAGAAAATGATATCTTCATAAAAATCCCTTTTGAATCTATAATAATAAACGCGCTTTAATATTATGACGCAATACAGATTAAAAGGTTACATAAAAAAGCTGTGTCTTTCCGGAATATAAATTATCCTGTTTTCATCGTATTTCATGCCTGAAATGCCGGAAATTGATTCATTGTTAGTTAAGCCTTAAATCCGTATATTGGGTACGGATTTATTGTATAAATAAAATAATTCCACATAGAAAGCTTGCATTATCAACTTGGATTGCTTCCGGTGAGTCCCTTCAACACTAGCGTGTTTAATTTTCATCCGAATAAACAAGAAATAAGAAGATTTTGATTTTTAGATCAGGTCGGCAGGTGAATCTAATAATTTAAGATCAATTGCTGAATCCGCGGGATATTACTGTTCCGCTACAGATTGTCTTTACACACGAGAAAGGAAACTTGTTTATGTCGTTTGAAAACTTGAATTTAATTGAACCTATTCTAAAAGCGCTCAAAACTGAAGGTTATACCGCACCTACTCCCATTCAGCAGAAGGCCATTCCTGTTATCCTGGGCAGGCGCGACCTGCTTGGCTGCGCACAGACGGGAACGGGGAAAACGGCCGCTTTTGCAATACCTGTTTTACAGATTCTTTATTCTGAAAAACAGCAGGAGAAAAAAGAAAGAGTAATAAAGGCGCTAATACTTACTCCGACGCGTGAGCTTGCCATTCAGATTGGCGAGAGTTTTAACGCATACGGAAGGCACACCGCATTGCGCCACAGGGTGATTTTTGGCGGAGTTCCGCAGAAAGCACAGACAGATGCCCTGCGTCAGGGAGTCGATATTCTTATAGCAACCCCGGGAAGGCTTCTTGACCTGATGAACCAGGGCTTTATCAGCCTTCAGCACGTTAAAATGTTTGTACTCGACGAGGCTGACCGCATGCTAGACATGGGGTTTATAAATGATGTTAAAAAAGTAATTGCAAAGCTTCCATCTAAAAAACAGACGATGCTTTTTTCCGCTACGATGCCGCACGACATTCAAAAACTATCTTCTACAATCCTGGTAAATCCATCGCATGTGGCAGTTACACCTGTTTCTTCGACCGTGGAAATGATAGATCAATCGGTGTACTTTGTGGATAAGTCCAACAAAAAGCCACTTCTTCTTCACCTTTTGAAGGACACACAGATAACCTCTGCGCTCGTTTTTACGCGCACCAAGCACGGGGCAAATAAAGTTGCTCAGGATCTTGTAAAAGCAGGAATAAACGCCGAGGCCATTCACGGCAATAAATCGCAGAGTGCCCGGCAGAAGGCCTTAAGTAATTTCAAGGCGAAGAGGACCAGAGTACTGGTTGCAACCGATATTGCCGCAAGAGGAATTGATGTTGAAGAGCTGTCGCACGTAATAAATTATGAGATGTCGAACGTTGCCGAGACTTACGTTCACCGCATCGGGCGCACCGGAAGGGCCGGAGCTGCGGGAACAGCGCTTTCTTTCTGCGATGCTGAGGAAAAACAGTTCCTGAAGGATGTGAACAAACTTATCAATAAATCTATTCCTGTAATTGAGGATCATCCGTTCCCTATGAAAAATGCAGGTCCTGTAAGTGTGCCTCAGGAAACCACAGGGCCAAATAAGTCCGGGTTAGAAAAAAAGCGTTCATTTTTTCCAAAAGACAGAAACCGCAGGCGCGAGAAAAGATACGGGCGTTGAGGTTTGAACAGAATTTCTGAAAATAAATTAAATTACAAAGAAAGCCGGCTTGAAACCGGCTTTCTTATTTTAGTGAAGTGAGTGAAAAATCAGGCAGATGAAATTCAATCGCAGCTAAAGATAATAAGCATTATATTTATTACTTAATTTATTTGTAGTTGGAATTATAACACTGGAAAGAAAAGTTTACCCCATAGAAGAAGCTCTTCCTCGTCTTAAGGCGGCGCTTCATGAAAATAATATATGTATTCTTGTAGCTCCGCCGGGAGCAGGTAAAACGACCATAGTGCCTGTGGCGCTCATGGCTGAGGAGTGGCTTCACGGAAAGAAAGTTATAATGCTTGAGCCGCGCCGCCTGGCCGCAAGGCGCTCGGCTGAATATATGTCGGAGCAAAGAGGTGAAAAATGCGGTGATACTGTAGGATACCGTATAAGGACTGAGACCTGTACGGGTCCAAAAACAAAAATTGAAGTTGTAACCGAAGGCATTCTTACGCGCATGCTGCAGTCGGACGCGGAGCTTCCGGAGGCAGGGCTTGTAATATTCGATGAATTTCATGAGCGCAGCATTCATGCCGATACGGGGCTCGCGTTCCTGCTGGACGTGCAGAAAAACCTGCGTCCCGACATAAAAATCCTTATTATGTCGGCTACACCCGACATAGAAAAGCTTACTTCCATGCTTGGAAATCCTCCCGTAGTTGAATCCATGGGCCGGGCATACCCCGTTGAAACGCATTACCTGAAGCATACAATTGATAAAAGGCTTGAGGTTAAGACTGCCGAGGCTGTGCTCAGTGCAATAAAAAAGGAAGATGGCGACATTCTTGTCTTTCTGCCTGGGAAAAAGGAGATAAAACGCACGGCAGAACTATTAGTTGACCGCTTCCGTGGGAGTGATGTTTTGCTGCATGAGCTCTACGGCGAGGCTTCTAAAGAGGAGCAGGAGGCCTCACTGCGTCCCTCTCCAATGGGAAAAAGGAAAGTTATTCTTTCGACCAGCATAGCCGAGACGAGTCTTACAATTGACGGGGTGCGCGTTGTAATTGACGCGGGGCTCTCCCGGTTGTCATCTTTTGACGTGAAAAGGGGAATGCCGGGTCTTGTAACGGTTCCGGTCTCCAAAGCCTCGGCCGATCAGAGGAAGGGGCGTGCCGGGCGCCAGATGGAGGGTGTCTGTTTTAGGCTCTGGACAAAAGAGGAAGAGGAGTTTCATCCCCCTTTTACTCAGCCGGAAATACTTTCGGCAGATCTGGCCCCTCTGGCTCTTGAACTTGCGCAGTGGGGAACGCCGGAAGGCGAAGGGCTTTTATTCATTGATGCTCCTCCTAATGCAAACATTCAGCAGGCAAGGTCAATTCTTTTCATGCTGGGCGCCGTGGACGCTACGGGAAAGCTAACTACTTTCGGGAAAAAAATGACAGGGCTTCCTGTACACCCGCGCCTTAGTGCAATGATCCTTCACGCGCGTGAAAAGCATCTGGAGGCCGAGGCCTGTCTTCTTGCTTCTCTTCTTGAGGAAGCTACGGCTGCTTCCGGCGGTAAAGAAATAAATTTGTATGAGCGCTGGCACATACTTCAGAATCCAAGGGATGACAGGCAGGCTCAGCATAGCAGAAGGATTCATCAGCATGCGCGGCGCCTTATGAGGATAGTTCATGCCTCTGAAGATAAGATAACGGGGGAAAGTCTGGGGATACTGCTTGCTTATGCATATCCGGAAAGACTAGCCGTAAGGAAATCTTCCAATCAGTACCAGATGGCCCAGGGGACGATGGTTTCTGTTCCAGAGGGGGATCTTCTTTTAAGAGAGGAATTCCTTGCTGTTGCCGACGTGGATGCCGCAGGCGCGGTTGCAAAGGTATTCCTTGCCGCTCCAGTTTCAAGGGATGAGATATTACAGGAGTTTAAGGATATACTTGTAAATGAAGAGACTGTCCTTTGGGCAGGCACAGCAGTAAAGGGGATAAGAAAAATTAAGCTGGGCTCTGTATCAATTCAGGAGAAGGAATTTAATCCCTCTGAGGATGAAATTGAAAATGCAGTAGTAGATCACCTGCGAAGTGAAGGCATTAGCGCTCTGCCGTGGGATAAAGAAAGTAATAGTTTAAAAGAAAGATCTGAGTGGCTGAGGCTTTATGTAATGGATGAAAACGACCCCCGGTTTCTTAACTGGCCCGTTCTGACCGATGAAAGCCTGAGGAGAGCAATGGAGGCCTGGCTGAAGCCTTTCCTTCACGGCGTAAAAAAACAGAAGGATATAGAGGCGCTTGATATGGCTTCAATTATAAAATCCATATTCTCTTATGACCAGATGAGCCTGCTTGAGGCGCTTGCGCCACAGTCAATAAAAGTCCCGGGCGGGTCTGTTATAAGGCTGAGATATGACGAGGGTGAAAAGCCGGTGCTTGCCGTAAGGCTTCAGGAGTTATTCGGGCAGGTGGATACACCGAGGATAGGTGGAGGAAAAATTCCTGTTCTCATTCATCTTCTTTCTCCTGCCATGCGCCCTCTTGCCATAACACAGGACCTAAGAAGTTTTTGGATCAACACATATCCGGAGATATTAAAGCAGATGCGAATAAAATACCCCAGGCATGTCTGGCCCGATGACCCGCTTAAGGCCGAGGCAACAAATAAGACGAAAAGAGGGAATACACTAAGATAAAACTAGCATAATTGAAGCCTTTAACAATGCCGCCAATTCTTATTTCCCAGCCCAAAGGATAATTTTATCTTTTTTTGCTAAAAACAAAAAAGGGAACTAAATTGGTACCCTGATTTATCCGATAATACGAAAGGTATTTATAATTTTTCCTTAAAACAGTTAAATGGCCGGCTTTCAACATAGCAAAAATATATATATCACTAATCTACACTACAATTATTGGGGAATTACATGCGTTCGAAATTCTATTACCTGCCTGTTATTTTATTTGTTTCATTATTCTTAAGCTCCTCAGCTCTGCTGGCTCAGGAAGCAGCAGATTCAACAAAAGAGGAAACAAAGCCCTATTCATTTAACTTTGGTGCCGACGTCGTAAGCCGCTACGTATGGCGCGGAATTGAACTTGGAGAGTCCATGCCGCAGGTTCAGCCTTACGGTTCATTTGACCTGAATCTGAATTCTGCCGGAAGTTTCAGTCTGGGAGTCTGGGGGTCGTACGGTTTTACAGGAAAATACGCTGAAAATGATTTCTCGCTTAAATATTCTTATGAGACCTCAATGGGTACATTCTCGGCTACTGCAACAGATTATTATTATCCTTATATAGATACACTTAAACTCTCCGATTTTAAGAATAACGGTGAGGGAGCCCACACAATGGAGGCTGCCTTCCTTTATAACGGTCCCGAAAGCTTCCCCATTAGTTTTACCCTGAGCAGCAACGTGTATAATGATCTGCCCGACCAGAAGTCTCTTTACGTAGAAGTTGGATATCCGGTTAAATTTAACGGAACTTCGTTAAATTTCTTTGCCGGAGCTGCCCAGGGCCCGAGTGTCTGGCATTGTGTTACAAGCGATAAATTTGAAGTAATCAATCTCGGCTTTAATGTCTCAAAAGAAATTAAAATAACACAGGATTTCAATCTGCCTGTTGGACTTTCCTTTGTTATGAATCCGCACGTAAAAAATACATACATAGTATTTAAGGTCAGTTTATAAATATATTTAAACCTTTAACGGTTTCTGTCTGTATAAGCATGTGCTGAGCCAAAACTATAGTTTTGGCTCAGGGACAGGAGCCGGTTTATTACAAATTATTTGAGGGGAAAGTTTTATGATCCGAACTATCAAACACAAGGTGAGCAACCTCCTTATTCGCGACAAAATAATGCTCCTGATCTCACTGTTCGGGTTCGTTATGATCAGCTTTTACACTTATTTCTCATATACCAACGAAAAAGAACTTCTATCTAAATCTATTGATGAAAAGCTTATAGCGGCTGCATACGGTGTGTATTATGCATTTGGAGATGCATATCATGACAGCCTGACAGGGCCAAATTCTGTATCAGCAGCCCAGAATCTCGAGAACACCAAAAAACTCAACATCATCACAAATAAACTTGGCCTTTCTTACGTCTATACAATGGTAGAAACCCCGGATGACAGTGTTCATTTTACTTCATCCAGCGCAACAGATGAACAATTGGCAAAAGGGGAATACTCTCCTTACTTTGAAACTTATACTGAGGCTTCGGAAGCGCTGCATAATGTATTCCGTAATAAAAAGATGGATTTTGAGGATTATACCGATAAGTGGGGTGCTGTACGTTCAGCGCTCATACCTTTTACGACTCCAAGCGGTAAGATTTATGTAATTGGGGCCGATTATTCATTGAAAGATATTTATTCATCCAGGGTAAAAACGCTTCTTACAAATATTGGTTCAGGCACTGTACTATATATTATTTTTCTGCTTATCACCTCGATGGTGGTAAAGAAAATTACCAGGCCCATTAATTATCTGGCACAAACTGCAAAGAAGATATCCGATGGTGACCTGAGTTTGTCTCTTGCAGTTAACAGCAAAGATGAAACACGACTGCTTTCGGAATCTCTCGCAAAAATGGTGAAAAATATCAAAGAGAACCTGGAAAGCCTGAAGGCTGAAAAAGCAGGCGTTGAAAAGAAAGTTGAAGAGGCCGTAAGAGAATCTGAAGCCCAAAAGGGGTATCTTGCCCATTCGGTCGAACAAATTCTCCAGGCAATGGAGAAGTTTTCAAAAGGAGACCTGACTGTAAGGCTTCACAGCGATAAGGACGACGTAATCGGCAGGTTGTTTAACGGCTTTAACAGCACAGTTGAAAACTTCAACTACATGGTAACCAACGTTGCTGAGGCGGTTAGTGAGACTGCAGGTGCAAGCAGCCAGATTTCTTCAAGCACAGAGCAGATTGCCAGGGGAAGTATCAGTCAGGCAGAGCAGGCCGCGGAAATTGCCACAGCAATTGACCAGATGACAAAGACCATAATTGACACAACAGAGAACACCTCGCTGGCGGCTGAAACCGCAAGGGAGGCAGGAGAAAAAGCACGCGACGGCGGAAAAGTGGTGAAAGAAACCATTTCCGGAATGAATAAAATTGCCGAGGTCGTCCTGAGCTCCTCTAGCACTGTTGAGGAACTGGGCAGAAACAGTGGCCAGATTGGTGAAATTATACAGGTAATTGACGATATTGCAGACCAGACGAACCTGCTTGCCTTAAATGCCGCAATAGAGGCTGCCAGGGCCGGTGAGCAGGGCCGCGGCTTTGCCGTTGTGGCAGACGAGGTACGTAAGCTTGCAGAAAAAACTACAAAAGCCACAAAGGAAATTTCAGTGATGATCAGCCAGATCCAGAAAGATACTGCTGCTGCAATAGACTCAATTTCCAAAGGCACTTTAGAAGTAGAAAACGGGAAAAACCTTGCAAACCGTGCCGGCTCTGCGCTGGATGAAATTATCAGGGGAACTGAAAAAGTAACTGAACTTATACTCCAGATTGCTTCAGCCAGCCAGGAACAGTCCACTGCAAGCGAAGAAATAAGCAAGAGTGTTGAGGCTATTACAGACGTAACGCGCCAGTCATCTTCAGGACTTCATCAGGTGGCCCAGGCTGCCGAAGGTTTGGAACACCTGACACTCGATCTTCAGACACTGGTAAGTAAATTTAATACAGGTTCTGCAATTCCCGTTCACCAGGGCTAAATTTTACCCCCCCAGCTAAAACTTCTCTTAAAGATTAGCAGACTAAAAGAAGCATTGTTTCTTTTGCTGCTAATCTTTTTTTTTACCTCAGTTCAGATGCTGTTTTTAATATAATTGCCTTTATAAGTATGATATGGAAGGATAAGATGCCTTTCTCTGCAGACAGAATAAGAAGGTAAGTAAAAACGGTTTTTTAGCTTTTATCCTGTGATGAACTTTTCATATTGCGCTGAACGTTATAATAATAAAAGCATTTGAGGGATTTATGTTCAGGTTATATATGATCTCACTTTTAAGCGGTCTTCTCTTTGCGGTTTTAGGCGGCAGTGCTTCATCGCTGAAGGAAGGCGATAAGGCGCCCGATTTCACGCTAAAAGATGCCTACGGCAAAAGCTACACCCTTTCCTCCTTCAGGGACAAGTCTCCCGTTGTTCTGTACTTTTATCCTAAGGCCGGAACCACCGGCTGCACAAAGGAAGCCTGCGGCA
>JBLMYS010000109.1:0-6608 GCA_050258415.1 Acidobacteriota bacterium | reverse complement strand
AACTGTTCCCAGAAGAGCATTGCGTTTGGACCTATGGTAGCGCGGCAGATTTCGGCCATGAGGTCGCTGAAAATAAACTCACCCAGTTCAGGGCGGTCCTTATAAGCCAGGAAGACGAAGTAGCGGCTATTCTTGCGGCTGAGGTTAAGCGTATCGGTTTTCTGGCGGTCCATTTCCTCGTCCTGCTGACGAATGAGTTCAGCGCATTCGGAGCGGAGGATTTCGAGGTTACGGTCGGGTATAACTTTATCCAGAATAAAAAAGCCGTCTTCCTGATATTTTCTTTTCTGTTCATCCGTAACACGGAATTCTGTTAATGTAGACATAGGTTTATCCTTTCGTTATAATAATTTTATCGCGTAATAATTTTCCCCGGGGTTCCCGCATCCTCCCGCGGAGGATTTGGTCACCCTGGGCTATCGATACCACGCCGCTGACCGCGGTATTTCAGTGATGTCAGGAACCATTTCCTGACATCATTCGCTCGCCTCTGGCGAGCGGGATTTTTCCAAATCGTGCACGGATGTCGCCATCCTCCGCGGAGGATGGCGACGCATTCGTTTCCGGCGCCACATTAATATTTAATAATCCTCTTCTGCAAGGGCGGAAATGGACTCTTTATTTGTGTGTGTTTCTACCCATTGGGATAGCCTCTGGCCAAGTCTTTTGCAGGCGTTGATCTCTTTTTCCATACGGGGCTCTCCGGCGGAGACGGCGCCGTAGTGGAGCGTAAACTTATCATCGACGTAATCCGTAACGCCAAAGACCAGGAAGCCGTAATTTATGAGCATAATTAAAGCCGAGAGACAGCTTATTTCATTTCCGCCGCCCCAGCCTCCCGAGGATGAGAAAGAGCAGCCTATTTTACCGTCAACTTTTCCCCAGAGACTTTCTTCCATTTCATCCCAGAAACGCTTCATTTTCCAGGATATGAGTCCCAGCTGCGTGGGTGTGCCTACTGCAATGCCGTCGCACCAGATAATGTCTTCGGATGTTGCCTCATCAACCGATTTGAGGCGAACTTCATGATGCATGTTCTCTCTTGCGCCTTCAGCAACATATTCAGCCATCTTTTTTGTATTGCCTGTTGCAGAATCAAAAAGGACTAAAATCTTTCCCATATTGCTATCCCCTTAATTTTAATTTGCTGCCTTAAGAAGCCCGTTTGATTTTTGTGCCGCTAAATCGAGCGCGGCTTTTATATCTACCTTTCCTACAATGCAGTTTTCAACGGCCTGGGCAATGATCTGGTTTATTTCAACGCGGTGGTAATCAATTACGCCCCGGGCCTGGCCAAAAGGTATCTGTTCAACAAAAGCCTTCATGGCGGGATCTTTAGAGAGAAAATCTTTATAAGATTGAAGTTCCAGCGTTGAACGCCTTACGGGAAGGTAGCCTGAAGACTCGGAGAACATCGCCTGCACTTCCGGCTGAATGACCCACTTTAAGAATGTCCACGCTTCCTTCGGATGCGCACTCTGCTTAAAGATCGCCAGGTGCTCGCCTGCAAGATATGTGGCTTTTTTAACGGGACCGGCAGGCAGTGATGCTACAGCCCACTCCTTATTATTCATCTTTCGGAACTCAGGCAAATCCCACGGCCCGTCCATAATCATTGCAAGGCTACCGGAGGCAAAGCCCAGGTTGTGCGTTGCAGTGTATCTTGTAAGACCAAGTTCCTGATAAAGATCTTTCCAGAGTGAAAGCGCCTTTACACCGGCCTGGCTGTTAAATTCAACTTTCGTCTGCTCCGGGTTTATAACCCTTCCGCCCGCCTGCCAGAGATACGGTTCCCACTGAAGTATCATCCAGATGCTTAAGGGTCCCGAGGCGGGGAATACCGGGACGTAAAATCCGTACTGGTCGGTTATACCGTCCAGGTTTTTATCCACCGTAAGTTTTTTTGCGTATTCGCGAAGTTCCGTCCAGTCCTGAGGCGGATGATTTGGATCGAGTCCCGCCTGCTTAAAAAGCGCCTTATTATAAAAAAGGGCGAGTGTGGTGCATTCCATTGGAAGGGCGTAGAGTGTATCGCGCCACTTAGCAGCCTGGAGCAGAGGGGGGAAGATGTCGTTCATCTCCGCGTCAGTCAGGCCGTCATCTCCTTTAATAAAATGGCTCATCGGATAAAGCGCGTCGGCCTCAACGAGCTTATCCATATAGTCCGAATGTATCCATGCTATATCGGGCGCCGTACGGCTCTGTATTGCGGTAACAAGTTTCTGTATCAGAGGGTCGCCGCTCGGGACGTACTGTGCCCTGATTTTAATATTCGGGTGCTCACGTTCAAACCTGTCGATGAGCTCATTTAAGGCCGGTATGGTATTGGAGACAAAGCTGTGCCAGAAAGTAATAACGATTTTTCCGTCGTCCTTACTTCTGCTTCCGCAGCTTAATGAGAGAAACGACACCGCGGCCGTAAAAATGAACAGTGTGAAATATTTTTTCATGGCTAAACCCCGTTACATCTATTTTACACAAATTTTCTTAGAAACGCAGCGGGGAAAGTTTTAAGTTTTGAGTTTTAAGTTTTAAGTTTTAAGTTTCTTATACTTTTTAATTTTTAATTTTTAATTTTTAATTGGTCCTATAGTTTCTGTCTTTTCTATAGATATCAAAGTACCAGTGGGGATAGATTTTGCCGGGAGAGCTCACCTGGTCAAGTACACGCATTTCTTCTTTGGAAAGCTCCCAGTCACTTGTTTTTATATTATCCAGAAGCTGCTCTTTGTTTCTTGCCCCGATTATAACCGAGCTTACGCCGGGCTTTCTTAGGAGATAATTAAGAGACGCCTGGCTAATGGAGACATTTCTTTTTAATGCTATTTTCTCCAGTTTTTGGAGTATCTTTTCCCCATTCTTTGTGTCGTATGGAAGATGGCCGTCGGGATTCTTGATTCTTGTGTCCTTAGGCCACTCGCGTCCCTGCCGGTATTTGCCCGTAAGGATGCCCCCGTGCAGGGGACCCCAGACCATTATTCCGATTTTTTCTTCCAGGCATGCGGGTACAATTTCCCACTCGAGGTCGCGTCCGACGAGTGAGTAATAGGCCTGCAGGGTGATAAACTTTTCGTAGCCTTTTTTCTCCTGTATGCTTAAGGCTTTAACAAGCTGCCAGGCCATGAAGTTGGAGCATCCGATGTAGCGCACCTTGCCATCCCGCACGAGCGTTTCAAAGGCGGAGAGTGTTTCCTCCAGCGGCACCATGAAATCAAATGAGTGCGCCTGGTAGAGGTCGATATAATCGGTATTAAGTCTTCTCAGGCTTTCGTTGCAGGCTTCAATTATTCTTCTGCGGGATAAGCCCGTTCCGTTAGGGCCGTCGAAGAGTCTGAAGCCGCATTTGGTTGCGATAATGGCGTCACGGCGCTTGCGGCCCAAAGCGCGTCCCAGCATTTCCTCTGAAGTGCCGGAGGAGTAGTTATCGGCGGTGTCGAAGAAGTTTACGCCGTGGTCCATTGCCGTAAGGGTAAGTTCATCGGCGTCGTGCTGGCTGAGGCGGCTCACGTGTGTCCAGCCGTTTTCGCCTGTAAAAGTCATTACGCCGAAGCATATTTCCGAGACTTCAAGTCCCGAGTTGCCGAGCATTCTATAATGCATATTATTTCCTTTTTCAGTGTAGGGGCGAGCGGCGGCTCGCCCTTAACGAACACAAACGATTGAATCTAAATTAAAAATTGAAATTCCGAAACAGAGATGGATAAATTGCATTTAATGAATGTATTCTAAATGTCAGCCCGTTTGGGCGAGCGCCGCTCGCCCCTACAAAATGGAGTTTATTACTATCCGTTATGCAAATGCCCTTTGCGTTTTGGGCCTTTTAATGTGGTTTCAAAATATACGCCGTGGAGTGTCTCGTTAATAACGGCTATATCGTGATGCTCTCCGCGTTTTGTGGCCACGCAGTCGCCCCGTGCTATCTCATAGGGTTTTCCTTCGGAATATACGAGGGCATGGCCCTTAAAGATTATCCAGAATTCATCGCAGTCGTGATAGTGATTATCAAAGAGTGTATTGCGCCCGTAGTCCGCTTCGTCTCCCGTATTTTTTGCTTCGGGACTTTTATCCATGCTGAAGACGCCGGAGTCGCCCGTATCGCTGTCCCAGTTTCCTCCAACGCGTATTAAGGTTACGGGTGTTTCAAAAGCAGAGATGTGAAATATGTCTGAATGAACATCCGCCATATCGCCATAATTCAGGTCTCTTTTTTCTTCGTCCGTTACAAGCCTGCAGTTGCCTGCACCTGTGAACAGTTTTTCTTTAGCTGAGTGTCTCTGAAAGCTCAGGATTGTATTGCGGGGTACTTCAATAATTTCGAAGTACTCCATTTCGCTCCACGAGGGAGCCTTCTGGGGCCATCCCTTAAAGACAGGCATATTCTTTTTTCCGTCCTATGAGGCCTGTATGCCCAATAGTTCTTTTACCAGAGGCACGGCCCTTGCCGCGTCCCTTGAATAAGCGTCCGCTTTGATTTCTTCCATAAACTTCTGGCTTACGGCCGCGCCTCCAATGATTACTTTGTTACCGAGCCCCTCGGCGCGTAGGGCCTCGACGACGAGCTTCATGTTGCCGATTGTGGTTGTAAGGAGCGCCGACATGCCGATTACTGCGTTGGGGTGCTCTTTTGCCTGCTGGACAAATCTTTCAATTGGAGTATTTATGCCGAGGTCGATTACCTCGAAGCCGCCGCCTTCTAAAATCATTCCCACAAGGTTTTTCCCAATGTCGTGCATATCCCCTTTAACCGTGCCGATTATTACTGTTCCTATCTTTTTTGTATCATCTCCTTTAAGGTAAGGCTCAAGAACTTTCAGTCCCATTTTCATCGCCTGGGCCGATACGAGCATTTCGGGCACGAAGCATTCACCCGCGGAAAATTTCTTTCCTATTTCATCCATGCCTGTAATGAGTCCCTCTTTAAGAATAAGGCCGACTTCTATATCCTCTGCCAGAGCCTTCTGTACAAGTTCACTTACGCCCTCTTTGCCCTGCATTTCGGGGGGATAAGGGGACTGCTGATTTGCGTGACCTTTAATTATACAATTACTGATCTCTTCAAGTATACCCATTAAAAAATTTCCTTAATTATTAAGTGTAAAATTTAACAAATTCCCCCGACATAAAATTATGAGTGCCCATATTTTTTCAGCATCGGGAGATCTGTATTTATATCGGGGCCGAAGAACTTATAGATTATAAGGTCACGGCTGCCGGTGTTTTCAACCGTAAGGCCTTTCTGCGCGCGGTCTGAAGTAACGAGGAGCTCATCCTGCTCGAAGTTGCCGCCTTCAATTTCAAGTCCGGCAAATAGCCCCCTGCCTTTCCAGACGAGTATATTATATACGCCGTTATCTTTTGAAGTAAATTTTCCTCCCGGGTGGACGATAAGTTTCTTTCCGCTGAAGCTCAGGGTGTTGTAGAATATCCAGTATTCCTCGCCTCCGGGCTGTTTGGTTTCTTCAATAAGGACAGGCGGAGTATGGCGGTTTTCGTAGAAGTACGGGTCGCCGCTTACCTCCCAGTTTACCATTTCAAGAATTATCTTCTCGCCATATTTCTCCTTATCCTCAGGGCGCACGTCTTTATAAAGGAGATCCTTATTTATTGTGTGGCGGCCGATTTTTGCCTGCATCATTGAAAACACGTCTGAGTCCTCCTGGAGCTCAATTGTAAGAGCCGTGCCGGGAGCGTGAAGGGTGCCTGCAGGGACGTGGAAACCATCGCCCGAGATCTGCTTAAAAGCTCTTGCGTGCTGAAGTATGGAGTCGTCTTTCCAGTCAACAAGGTGCGGAAGGAGGAGGTCGTACTTTTTCTCCTCGGCGATATATGGGTGAACGCCGAAGAATGTTTCGGGGCTTTTACCCATTTCAACTTCCTCGGGGAAGTAGTAGGCTTCTTCCTTGGAGTTGCAGCCAACGAGTTTTGCGTGTTCCTGCATCTGATGGATGTGGTAGGGAAGGCGTTCCTCGTAGTCGAATATTTTAGGAAGACGGTTCAGGCCTTTATGCGTTTTTGAATACTCACTTCCCATTATTGCCTCAGGGGCGTTTTCAACGGCGTCTTTAAGAGTGATGCGTTCACCTGTTGAGAGCATAAGGAAGCTTAAGCCCTCGAAGGGGACGCTTACCTTGTTATCGGCTTTTGTTGTAGATCCCACCCAACGTTCGCAGATGCCGCCACGGTCGCCAAGATCGTACTGGTTTTCCGGGAGGCCAAGGCGGCGGCCCGGAGGGAGGAAGTCCCTTGCCACCCAGGCGGGTTCAAGTCGCAGGATGCCGTCATGTTTTTTAATTTCCTGTTCAACAACATTTTTAATGTTAATTTCTGTTGTTTCCATATATATTCTCCTCTGTATAATATTTACAAATTTTGTCCGGCCGTATAGCGTTTCGGGTTAAATATGTCGCCCCGTTGGGGCTCGGAAATTGGGGGGGGATCCGGTTCCCGGGGGTTCCCGCAATTCCCGGGGGTTCAGTCATCCCCTCCGGGGATTCCATCACCCGTTATGTTAAAAGTCAAGTGCTATCGACCAACTTTCTTTGGAAAGACCAGCCGAATGCTTTTTCTTTTTTCATTAGACAAGAAGCCCAGGGAAAAAAGAGCCAGCC
>JBLMYS010000108.1:0-12453 GCA_050258415.1 Acidobacteriota bacterium | reverse complement strand
TATAGAGGGGCGCAAGGTCTTTTAGTTGTGTACCTTCAGCAGGTTCAATTGAGATCTCAAATTTAAGAGTATCGACCTTATCATCCCAGAGAATTCTTTTATAGTTAGAAGATTTTATTATTTCGCCGTTTGTAGTAACGACGCTGTCGTCCAAGGCGAGCGTAAGGAAATAGAATCCGTCTTCGTATGAGAGTGTTTTCTCAACGTCGCTGAGTTTTTCAAATTTATAAGTAGCCTTACCGTTAAGTTTGCCATTATCCAGGTAGAGCTGTCTTGAAACAATATCCTGCCCCTTATCCCTTCTTTCCTTCAGGAATTCATTGCTTTTGAGCATATAGTCAAAAAGGAGTTTCTGGTCTTCCTTAAACTGCTGGTCGTCTGTTGCATCGCTTCTGATATTTGTATAATATACAGTAGCCGTGCCGTTGCCCCCCTTAGCGGGGACAATATTATAAACGATCTTATTACCTACAAGGCATCCGCTTAACAATAAAGGGAGCGAAAGAAACGCGGAAAGAAATAATTTTTTCATAGTGACCTCTTTCTTTTATAATTATCAACTCTATTTCAAGCGGAAAAAGAAAACAGTTAGAGAACTGCAGGTTCAAGGAGCGTCAGGTTCTGATTATCGACGTCCAGTTCAGCCATAACGCCCAGGGGCAGCGTAAACTTATTTGTAATGTGGCCGAAAGAGAGCCCATAGATTACAGGTATATTCAGGTTAAAGAGCCTGTCCATAAGGACCTCCTGCAGAGTAAGCGACCTGGGTTCAGCGGGATTAGATTCCTTAGCCTCACATTTTTCAAAAACGCCCAGGGCGATTCCGGCAGCTTTCTCAAACTTTCCGGCCTCAATCATCTGTGTAAGCATTCTGTCGACCCTGTAAGGTTCTTCCCCGACCTCTTCGAGGAACACAATTTTCCCTTCGGTATTTATGTCATAGGGGGTACCGATTAATGAAACGACTATAGAGAGGTTGCCTCCAGCAAGCCTGCCCTGCGCCTTGCCTCCCCGTATAGGAACGACCTGGCGGCTTTTATCATCGGGTTTTTCGTCCCTTGCGTTCCAGAATCTGAGTGACTGAGCCGGGTCCATCAGTGTATTCTTAAAATAAGATAAAGAAAATTCGTTGAAAGTAGAAATTCCGACAGGGCCATGGAAGGTGACCATGTTGGTTTTTGCTGTTATTGCATAGAGGAGCGATGTAATATCGCTATAGCCGCAAAGGATTTTAGGGTTATTCCTAATCAAGTTATAATCGAGAAAAGGAAGGAGCCTTGCGCATCCGTAGCCGCCTCTTGTGCAGATGATGCCGTCGACGTCTTTTCTAGAGAACATGAGGTTCACCTCCTGAGCCCTAACGTCATCTTTTCCGCCCAGGTAGCCATATCTAGCCGTAACGTTATCGGTATAGACAACCTTAAAGCCAAGGTCCTGCAGGTTCTTAACAGATTCCTTAAGTTCATCTTCGGTTATATAGCTTCCCGGAGTAATAAGTCCTATAGTATCGCCTGCCTTGAGGCGGCGTGGTTTAATTACGCCGGTATCAGGAGTTTTTTTCGGGTCATCTCCGGCGAACAAATTATGGGGCAGCATTGAGATTGCGGACGCTGCCGAAACGGTCTTTATAAAATTTCTTCTATGCATTTTTACAAGAATTATCCCCGGGGTTCATCCATTTTATTCAGGGATTTAAGATTTCAATTTTTATGTGATTATGTTTGCCCGTTACGGGCACGGCCTGCCTGCCGGCGGGCACGGCGCCGCTCGCCCGTACGAAAATTTAATTAAACAGCGAATCATAATTAAATACAGGGACCTTATTTAATCAGCTCTTCGTCCCACAGGAGGTGTTCAAATGATTCGCGGCCGCGAATAACGCTGAATTTATCGCCGTCGACCAGGACTTCCGGGGGGCGTCTTCTGCCGTTATAGTTTGAAGACATTACCATTCCGTATGCTCCTGCGGTCATAACAGCCAGTTTGTCGCCCTGAGAGCATTCCTGAATTGTGCGGTTTTTGGCCAGGAAGTCGCCGCTTTCGCAAACGGGTCCAACTATATCGGCCTTAATATCCTTGCGTGAAGCAAGTGCTACAGGCTGCACGTGGTGGTAAGCGCTATATAGGCTGGGCCTTATGAGCTCAGTCATTGAGGCATCGACGATAATAAAATTTTTATCCCTGTTTTTCTTTGTATAGAGCACTTCAGTAACAAGTATACCGCCGTTAGCGGTAAGGAATCTGCCAGGCTCGAACATAATCTCGCAGTTAAGGTCTTTTAAGGTATCCTTAACAGCGGCTGCCAGTTCAGCCGGAGAGAATAGAGCTTCATTATTGTAGCGGACGCCCATGCCGCCGCCGACGTCGAAGTGTTCGAGCGGAACGCCCTTTGATTTAATTTTTTTGAAGAGCTCAGCCATTTTGCCAATTGCCTCGGCGTATGGTGCAATTGTAGTAATCTGTGAGCCTATATGCATATCGAGGCCTGTAAGCATCACGTTCTCGAGCTTCAAGCCTTCCAGATATACCTCTTCTGCCTCCGAGGCATCGATACCGAATTTGTTTTCGGCAAGTCCGGTAGAGATGTAAGGGTGAGTTTTGGGATCCACGTTAGGATTGATCCTAAGAGCCACGTGGGCAACAGCGTTAGCCTCTCCAGCGACTTTATTTATAAGGAGGAGTTCCTCAAAGGATTCGGCCTTAATAAGTTTTATGCCATATTCGAGTGCCAGTTTGATTTCGGCAGCAGTTTTTCCCACGCCTGAGAGTATGATTTTAGAAGGGTCTACTCCTATTTTCTTAGCGCGGTAGAGTTCACCTGCCGAGTTGACGTCGATTCCGCCGCCCAGGTCGGCAAAGGTTTTAAGCACGTTCAGGTTAAAATTAGCCTTTGCGGCATAGAAGATTGAATGTTTTACGTCCTTAAAAGCCTCGTCGAAGCTCTTAAACTGGTCGACGAAGTGTTTTTTGCTATATATGTAGGCTGGTGTGCCTACTTCATCGATAATTTCCCCGACTGCCTTATGTTCGCAGTAGAGCTTGTTATTCAGGTAGTGAAAAGTACCAATTTCAAAAAAATCCATTATATGCAGATTCCTTAAAGATTTAATTTAACAGCTCATAAAATACATAAATTAAGCTCAAAGGACAAAGTTGGAGCCACAAAATCGGCCATTTTCTTCCGTACCGGGTTCCTGCCGGCTATTTACAAGCAGAGATCCCTTATGTCCCCGGGGAAATTTCCGCTTACTAAAATAAATCTCCGGGAAAGGAGGATAATTTCTAAAGAGGAAGTCCCCTCAGGGGGAAGAGGGTCGCCTCAAAATGAAATTGCCGACGCAAACCCGGAGAACAAAAAAAATAGTTTCTATATAGATATATATGGTGACGAGAGGCGTTTTCGGAAAATTATTTTATTTTTTTGCTGTCGGGGGTGTTTTTGGGGTCCCGGGATTCATATTCTAAAGAAAAAAAGCCCGAAATTCTTAGATTCCGGGCTTTTTTAGTAGACTAGTTTATCTTTTACTTCACCAAAATCATTTTCCGCGCCATTATCGCGCCTCCAGCTTCAAGCCTGTAAATGTATGTTCCGCTTGGAAGCGCAGAGGCATTGAATGTTATTTTATGTCTGCCGGCAGAAATTTCTTTGTCAAAGATATCAGCCACTTCTCTGCCGAGCAGGTCAAAGACCTTTATTGTTACATGGCCATAATTTTCAGTTGTAAACTCAATAACTGTTGAGGGATTGAAGGGATTGGGATAGTTCTGGTCCAAAGAATACTTCAAGAGGAGGTGTGAAGGTTCATTAGCGACTTCTGAAATGGAGCCTTCTGCTCCTGTCATTGTTTTATTTTGTAATATTGTTCCCTCCTCTCCGGCAGCCCAAACTGTACCGTCATGTGTAACAAAGACGGAATATAAAAGTTTGGTGCAATCAGAATAATCCTGCTGCCAGGTTTCTCCTCCATCTGTAGTTTTAATTATTTGTCCATGAGATCCGACAGCCCAGCCAATACTTTTATCCCGGAAATAAATTGCCTCGAGGCTTACATTCTCGACTGAATATTTCATTTTCCAGGTAGCCCCTCCGTCTGTTGTTTTTTTGATCCCATTTCCGGCTGCCAGGCCAGTATTTTCATCTATAAAGAAAACGGCTTTATAAGCGAAGTCATAATCGAGGCCAAGGACAGTCCAGTGGCATCCGCCGTCCGTAGTTTTACCCACCGCCTCATTTGAGACAGCATACCCGAGATCCTTATTAAAGAACTTAAGAGAGAAGAGGGCAGTACGTTCGTCATTGGAGCGTCTTATCCAGCTATCGCCCCCATCTGTAGTCATAATGCAGCCGCCATATCCAACAACCCAGCCCGTATCGGCATTCAGGAAGTATGTGCTGTAAGTATAAGCTGAAAAGCCAAAAGGTTTCTTTACCCAATTCAAACCTCCGTCAGTAGTTTTCAGCAGATAAGTTTCCATACTTCCAACTGCATAGCCGGTCAGGGTATCTACAAAAAAGGCTGACATTAAAAAGGTATAAGGTGTCAGGCCGTTATACTGAACGTTCCAATGTTCGCCCTGGTCAGTAGTCTTCATTATAAGTCCGTAATCGCCTACCATCCAGCCGGTTTTATTAGTTGGGAAGTTGATACTGAGGACTGATTTATTATTTACACTTTTCCATAGATCCGTCCATGTTTTGCCACCGTCCGATGAAGCAGAAAGGCCTGTGCCGGAAAGGAAGCCACGATTTTCGTTTACAAATATTATATCTTTGCACATGGCGTTTGAGTTGGCACTTAGTTCTTCCCAGGATTTGCCGCCGTCAGTTGTCTTCAGGACAGTTCCCCGGTCGCCGCATGCCCAGCCTTTATTCTCATCCAGGAAGAAGACAGACTTCAATTCAACAGAAGCGTTGACATTTAAGCGTTTCCAGCTGATTCCCCCGTCTTCTGTTTTAATAATCTCCCCTTTTCCTCCCATTTTGGAAGTTCCCGCCGCCCAGCCTATATTCTTATTGATAAAGAATACAGAATTGAAATAGTTGGTAGAGTCAATTCTGTTAAATTTCCAGGTACTTCCGGCATCTGTTGTATTTAAGACAGCCCCCTGCCACAAAGGATGTTCCATATCCGGCAGCTTAAAGCCCACAGCCCAGGCGATATCGGGATTTTTTGTTGTTACATGATAGGTCATAAATTCCTGGTCATTAAATTTCTCAGACCATGTCTTCCCGCCATCAGAAGTCCTTAATATTTTCCCATGTTCTGAAATAAGGTATCCCGAATTGGAGTCTGCGAAACAGACAGAAGTATAGTCCAAATCGCCGGGAGCTGTAAGCAGCTGAGTCCAGTTCTCCCCGCCATTTGTTGTCTTAAGCAATGTTCCCTGGTGGCCTGAAATCCATCCCCTTTTGGAATCAATAAAAGAGGCCGAAGTAAGCCATTTGTTTGAAGGACATAGTTGTTGTTTCCATGATTTTCCGCCGTCGATTGTTTTAATTATTATCCCAAAGGGGCCGGCAGCCCAGCCGGTCAGACTGTCGCTGAAGGTTATTGCATCAAATGGATGTCCTTCTGGCGTGGGGTTTTTCCATAGCCATTGTGATGATATGTTGCAATGCATAGAAAAAACTAAAAGCAGGAGGGGCAGTACTTTTTTCATTTGAGTTACCTTATAAAGGGTTTTTAAGAATTGCAAATGTAAGTTATTTCATATTGGATTTATTGTCAAGAGAGTTATTTAATAATGGTCACAATCAGGCTACAGCCGGAAAGTGGCCGGAGATATCTTTCAAACTTACGCCGGTACTTGTACTGATTCATCTTAACAGGAAAAGTTGTATATTCCTATACCTTTAAGTATTTCCGTTCTCTTGGTCAAGTTTCATTTATTATTACAGGGAAGTATAATGGGAATTAAAGTAATTATTACGGGTTCAACCGGCATGGTGGGTGAAGGGGTGCTTTTTGAATGCCTGGAGAATCCTGCTGTCGAGAAGGTGCTTATGGTAAACCGCAGGCATTACAGTTTAACGCATCCTAAAGTGCAGGAAGTGATTATTCCGGACTTTTTATCACTGGATGAATTTACGGGTCAGCTTACGGGCTTTGATGCCTGCTTTTTCTGCGCCGGGGTAAGTTCTGCGGGGATGAAAGAAGCAGAATACCGTCACATCACCTATGACATTACCATTAACTTTGCAAAAAAGCTTGCAAGTCTTAATCCTCAAATGGTCTTTACTTACGTTTCAGGCGCCTGGACTGACAGCTCAGAAAAAGGAAAAGTCATGTGGGCACGCGTAAAAGGTAAAACAGAAAACGACCTTATGCGCCTGCCGTTTAAGAGGGCATACAATTTCCGTCCCGGCTTCATGAAGCCTTTTCCGGGGCAGAAGAATATTAAGGGTATTTTGAAACCGATTGTCAGCCTGTATCCCTTTCTGAAGTTGTTTTTCCCGAATTTTATCTTAACAATGCAGGAGGTGGGAAGCGCAATGATAAACAGCGTTCTGAAAGGTTACCCCAGGCAGATTCTGGAAGTAAGAGACATCAGGGCGCTGGCTAAAGAATAAAATATATCCATTCGGATTTATGAGGGAATTGCTTATTTTCGCATTGATGATTTTTTATAACAGGATAACGTAAATTGAATTTAAGAGTTTGTTTTGCTTTTGCAATTTTGTCATTAAGTTTTCTCCATGCCCAGGCAGTTAAGTCCATTAAAGGTGGTCCCTACCCTGTCATATTTAATGAAGATTTTTCTGATTCCCTTCTGACTTCCACCCGGTGGAGCCCGAGGCAGAATTACACGTACGCAAGCAGCATTAGCGGCAGCTGTATAACTATGGAACTGGCTTCTGCACAGAGCAAAATGATTTCTTTTTCGGTTCCCGTTGATGGCATTAAGGGTGGCGCAATAGCCATTTCATCTGACATAAAAGCCGAGAATATTTCGCAGCCTCCAAATTCATGGAACGGCATCAAGGTGATGCTTAAGATTACTCTTTCAGACGGGACTGCCCTTTATCCGCAGCTAATTGCTCCCACGGGCACATTTGACTGGATGAATAAGAGCACCTATATTTCACTTCCTGCCTCAGCCGTAAGCGCAACGCTTTATCTGGGTCTTGAGAAGTGCTCAGGCAAAGTCTGGTTCGATAATATACTCTTCAGGCTGATCAAGGACCCCAGGGATATCCCTCCTGCACGCGATCCGAATATCAATATTGATAAATACCACAGCCAGGTGCCTTCACTAAGAGGGACAATGGTCAGTACCTCAATGAAGCAGTCTGACATAGAAGTGCTTGCAGGAGAGTGGAAGGCCAACCTGATGCGCTGGCAGATTGGCGGGACTTCATATCCTCTTGGAATCCAGACGCCCGGTCTGGATTCGGTTCTTGAAAAAGAATTACGTTTACTGGATAGTGCTATCGAGTGGGCAAAGCCTTACAGGATTAAAATAGTTGCCGATCTTCATGGGCTTTCCAAAGGATGCCTCAAAAGTGCTGAAGCCGAAAGTAAACTCGTTGAAGTCTGGAAAAAAATCTCACTGCGCTATAAAGACACCGATCAAATATGGGCATATGACATTGCAAATGAGCCTGATACACGTGAGGGTGACTGGAACACTCCCGGTTATCTGGCATGGGAGGACCTGGCCGAAAAAGTTGCCCGCGAGATCAGAAATATTGATTCTGTAAAACCCGTAATAATTGAATCCGCACTGGGGGATCCGGCAGGCTTCCTCACGCTCAGGCCGATTGATTTTTCGATACCGCGCGTTATTTACAGCGCTCACTTTTACCTGCCGCACGCTTTTACTCATCAGACATTATATGATTATAAGACTTCTTACTCATATCCTGATACGATTGAAGGGAAGTACTGGGATAAAAATACGCTCGCTGAAAAGCTCTCGCCCGTAGTAGAGTTTCAGAACAGGTACCGGGTGCCGGTCTACATCGGTGAATTCAGTGCAATCAGGTGGGCACCTTCGAACAGCGCCTACCGGTATCTGAAAGACTGCATAGAGCTATTTGAAACTTACGGCTGGGACTGGACATATCATGCATTCCGTGAATTTGACGGATGGAGTGTTGAGCACAGTGAAGATCAGAATGACCACGCGCCTACTCCCCTTCCAAACAGCCGGCAACTGCTTTTAAGGTCATACTTTGAAAACAATGTTACTCACGCAGAAAATAAAGCGCAGCAGGCAGGAACTTTTTATCTGTCGCAAAATTATCCAAATCCCTTTAATCCTCAGACGGTTATTAGCTATTCGGTGCCGGAGCGCTCATTTGTTGAGCTGAAGGTTTATGACATGCTGGGCCGTGAAGCAGCTGTTCTGGTTAATAAGGATCTGGGTACAGGAGGCTATACAGTTCAATTCAACGCCTCAGGCCTTCCAAGCGGAGTATACATATATACTTTGCAGGCGGGCCGACTCAGGCATTCCAGAAAGCTGCTGCTCTTAAAGTAAATCAGGACCTGCACTACCGCAGTTGACTCTGCCCGGGAAATGTACTAATTTACTTGCAGTATTTACACTATCACCTCAAACATGGAAGCACTAAAATACAAAAGGGTCAACTGGCAGATTGAAGTCTTAAGCTTGCTGCTGATAATTTTAGAATTCGCAATTACTTTACGTGGGAATAGTTTCCCACGGGTAATGCCCCTATTGATTGTGCAGATATGCACCTACGCCCTCCTTTCTCTGATCTACTACTTTATACTGGGGCCCAAGGTTTTGTTTCACAAAACCAGCATGCAAGTTCCATTAAAGATGATTCAAATTACAGAGCAAGAATCGCTCTGGCACATAAAGCGGGGTGTTATATTTTTTAATTTAACGAAGCTTGTTTTTACTTTTCTGATTACAGCAAACATCCTAATACAAGTATATAGTCTCAGAGCCTACTACAATAACTTATTTTTAATAATTCTCCTGGGTTTGTTCTTTTATCTGACATTACTCTTTACAAAGCAGATGGCCTCAGCTAAAGGATATGTGGTTACAAGTAATAAAGAGTTAATGAAGAATTTTATTTTTTACTTCAATCCAAAAGACAAACGCACCGTAGTGGAAAAGCCAATGGGAATGGGCAGTACAATTAACCTGGCCACCAAAGACGGGAAAATTATTATGGGAGTTATTCTGGCAATTCCAGTGGCATTTATTGCAGCACTTCTGATTGCCCTGGCATTAGCCGGGAGATTATAACTTCATTTATTTAAAACTGGTGATGGAAAAAGTGGAATCTGCTGAATCGGTTAAAGAAAATAATTTCGACCGCAGGCTATTTAGCCTTTTACTAATACTGAATATTATTGCCGCACTGATTGCAATCCCGTTTGGCAATGTTCTTTCAGGCAAGCCCGCAATTGAGCCGTATAAACTTATTTATTTAATCCCCTTCCAGATAGTTCTGTCATTATTTATATATTCATTGGTAATATCTGTAGGCATTAACTTTTCCGAAAGGTATGGATATGATGAGCCTGTATTCAAATCTTTTCTTTATAAAAGAGATTACCCGGAGAATGTCAGACAAATTCTCTCCTACAGTTTTCTTACCGGCATTGGCGTCGGCATCTGCCTTATTGCTCTTTCACTTATCTGGACATTTCTTTTTCCCGTTCCTTCATTAAAGCAAGTAAACCATCCGGGTCCCTTTTACGGTTTCCTGGTCTCAATTTCAGCAGGGATATCTGAAGAGACTTTGTTCAGGTTCTGCCTGCTGCAGGCTTTTATCTGGCTGGGAGGATTTCTTGTAAAAGAGGAGTATGTAAAATCGGCCGGCGTCTTATTCTGGACGGCAAATTTCCTCAGCGGAATTGTTTTCGGTATTGCCCACATTCCAAACTTAGTAGTCGTTGGCGCTCAAATGAGCCTTTCTACCGTCAGCATGACCGTGACGCTGAATTTAATTGCCGGGATGACATACGGCTACTTATTTTTCAGATACGGCCTCTTAAGCGCAATGATTGCACATTTTTCAACTGATCTGGTTCTGCACGTACTTGTACCAATGCTAAAGTAATAGACTTCGTCACCTTAAATCTTTAATAAATTGTTCCTTGAAAGCAGAGGCATCCGGCAAATGACGGAAGCGCCATAAAGATTTCATAAATGGAGGATAAAAAGCTCATGAAGAAGTTTCTTTTAGTTCCTGTATTCCTGTTACTTAGTGTTTCACTTTCGGCACAAAGCATCCCTCTAAAAGACGTATTTACGGAGGGACGGCAGTATTTTGCCATCCTTGATACCACGGGATTTAAAACCCCGGATAACTTTAGTACATTTTCCAATGAACTGAAAAAGCTGAAAGAAATTAAGGATGTCCTCATTGTCAGCGGAAAGGACCTGCAGAGCGCTGCCTTGAAAGAAAAGTTAAACGGCCAAAACATACTTCTAGCAGGATTACTTGTTGAAGACAACGCAGTCTGGAAAGCCCTTAACGGCGGAGTGTTTGAGAGACTCAAGAAAGAAGCCGGCTCCTTTCCGCCGGGCCTTGGAATAAAGACCATTGCTGATAACCCCTTCGGCGATGGGATCTCAATGGTGCTGACATCCAAAACAGCCGGAGGACTTAACAGCATATTGCCCTTCCCGAAATCAGATAAATCACTTTATGCAGTACTTAGCGGCCAGGTACTCCAGAGCCTGAATCTTAACAGAAAGTTTCTGCCCGATGATCCAAAGGATAAGTCCTCAGAAAGAGTTTCTCTCGACAAGGCACTCGAGGACATGAACTATTACTTCAGTACGGTCGAGTCGGTTCACCCGCAGCTTCTGAAACACCTCACGGCAGATGAGTACCTAAAAATGAAAAAGTCTATCAGAGATACTCTGGCTCTTCTCGACACGAAAAATGACCTGACAGCAGCGGACTTATCCATACTGCTTGCAGAGGCGGCAGCACGCTTCAGGGATGGGCATACTCATGTTCCACCTTCAATTAAAGAAGTGTCTCCCCTAAGAATGCCCCCTTTCAGACTTAAGTATTCAAACGGGAAGCTGTTTATCGGAAGCACAACAAAAGATCTTTCCCAGTATTTGGGATGTGAGATACGGAAGATCAATCAGAAGAAGCCCTCTGAATTTCTCGCACCTTCATTGAGGCTGGTTTCGGCCGAAAGCGACAATTACGGGCTGATACGCCTTACGGGTGAACAGGATAAATTTCTTGCAATAAAAAATGTTTTCAATCTAGGCAGTTTCTCTGCTACTCTAAAAAACAGCAAGGGGGAGGTCTCAGATGTAAATTTCACTCCCGTGACTTTCAGCGATTTTCAGGATATACCGAAAGAAAAGGAAGCAACAATCGATTCTTATTTCGAATTTTTAAAAGACGGCGCCGTGGCATATTTCCGGTATAACCAGTTCGTTGTATCGGATAAGGAAAAAGCGCTCATAGATTCTTTGTTCACCATGATGGATCTTAAGAAAAGCCGTGACCTCATTATCGACCTGCGGTTTAACGGCGGGGGCAATTCCCAAATGGGAGACTATATACTGCACTACATAACAGATAAGCCCTACAGCATGATCTCAAGAATGGAAGTGAAAGTCTCAAAGGAAATACTCAACAGAGGCGGCTTTCCTGAATACAAGGAACTCGAAGGCATGGTAATTCCATATATAGGAGGACTGACGCAGCCTGAGAACAAACCTCACAAGTTCCATGGCAGAGTAATACTGCTCATCGGCCCCGATACGTTTTCATCAGCATGCCTGCTTACTCAGGCTGTAAAAGATCATAATATCGGCACCATAATCGGCAATGAGACCGGCGGAGTGCGCCAGGCGTTTGGTGACATATTAAACTTCACCACACCGAACCTGAATATTTCCTTCTATGTATCATATAAGGTATTCTATGCTCCTGTGCCGAAGGCTGGAGACGAAAGTCATGGGACAGCCCCCGACATAGAAATGACGGATGAACTGCTTGAAAAATTACCGGGCAGTAAAGATCCCACACTTGACTTTACACTGAATTATATTGCAGAGACAAGCATCACGAGCAAGAAAGGTCAGCAGTAAGTTATTTTCCCAGGAAAAGCCCGTCTACAAAGTGCCGGGCTTTTCTGTTCCCAAGATAGCAATTACAAAAGCCGCAGAAGCCATAATTTCATTAACTCCGTACATTTTATCGGCTGTTGAAGTTGAGGGAAAAATGCCTTAACTTTTTAACATCTTCTATAGTAATTTTCAAAGGAACAGGCTGTTTATGAAAAATACCGAAAGAGTATCCCTTCGGCCCGGTACAAGCTTTAGTGTCTTGTTTAATAAAATGACTCAGGGAGCAATTTTTCATGATGCTGACGGGAAAATAATTTCCGCCAATCCTGCCGCTTTGGAAATTCTCGGCCTTACTGAAGATCAGATATATGGACTTACTCCCATGGGTCATTCGTGGGAGGCCGTACATGAGGACGGATC
>JBLMYS010000107.1:0-4949 GCA_050258415.1 Acidobacteriota bacterium | reverse complement strand
AAAAACAGAAATTCGAAGATACTAAAGACAAGAGAATTTTGGAGAAATCAAGCATGAGAAAATCACTTTACTTAATGATTTTACTTGCAGCCTTCAGCTTCGGCCAGGTAAATGCCCAGATTTTCAGGGACATTACCAAAGTCGGTACCACCGCGGCACAGTTCCTGAAAATAGGTCCTGGTGCCAGGGCTATCGGTATGGGCGGCGCTTATACGGCTGTAAGTAATGACATATATTCTACTTACTGGAACCCTGCCGGTATTGCTAATACCGAAGGTTCGGGTCAGGTTGCCTTCAACCATACTCAGTGGCTTGCAAATGTAAGCTACGATTATGCTGCAGGCTCAATCAACCTGCCTGAAGTGGGAACAATGTTTGTTACATTGACATCACTAGGGGTTCCCGAGGAGAAAGTCAGAACCTTTGACAATCCTGAAGGTGACGGAAGATACTGGGATGCAGGTTCTCTGGAACTGGGCTTCGGCTTCGCCAGAAAACTTACTGACAGGTTTTCAATAGGCTTCCAGGCAAAATACATCAAGGAAAGTATCTGGAACTCAAGCGCCAACGGCTTTGCTCTGGATATCGGTACTTACTATGTAACTCCTTTTAATGACCTCGTTATCGGTGCCAGCATCTCAAACTTCGGTTCAAAGATGCAGCTGGATGGACGCGACATTCAGTTCAATATGGACCCGAATAGCGATGGAAACACGGGACCGAACAACGTACCTGCAAAATATGAAATGCAGGGATATGATATACCTCTTAACTTCAAGATCGGTCTTTCCATGGATGTCCTTAAAACCAGGTATTTCCGCCTGAAGACTGCAGTTGATGCAACGCATCCGAATGACAATAATGAATATGTCAATGCTGGTGCTGAATTTGCATACGACGAAACATTCTTCCTCCGCGGCGGATACAAGTCACTCTTCCTTAATGACAGCGAACAGAGCTTTACGCTCGGCGCCGGCGTTAACTATGAAGTGAGCCCCGGATTTAAGATACAGGTTAACTATGCGTATGCCGATTTCGGCAGACTGAAGAACATTCAGTACATAGACCTTGGAATCAGCTTCTAGGCTAAATGTGACATAGATACTATGAAAAGCGCCCGCAGGGAAATCCCCCCGGGCGCTTTTTGCTTTTAAATGGGGCAAATCGTTATATTTCTCAGGCATTTCATGATTACTTTACTAACATTGAATTCAGGAGTGAAATGAAAAAAATATTGCTCGCTTTTTTGCTCTTTCCCGCACTTCTGCTGGCGCAGTCCACTTCAAATGAACTCATCAGGGTTAAAGACCTTATCCCGGATATTGTGCTGGATCTTAAATACAATACCACCGATAACTTTACGCATCAGAAGCTTTATACGACCAATGAATGCTACCTGCTTCTGGAGGCCGTAAAAAAACTTAAGACCGTGCAGGACAGCCTGAAGAAAATCACATCCTTTAACGGGCAGTCGTATCCAAAGGGTTTGGCAATTAAGATCTGGGACGGTTACAGGCCAAGAGCCGTACAGTATTTAATGTGGGACATATATCCCGATCCCTCATTTGTGGCAGATCCGAATAGCGGCTCAAACCACAATAGGGGCGGCGCTGTGGATCTAACACTCGTTGACCGTGCAACAGGAAAAGAACTGAAGATGCCCACAGGATTTGATGATTTTACAGACGCTGCAAGTCACACTTTCGACAAACTGATGCCGGAGGTAAAGACAAACAGGGCTTTCCTTCTTAGTATGATGGTTAACGTCGGAGGATTCGACAAGTACGATGCCGAATGGTGGCATTACTCCATTCCGGGCTCAGCAACATATCCATTACTTGATTTTCAAATGAAATAGAGGAAAGCAGATGAAAAAAATTATAATATTCCTTCTATTATTTACGTGCAGGGCGTTTTCGCAGGGTGAATTCCTTGTAAACACAACGACTGATTCCACACAAAGAGCCCCCAGAATTGCGGGACCTGACTTAAACGGTAATTATGTTGCCGTATGGCAGTCATTGAACGGATCCAATGATATTTATCTTCAGAAATTCGATAAGAACAACAATAAAACAGGCCCCGAACTTAGGGTTAATGACGTAACTGAGGGGGATCAGGAGCGCCCTTCGGTGGCAATGAGCAAAAACGGGAGCTTTGTTGTAGTATGGGCCTCAGATGAGGGCCCTGAAAACATGTACGACATAAAGGCAAAAGTCTTCCCTTCTAACGCTTCTCCATCAGCGGAATTCCTGGTAAATAAAACCAGGCTTAACACTCAGACCTCACCTGATGCTGCAATTGATGAGAACGGAAACTTTACTGTAGTCTGGGAGTCCTGGTTTCAGGATGGAAGCGACAGGGGAATATATGCACAGAGATTTCTTCCCGGCGGCACAGCTGAGGGGGATGAGATTCAGGTTAATACTACCACACAGTTCAGCCAGGCAAGGCCATGCATAAGGTATTTCAATGACGGAAGATTTATTGTCTCATGGGAGTCGTGGTCTAACAGCCAGGCATATGACGTTTATGCGCAGGCGTTTAATAAAGACGGAGCCAAAATTAATGGTGAGCTGCACGTAAATACCACCGGCACGGATAATCAGTGGTTTTCTAACATTGCCGTTAACAGCGACAACAGTTTTACCATACTCTGGTGCAGCTGGGAGCAGGATGGTGATGACGGAGGAATTTTCCTGCAGCGCTTTAAGCCTGATCTATCAAAATCGGGTGGTGAAGTCAGGGTAAATGCCACCACAAAATATTACCAGTGGCTCCCCAAGGCGAAGTATATGCAGGACGGGAAACTTGCCGTTGTATGGTCAAGCTGGCAGACGGACCAAAGCCGCGAAGGCGTTTACTATGCCGTTCTTGACAGCGCCAACAGGCTTCTTACCAAAGAAAGGCGCGGTAATGATTATACGGAAAGCTTCCAGTGGGAACCGGACATTATGGTTTCAAATGAGGGAAATCTCGTTCTTCTGTGGTCCACGTGGGGAGAGTACAAAAAAGATTACGATGTGGTTGGCAAAAGCCTTACTCCTATTTACCCGGAAGAAGTTGTAAAGCCTTCGGCTCTCGGTCACCCTGAAGGACAATCCAGTACTGAACTGATTGTTCACGTGCTGGATAAGACAAAACTTAACGGCCACACTTATGAGGCATCATTTGACACGGTATCTGGAAAGTATCTAAGAATGAATATTAAAGACGTCACAAAAGGAGCCAGTGCCGTTAACAGTCTTCCGCTTTCACTTGGAGAAAATGTTTTCTATATGACTGATGAGTTTGACGGACTGTCTGTTGAGCTTAAGCCCAGATTCCGCCTGGATCTTGATACATTAAGCGCGCATGTTAATCCATCTTCAAAAACTAATATCCGTTTTACCGCAGCCTTACCCAAGGTAGGCTCTCCGATTTTAAGTCCTGTAGACGCGGCGATTATATGGGGAAAAACTGACACTCTTTCCGGGGGAGGCTACGCAAGCCCTTCTGATACAGCTTTGAATGCTTCGGCAAAGAAAGTAGTCCTTGTCCCCTTTAAGGCCTGGAGTATTACGCAGAATAAAAAACTGGATCTGCTCGTTATGGAGAACACGGTAACTAAAAACAACCGGTGGGATTCAGGAGAGACAATATTGATTCTGACCCCGGTGGAATACAGGAAAACCGCTCTTAACACACATGCGCAGCTGACTTCATTTCCGACGGCTCAAAATGTAATTATGCCATCAGAAGGTGATACGATGTTTATCCGTACACTGAAACCCCTTTCAAGTAATGATAAATACACCTTTACTGCGCTTAAGGAAAATCTGACACTTGATGTATCAGAAAGTGCCATAAATCCAAAGAAATTTGTTCTCGAGCAGAACTATCCGAATCCTTTTAATCCTTCAACAACTATACGCTTTATTATGGCTGAGGATGGGATGGCTGAACTTAAGATTTATGACATGCTGGGCCGTGAGGTGAAGACAATAATAGAAGGGTTTTTAAGAAGCGGAATGCATTCATTTATATGGAACGGATTTAACAGTAATGGAACCCCGGCTGCATCCGGAATTTATATTTACCGCCTGAGGACAGCCGGCAATACACAATCAAAAAAAATGATTTTGACAAAGTAGAAAGATGTTCTTAGTCTTTATCAGGGCTGCCGAAGGCTTACGGCAGCCCCTGTTACACTTTCACTAATTTTCAACTTATAACCGGTTAAGGAAATGAAGCGTAAATTAATCTTTTCCCTGTTTTTTATACTAACCTTCAGCTGCATGGGTTGCATGCAGGAATCGGCACTTTCGGACGTGGAGATTACAGACCCCTCGGTGATACGCCCTGAAATTACGTTTGTCAAATCCAAAGAGGGGGGCTCAATAACACAGTTTATCTATGCCTGGATAAACGACAGGAATAATAACCCGGTTGAGCTGAAAAACGGGGGAGTTTCCATTAATGGCAAAGCCATGCCTGTTAAAAATACGATGGGACTTCCGTACTATTCCGGGCTTGATGCTGTCTCAGATATTCGTCCTGGATATACATATGACATTTTAATAAAGCTTAATTCCGACAAAGCCTATAATGCTTCAATTAAAATCCAGGAAAAGGATCTGGCAACGCTCACGCTCCCCGTTAATCAGAACCGCTTTGAGGATATGAATATAAGCTGGACGGAAATTGACCCGAACAGGGAGCTTAAGCTTGAAATGCTGAACTATTATAAGGCAGACAATAAGGAGACGACTGAGGCATTCACGATGTATATTCCGCAGCAGAACCTAGGGACAGGGAAGTTTACCATTCCTTCTACTTATTTTCAGAGTACTCAGAACATATATAAAACGAAGGTTACATTAAGCTCAAAAGTAAGCGGCACAATATACGAGGGATTCAAAAGCGGCAGCAAGATTGAATCTACTCTTTCGATTTCCAAAACCTGCCAG
>JBLMYS010000106.1:0-27254 GCA_050258415.1 Acidobacteriota bacterium | reverse complement strand
ATACCCGTTGACGTTGTCGTTCATGCCGAAGAGCTCCTGCGCAATGTGCATATTGATATAACAGAACTGGTCATCGTATTCTGCAAGGTTGCTTTCAAAAATTCCCGAGATACGGAACTGTTTTATGCTTGGCGGATTCTCGGGCGATGGCGTTGTGAGCTGCTTTAATGTAAATACCGTTACTCGGTCGCCTACACGCGCAAAAAGCTTGTCCGCAAGCTTCCGTCCTATTACTACCGGCGGTATCCCGGAATCAGGAACACTGATGTCAAACTTCCCGTCCACAATATAGTTCCTGATCTCTGTATTCGTGTAGCCGGGCAGAATCCCTTTTAACGTGATCCCTTCGGTATTATGCCTGCGCTTGATTATTGCAAGCCTGAGCGCAAAAGGGGAGATCCCCCTCGAGTAAGGCCTCAGCCTCCGCTCAAGAACGGGCAGTATTATATTGTAATCAGGCAGATTCCTGTTGCTGAAAGAACTGATCTGTACGTGTGAATTAAGCTGTACTATCTTATCTGAAATTGCCTTTTCAAATCCGTTTATTACAGTAAGCGCAATTATAAGCGTGGCTACGCCAATTGCAATGCCCGTAATGGAAATAACTGAGATCAGGGATATAAGCCTCGAATTCTTCTTAGACCCCGTAAACCTGTTCGCTATGAATAAAGAAACTGACATCTATTATTTGCAGCACCCCAGTGTCAAGTTGTAAAAAAATTTATCGAACAAACTAAAAACAAAAATTATCAATAAATAAATATAATTCCAAAAATAATGAAAAAAATAATTGACTAATGATAAAAATAATCATATTTTAGAACTCTCAATTGGAAATAATGTTGTTCTGAAAATACTGACTTAAAGAAACGGGGCGTAGCGTAGCCCGGTTCATCGCGCCTGCTTTGGGAGCAGGAGGTCGCAGGTTCGAATCCTGCCGCCCCGACACTAAAGAATAGTACTTGCAATACCCGGTTTGATGTGTAATGAAGATGAAACTAGTTGCAGAACTTAAACATAGGAATCTGATGTTACTTGTGCTTGATTGATTGTTAATTTGTTCTTATGTTTAGTGTATGGAAAATTTGGTTTAGAACTCATCTAAGTCCAACTCCAGAGATCAAATAACGGGAACTTTCTTTGGACGCGCCCGTAGCTCAACTGGATAGAGCATCAGCCTTCTAAGCTGAGGGTTAGTGGTTCGAGTCCACTCGGGCGTACTTCTAAATGGTGAGTGTAGCTCAGTATGGTTAGAGCATCAGATTGTGGCTCTGAGGGTCATGGGTTCGAATCCCATCACTCACCCCAATATAAAATTTTGTTTGATGGCCTCATCGTCTAATGGTCAGGACCTCGCCCTTTCACGGCGGTAATAGGGGTTCGAATCCCCTTGAGGTCACAATAAGCCTTAAAAGTTTCTTTTAAGGCTTTTGTGTTTTAAAGATACCCTGGACATAAAAAAAGCCTCCTGAATCTATTTCGCTTCAGGAGGCTTTTTTATTATCTGAAATTCTTTTCTAAACTTTCTTTGGCGCCAGAAACTTGTTGTAAAGAAGAAGCCCCGTCATTGTAACAACACCTATCAGAGAAAAAATCACCCATAACATTCCCGGATTATTTAACTTGTCTACAAAGTGCACGTAAAGACTTGCTCCCAGTATTCCGCCAATGCCGCTTCCCAGGACGCCATACAGGAACGAGTAACCCAGGTAAAGCGCTTTCTTATCCTCAGGCGCAATCAGCCCCACATAGCTTAAGTACTTCGGATGAGCTGTCATTTCACCAATAGAGAAAATTATCATGCCCGCAATAAAAACCCATGCGTGCGTTGAAATTGCAAGTATGCCCATTCCTATTGTCCCAAGGCCTATGCCAGTGATCATTGTAGGCAATGCCTTCGTATTCTTTACTATCCTGGAAATGAGTATCTGCAGAAGAATGATCGTGCCCGCGTTTATTACCGTCACGTGCTCGGCATCAAACTTCCAGCTCGGTTTGCTGACAAAAACACCAAGCAGGGAATTAACCGCGCTGTTTACCGGCGTCATGTCCACGTGCTCTTTTAAGTACCAGAGCACGGTGTCAAACTGCTGGAAGTAGAGTATCCAGAACCCTGAGTAAATTACAATCATCAGTATGAACCTGAAATCCTTCAGCACAAGCAGAATTCCGCCCAGCACCTCAAGTACCGACTTCTGGCTTTTCGGCCTTTCCGGCTCCTTGTATGCAAATATGTTAAGTATCAATAACCAGCCCGTTCCTACTGCCGACATGAGAAATATATAGCTCCATGAGATGTTCTTCAGATACGGAACAAGCACAAGAGGAAATAAGAAAGCCCCAAGATTTATGGACCAGTAGTAAATCCCAAAACCTATCGTGGAATTACTCTCATTGGTGCTCCTTGCTATCGTGCCTGAAATTATAGGCTTAAATGTTCCTGCCCCAAGCACCATCATGAGAAGGCTTAAAAATATGAGGCCATATGAACTGACCATGCTCGTAAAGAAATACCCCAGACTCATAACAACAAAGGCGAACATTAGAGTAAGCCTGTAGCCGAATCGGTCGGCTATTGCACCTGAGAGGATCGGCAGAAGATAAAGTAAAGGCGTAATAGTACTCTTTATTATCCCTACGCTTTCCTTCGAAAACCCTAGCCCCCCCTCGTTCGGACTCAGAATTAGATATACCGAAAGAACAGACATCACACCGTAATAAGAGCCTCTTTCAAAAAATTCCATTATTATTACTATCCAGTAGTTTAATGGAAATAAGGAGAATACTCCTTTCTTTTCTTCTGTTTTAATTTCTTCTGTAATGGTTTCCATAAGCCTCTTTAAGTTTTTGCCTGCAAGATAATGATGACTCACCTCTAAAAGCAAGTTCCTCAGCTCTGGAAATAAAGAAATTATAAATCTCTTCAAACTTAATTATGCGCATAATTGCCAAAAAATTGTTATTTTGCCAGTTAAGTTTAACTCCGGAATCCATAACAAATTAAATATTATAGTGACAGAACTAAATAAACTGAAATACCCGCGCGTCCTGGCGGAAAATGATGTCTACGTAACTCCCCGTGAAAAAAAAGGGAAGTTTATACTTAACCCTGCACTGTCTTTCTTCCCAAAACTTCTTAACATCGTAATCCGTTCAGGAAGAATCGCGCAGAAGGGTAAATACGGCCCGGTCGAATGGGTTCAGTCTAGCGTCGATATAATGGATGCCCTGGAAAAGGCGGGCGTCAGCATCGAGGTTACAGGCATGAGCAATCTCCATTCTTTTGAAGGGCCTGCCGTTTTTATCTCCAATCATATGAGCACGCTTGAAACCGTCATATTGCCATCGGTAATACAGCCCGTTAAGGAGGTTACTTTTGTTGTAAAACAGGAACTGATGAAGTATCCCTTCTTCGGTGACATACTAGGGGCAAGAAACCCTATCGTCGTCGGCCGCAGCAACCCGCGTGAGGACCTTGTGCACGTTATGGACGAAGGACTTAAATATATAAAAGACGGCCGCTCGATTATAATCTTTCCCCAGAGGACCAGAAGCAGTAAATTTAATGCTGAACACTTCAATACCCTCGGCGTAAAACTGGCAAAAAAAGCAGGATGCTTTGTCGTGCCTACGGCTCTCGTTACCGATGCCTGGGGTAATGGGAAAATCATGAAGGACTTCGGCAAAATCGACCCCGGGAAAAAGGTGCACGTCAGCTTCGGAAAACCTTTCAGGGTCGAATCCACAGGCGCTAAGGAACACCTCGACGTACTCGATTTTATAAGGGAAAAGCTTACTCAGTGGGGCAGAGAGGACTGCATCGAAAAGTAATTATTAAAAGTAATTATTGCATGAAGCGGTCTTATTATTTATTTTAGCCCCTGATTTACTATTATTTTTTTACAGGGGAATATATGGACTTGATAAAACCTGGCAAACTTAAAAAAGGGGACCTGATCGGAATTATTTCCCCGGCTTCAACTCCGGATGACTTGACCAGGATCGATAAGGGCGTTAAATATCTTGAAAAACTGGGCTACAATGTGGAAGTCGCCCCAAACGTCGGACAAAACCACGGCTACCTGGCCGGTAAAGACGACGCCAGACTCTCTGACCTGCACTATATGTTCAGAAAAAAAGATGTTAAAGCCATATTCTGTGTCAGAGGCGGTTACGGCACTCCAAGACTCCTCGACGCCATTGACTATAACCTCATCAAAAAAAATCCTAAAATATTCGTCGGCTATAGCGACATTACGGCACTGCAGATGGCTTTCCTCAAAAAAACAGGACTCGTTACTTTCGCCGGCCCAATGCTCGCAGTCGATTTCTGGAACGACGTCAGCACCTTTACTGAGGAAATGTTCTGGGCTATGGTTACTTCCAGAAAAAAATTCGGCAAGGTGCAAAACCCAAATTGCGAAAAGTTCCACGTACTCAGACCCGGCCACGCCGAAGGCCAGCTCGTGGGGGGAAATCTGGCCCTTATTGCTTCTTTAATCGGAACTAATTATCTTCCTTCATTCACGGACAAGATTTTGATGGTCGAGGATATCGGTGAACCGCCTTACCGCATCGACAGAATGTTCAGCCAGATGAAACTCGCTGGCCTCTTTAAGCAAATCAGCGGAATCATTCTCGGCAGGTTCGTTGACTGTTATGAATCTGATCAGTTCAAAAAAACTCTCACTCTTAACGAAGTTATTGAGGATTACCTGGGCAAACTTGAAATACCTGTAATATATAACTTTAAACACGGACATATAAAAGATAATATTACAATGGCTTTCGGCCTGAATTACTGCATAAATACCTCAAAATGCACGGTTGAAGTAACTGAAAATGCGGTTGAATAGTTATTCTTTTTTCTTTAAAGACCAAAAAAAGTATTGGACATAAATAAAAGTTCTTTGTACTTTATATCACCTTTAATATCAAAAAATAGGAGGTCGGTTTGAAAAAAGTTACACTTATGTTCTTAACATTGCTCGTTGTATCGGCTTTTTATAGCCAAATCAATGCTCAAATCCTTCTGGATGAGAACTTTGATTATACAGTCGGCAAGCAATTAGACTCTACTGCTGGTTGGACATGGCATAGCGGTACCGGTGCCTACCTGAAAGTCATGACTGGCAATTTGACCTATGCAAACTATCCCTTGGTAAACAAGGGTGGAATGATTACCCTTGTGGGACAGACTGCTTCAGGCGAAGATCTTAATCATGCTTTTGAAAAACAGTCTACAGGCGCAATGTATACCTCATTCCTTGTGAAGGTTGATACTGCTTCATTAGGCGACTATTTCTTCCACTATAAGTATAATGGCGGGAGTTCAATTTTTCTTGCCAGAACTTATGTGAAAGGTAATGGTAATGGCACTTTCAAATTTGGTTTGTCTAAGGCCAAATCAGATACTGTTTATACTACTCAGTCATATAAGTATGGCGAAACAATCTTATTGGTTGTTAAGTATGAATACGTTAATAACGCCACCGGCACTGACGATAAGCTCAGCCTTTATGTAAATCCTGATATAACAAAAGCAGAACCAACAACTGCTGACATATCCCTTACTTCTGCTGCTGTAAATGATACACCACTCGACGCCGTTGCTTTACGTCAGGGAAATGATATCTATAAACTTTCTGTTGATGGTATCAGAGTTGCAAAATTGTGGGATAACCTCAAGGGCGATCTTGTTGCCCCTGTTGTATTCCAGGCTAACATGAAAGTTCAGATCCTTGAGAAGAAATTTACTCCTGGTACAGATAAGGTTGTTATTCGCGGCGACTTCCAGACAGTTGCAGGCGATGCAGGCGGTAACTGGCAGGGTACAAAATTCGAACTTCAGGATCCGGACAAGGATAGCATCTATACTCTTACTGTAGATTTCCCTGTTGCAAAAGTTGACACCAACTATCAGTACAAACTGGTGCTTGCTCCGGATTCATGGGAATCTGCTGATAACAAACCTTTTACTCCGGCACTTCCGGTGAAGATTCTTAATCCGGTTTATTTCAGCAATGACACAGTAGTTAACCTTCCTTCACCAAATATCGGCAGAGTATTTACTGTTAACTTTTCAGCAGATATCAGCTCGATCTTAGGCAGCGGTGTTGGATATTTTGATCCTTCTGCCCCAAGAAATGACTCCATTACTGTTCAGGGTCTCGACTGGGATGGTCTTGGTAAAGAAGTAAAGGGTTCAAGAAAAATGGCTCCTGGCTTAGCGGCTGGTATTTATGAAACATCTCTTACTTTCACCGCTTTGTCAGATTCAGTTAAATGGAAATTCCGTGCTTTCCCTGAAAATCACTTCGGCGATAACGGCTGGGAAGATAGCAAGGACAGATGGATCGTTTTTGGAAAGGACAGTCTCATTACTATCCCTACAATCACTCCTAAGATTGCTCCAGCACAGCCTGCAATTACAAAGGATATAAAGGTTTTATTCCAGGTTAATATGAATGGCGCTGTTAACTCTTATAATAACAAGCCGATACCTAAAGCAGACATCTATTTTGTAGGTGTTAAGGGTGCTGACTCTGTTATTGGAGCATGGGGTGGAAGCTGGGTTGTTGCAGATACAGCATCAAATCCAAAAACTATGCTTGTCTTAAATGACAAGGGTGTAAATGGCGATAAAGTTGCCGGCGATAACATCTGGTCACTCGAAGTACTTTACAAAGCCGGTTCTGCCGGTGGCATTAAGCAGTTCAAGTATGGATGCTGGTATAAAGGTGCTGATTCAGCAACAACTGCTACAGCAAAACTTGATAACGAGTCTGCATTCCAGACAAACCATACATTTATGCTTAAAGATGAAGCAAGCGGCAGAATTGAAAACTTAACCAATTTTGGTTCTATGACTGTTGGCGTTAAGGAACTTACTTCAAAGGTTCCAACTGCTTACTCTCTTACTCAGAACTACCCGAATCCTTTTAACCCGTCAACTACAATCCGCTACGCTGTTCCTCAGGCTGGATTGGTTACTCTTAAGATCTTCAATATGTTAGGTCAGGAAGTAGCTACTCTGGTTCACGCTCAGCAGAATGCCGGAAGCTACGAAGTCAGCTTCGACGCTTCAAGACTTTCTAGCGGTATCTACCTCTACAACCTTACAAGCGGCTCTTTCTCTTCAACAAAGAAGATGATGCTCGTTAAGTAAGATTTCTGACGGTTAAAATTTACAAAAGCCCTGTTGAATTTTTCAGCAGGGCTTTTTTGTTTTCGATCCAGAATCCTCCTGTTCCTTTTCTTTTCAAGCCCTCTGAGACTATTTGCTCCTTTAACCTCTGTTAATACAAAAACTTACTAATCCACTCCATTAACACCCTGAAAACGACAATTAATGAAAAAAAAGGAATTTATTTCTCTTTTTTAAGAATTAAATCCCCGAATCTTTCTTTTTTACACCATATTGCGGAAAATTGGGCTGTGGTATGTTAATTGTTATATTATTTATTAATAGTTAAAGTTTGAGGTAATTCGTGGAATTTATTAATGAAGCTTATATCTGTTCTTTGATGAGCGACAGCTCATTGGAGGATCGCTCTTTCCAGCTCGATGTTATACGGAAGGCAAAAGAGGCTAAAGGGCTTTCGCTCAAGGAAAGCGCCGCATTATTAAATGTTACCTCCCGTGATATACTTGAAGAGCTCTTTGACGCAGCCAGGGAAGTAAAGCAAAAGATCTACGGAAACAGACTCGTACTCTTTGCCCCCCTTTATATTACAAATACATGCGTCAATAACTGCCTCTACTGCGCCTTCAGACGCGATAATAAGGAGCTCCAAAGAAAAAGCCTTTCTCTCGATGAAATTGAGGAGGAAACAAAAATCCTCGTCGGACAGGGACATAAACGACTCCTCCTGGTCGCTGGCGAACATCCGAAAAAAGCTGCCCTCGACTTTTTAGGAAAAGCCGTTGAAATAATTTATAACGTAAAAGTTAATAACGGCAATGTAAGAAGGGTAAACATTAATTCCGTGCCAATGTCTGTTGATGACTTTAAGACACTCAAAAGCTTTGGAATTGGCACCTACCAGTGCTTCCAGGAAACATATCACTATAGCACCTATAGAACCATGCACCCCGACGGACCTAAAAGCGACTACGCATGGAGACTCTATGCTATGGACCGTGCCCTGCAGGCCGGAATAAACGATATTGGCATTGGTTCACTTTTCGGACTTGCTGACTACAAATTCGAAACCCTGGCGCTCTTAAGCCACGCGTTTAACCTCGACCTCCGTTACGGTATTGGCCCCCATACAATCTCTGTCCCAAGGCTTAAACCGGCCTTAAACGCTCCGGCAGCAGAAAATCCACCTCACGCCGTTAGCGACAGCGACTTTAAGAAAATTATTGCAACTTTGCGCCTGGCTGTGCCTTATACTGGCATTATCCTCTCCACAAGGGAAAACGCTCAATTCAGGCGCGAACTCCTCCCGGTCGGAATTTCTCAGATCAGCGCCGGAAGCCGCACTTCACCCGGGGCTTATAGCGAGGCTTCACCGGAAAATTTACATTCTCAGCAGTTCCAGCTCGGCGACCACAGAATGCTTGATGAAGTAATTATGGACTGCTGCCGCCTGGGATTCATTCCAAGCTTCTGTACGGCTTGCTACCGCTCGGAAAGAACAGGCGACCGCTTCATGGAACTCGCTAAGACAGGCGAACTTGAAGTGCTTTGTACCCCAAATTCGCTTTCTTCCTTCAGAGAATACCTGAACGATTTCGCTCCTGAGGAAACCAGGCTCTCGGGTGAGGAATTCCTTAAAACCCAAATCTCAATGGGAAACGGGGAAGATCAAATTAAGCTAAATGAAATGCTCGAAAAAGTAACCGGCGGCGAAACGGACGTCTACTTCTAAGGCATTAAATGAAACTCGATCACATCTTAAATAAAAAGGATTTATCAAAAGAGGAGATAATTTACCTCCTGGAACTTTCTGACTTCAGAAATACACGCAGGCTTTTCGATAAGGCCGATGAGGTTAGAAAAGCCTACTGCGGCGATGAGGTCCACCTCAGGGGAATTATTGAATTTTCAAACTACTGCGAGCAGGATTGCCTTTACTGCGGACTCAGAAAAAGCAATGATGCTATTGAACGCTATAGAATGTCTGCCGACGAGATTATCGATACGGCTAAACTTATCTCTAACCTCGGCATCCGTACAATCGTCCTGCAGTCAGGCGAGGACCAGGCATTCGACGTCGATAAAATCGCATACATAATCTATTTCATAAAACAAAACTGCGACGTCGCTATCTCCCTTAGCCTTGGCGAAAGAGATTTCGAGGAGTATAAAACCTGGCGCTACGCCGGGGCGGACCGCTACCTCCTTAAACATGAAACCGCTAACCCGAAACTTTACTCTATCTATCACCAGAAACAGAAAGTTCAGGACCGGCTCGAACACCTCCAGTTCCTGAAATCTATCGGCTACCAGATCGGAAGCGGCAACCTTATAGGCCTTCCCGGCCAGTCGGTTGAAGATATCGCAGAGGACCTCCTTCTCTGCAGGAACCTCGACGTCGATATGGCCTCCTTTAGCCCCTTTGTCCCATCGCCAAATACACCTTACAGAAATAAGGCCGTCGGAAGCGTGGAACTGACTCTTAAAACTATTGCCGTTAGCCGTATACTCATGAAAAATACCCACATTCCGGCAACTACCGCTATTGCAACTATCGACTCACTCGGCAGGGAGAAGGCCTTGAGAGTTGGCGCAAACGTTATTATGCCTAACTTTACCCCTAAACCATACAGGGATAAATACTGCATTTACCCCAATAAAAAATATATTGTAGACGACGCGCTTAACAGTACCTCTTCAATACAGCATATTATCAGCTCCATGGGAAGAAAACTCTCAACTTCACGCGGCGATTCGATGAAACACGCCTCAAACTTGTCTCAATTCATCTGATTTATTATTATATTTATATCCGGTATTTTTATATTTAACAACAACTAATCGGAAAAGAAATGAATCGATACTTCGTATTGCTTTGCTCTGTTATTATGACAACTTTATTATTAACCGGATGCTCAAAAAAAAGCGAGCAGGAACTCTTTAATGCCGGACAGAAAAACGTGCAGCAAGGAAAGTACTCAGAAGCCGTGGATGCCTACGAAACCCTGGTCAAAGACTACGCACAGAGCCCCAGGGCACCAAAAGTTTTATTCGAAATCGGGAAACTTTATGAGGGTAAGGCTGTTAAAAATGTACCGGAGACGGAATCACTCAAAAAAGCAGTCGAGTACTATACCAGAATTTTCAAAGAATACCCTAAAAGCGCTGAAGCATCAACAGCTCTTTTTATGGCTGGCTTCATTCAGGCAAATTACCTGAGAGACTTTAATGCTGCAACAACGTCTTTTAAGCAGTTTTTGTCTAGCTACCCTAACCATGAAATGGGCCCTTCAGCACAGGCGGAACTCGACAATATGGGGCTTTCTCCTGACGAAATCTTAAAAAAGAAACTTGAGGCGAAAAAATAGTGGCTGAAACTAACCAGGACTATAGAAAATTCCTGAACCCGTCTGTAGTATCAAAGCTGAATTCACTCGAACTTAAGGCCCGCCTCGTTGTAGAGGGCTTTATGGTCGGGCTCCACAGAAGCCCTTACCACGGCTTTAGCGTCGAATTCAGCGAGCACAGGCCTTATATGCAGGGCGATAGCCTGAAAAGCGTCGACTGGAAGGCTTACGCTAAAACTGAAAAATACTACATTAAACAGTTCGAAGAGGAAACTAACCTGGTTAGCCACGTCATCTTGGACGTGAGCCGCTCAATGGACTTTTCATACGGCAATAATATTAAAAAACTTGAATACGCCTCAATCCTTGCCGCAAGCCTTATGTACCTTATGATGCGCCAGCAGGATGCCGCGGGCCTGGCACTCTATTCCGATAAAATTGAAACCTTTATGGCCCCAAAATCCAGCAGAATTTACCTCACAGAACTCCTTAAGGCCCTGGCCTCGGCTAAACCCTCAAGCAAAACCAGAACCGCTAACTGCCTTAACTACGTGGCCGAAAAGGTGAAAAGACGCGGCCTTGTAATCATTATATCCGACTTTTTTGACGACGTTAATTCCGTCCTGACCGCCTTGAAACACTTCCGGTATAAGAAAAACGAAGTCGTCGTCTTCCAGGTCCTAGACCCTATGGAAATGAGCTTCGCCTTCGGACGCGACGCGGTTTTCCGTGATATGGAAACCAATGAGGAAATGGTAACTCAGCCTTTCCAGATTCAAAAGGCTTATCAAAAGGCAATGAGCGACTATATTGAAAGAATTAAGGAAGAATGCCTCAATTCAGGCATCGAGTATAACCTGCTCGATACTTCCGTTCCTTTCGATAAAGCCCTCTTTAGCTATTTTAAGAAAAGAGCCCGCCTGATCTGACTCCCATGAGAATAAATCCGCCTAATCTCCCGTAACAAACGGATATTCCGCTATAAGATCTTTCCGGAATGCATACTTTATCAATAAAGGCTCATACAACATACGGCTGTAGAAAAGTTCGTGCGCCCCGAAAAGCATCGATCTCGCATCATAACCCAAAAGCCTCAGATATGCTGCCGCAGAAGCGCTATACTGCCCGTTGTAGCAGTAAAGGCCTATCTTCCTGTCCGTTGGCAGTGTCTGAAGGTAATTGCTGCTTTTAAGCGAGGAGTAGGGGGCATAAGAGATGGCACCCTCCGGATGTCCTAAACCGCTATAGGGATTAAATCTTCCTACTGCCGAGTATAGCGCGTCAGAACCGTAGCAAACGGTGTAATTATCGCTTATCAGGTCCTCAGGAAAAAGGTGGTTAACTGTTATGGCAGGCCCCGAGACTGATGTACCCTCAAAGGTGAGGTTTTCATTAAAACCCTCTAAAAGCATGTCTGAAACCCTTTCTTCAACCATGTCTTTTATATCCAAAGACTTTGTCCTGAACTCAAGGTGGGGAAGAGATGTCTTTGGATTCATAGTTGAAGCTGCATTCGTATAGCTTTTCATGTTAGGAGAGTCTTTCGTGTGTTCATTCCAGATGCCCGAAAATGCGGTGTTCCACGAGGCCATGCCGAAATTAAGAGAATAAACGTTTTTGTAGCCCAAAAGCCTTAAAAGCGTGGCATAGTAAGAGGATGCCTGCCCGGCCTGGCTTATAAGCACCGCTTTTATATATTTCCCGGTGTTATTCTGCTTAAAATAGCTAGCGAGGTCCTTAGCTTCCAGGTTTATGGCTCCTTTTATGTGACCTGCCTTGAAGAGATCATGACTTCTGGTATCCAGAACGAGATAACTCTCCAGATTGCTATATACTTCACTTGCCTCTACATTTGGGGGAGCATCCATAGTATTTATGAAATCTCCCTCCTGTTCAAAATAAACCAGCAGCATAGCTGAATTCTCCAGTGATGCGTTGAATTCAGGAAGGACATTGCTTTCCAGGCATCCCTCATAATACATTAGAAGGGGTGCAAGACATATATATATAAGTGCTTTCATTTTCATTACTTATGCCCCAAAATAATTATTTTGGTTTAACAAACTTCCCGGATGCACTTCCTATAAACATTCCTATCACATTATCGCCGTAAACATTCCAGATGATCTGGCTTCCTCCCTGCGTAAATGAGTTATGAACCTGCTGGTTATTCCCCCTGGTTCTGAAGTAATCGTAAAATCCCTTGTCAAAGGAAAATACCTTTAAATACGCTTTGCCTGAAATAGCGTCTTCCCTGTAATTTTCAGGTATATCCGTTGTTCTGATTGATACACTTTCTGGCGGATTCTCCGGAGAGGCATATACCTCAAAAAAGTCTGTTGCCAGGCCGGAATATGTATATAGGCTCCCTCCTGTTATATACCAGGCCGCGGCATAAGACTCATCTGCTTTAGGAACAATTTCGGCTTGAATATACCTCTCCCCGACAAGTGTTGCCATTCTAACCGAGGGCTCTTCGGGTATCCTGGTGCGTGCATAAATGCTTTTTCCTTCCCGGGTGGCAAAAAGCTCGAATTCATCCCCGGAATGAACCATCAGATAATCATTCGGCTTGTATATGCCGTCTTTAGTATATAATAAGGGGATTACCACTATGCCGTTTATTTTCAAATAGGCGGTAATATCCTTAAGCTCCGCTTTCTTAATGTCATATTCCGTGCTAAGTGGGAGCGTCCGGGTAAATGTCACACCCTGGAATAGGGAATCTTTCTTAAGGGAAGCAAATACTACCGTTTTTTCCTTATAATTACTGTTCGGCTCCAGCGTCTCGGTTTTCTCGCAACCCGCAAATGCCAGCAGTGCTATTGCCAAAAATGATAATATCCCAAATCTTTTCATTTTAATTTTCATGACCTCAAAATTTTATTGTTACACCCACAGTCGGCAGAAAAGGGAATAGGGTAATGGAATGAAATTTTGGGAGCGATATTGTTCCTTCTGCCGTCGGCTGTTCAACTTCCGAGGCGTAATAGGCAAATGGATTTTTTCTGTCGTATACATTGTAAATATTGAGATAAGTCTCTAACTGCAGCTCATTTAAATAAAACCTGTATGTTACGTTCAAATCCAGCTTGTGATAGTCCGGCAGCTTATAGGCGTTCCTTGCGGTGTAATCGTACTGTACTCTTTTATTAGGATCCAGGTCAATCGATCCGATCTGGTACTGGCTTACCGGAAGCGTATAACCCTGCCCGGTGGCAAAAGTCCACGTAAGCCCGAATGCCAGGCGATCCGAAATCTTATAGGCTGCAATTACAGATATGTCGTGCCTTCTGTCATACCTGGGATAAAATATCTGCCCCGCATTAAGCTCATCAAATTTTCTTCTCGTCCAGGAGAGCGTGTAACCGATCCATCCCGAAAGATCCCCTGAAATCTTGTTTAGGAAAAACTCTACCCCGTAGGCCTCACCTTTCCCTTTTGTAAAAAGGTCTACAACGCTGCTCTGCGGGTTATAGCGCGCGTTGTCCTTAAACTCATAAAGGTTTTCCATATCCTTATAATACCCTTCAACCGAGAAGAGATACTTCTTTTCTCTCAAATATGAATCCACCCCAAGTACATACTGCCTTGAACTTGATGGCTCAACCTTGCCTGTTGATGGATACCACAGATCCGTTGGAAGCGAAACGTCATTTCTTACAATCAGATGCAGAAACTGGTTTGTAATCGAAAATGCCCCTTTTACCGTTGACTCATCTGTAAGACTGTAAGCTATTGAAAGCCTCGGCTCAAGCTTAAGCTTCTTCTGATCGTTAAAATAGTAAAACCTAATGCCCGGATTCAGCTTTAATCGGGAACTTACCTGCCACTCGCTCTGAGTGTATACTGCCGCCTCAAAGTTCATAATTTCTTTTTCGTTTCCCAGACTCCTTTCAATAAGTTCGCTGTAAACATCGCTGTAAATCAGTTTGTAATTGTGCACCGATAAATCCAGCCCAAGCTTCCCTACGTTGTTTTCTGAAATATAATATTCCACGTCTTTCTTAACTACCACGTCCTGAAGTTCAGACGAGGAATAATAGTCCGATGCTGTTACACGGCTTGTCGTGTCGTCCAGAATCGACTTGAAGTTGTAGCTGACGTAGCTTACCGAAGTATTTGAGAACCTGGAATTCGATAGTACCTGCGACCAGTTCAGACTCACAATCGCATTCTGCCACTGTATATCATAATTCACCTGGTTGGAAGGGGAGCTGTAAATCATGTCGCGGCTTAGAAGTGCGCTTAAGGATACAATGTCGTTTCCTGATGCATTAAAGGAAAATTTGGAGTTTATATCGTAGAAATTGTACCTCGGGGCCAGCCCGTTTTTATCGGTCATCTTCTGAAAAGCATCATAATACATCTTCCGGCCGGATAAAATGTATGTCGAATTCTCATCCAACGGCCCTTCAAGCGTCAGGTGTGAATTTATGAGGCCTAGACCAAGAATCCCTTTATGCTTGTCTTTGGAACCGCTTCTAAGCTTAATATCCAGAACGCTTGAAAGCCTTCCCCCGTATTCAGCCGGATATGCCCCTTTTATCAGCCTTACGTTCTGCAGGGCATCAGAATTAAATGTGCTGGCAAAATTACCAAGATGCGCCGGATTGTAAACAACTACTCCGTCAAGAAGCGTTAAAGTCTCATCCGGGCTCCCGCCCCTTACATAAAGCCCCGAGGAAAGCTCGCTGTTCTGCGTTAAACCCGGAAGCATCTGCAGGCTTCTGAACAGATCAATCTCACCGCTTAAGGAGGGAAGCTGACTTAATAGCCCGGGAGAAACATCTATCGAACTGACCTCTCCCGATTCACTCTTTTTCCCCTTTACTACAACCTCCTCAAGCCTTATATCCTGCGGCTCCAGCTCAAGATCCACCCTGATTACCGGCCCCTTGTCTCCGGAAGATAACTCTTTTATTAAAGGCCTGTATCCAAGACGCCGTGCAACTATAAGAAATCTCCCAAAAGATACATTAGGAATGGCAAAGTAACCATACTGGTTCGAAATAGCTCCTCTTATGGCGGGCTTCGAAAAACTTAGGCTGTCACGGTAAATAAGCACGCTTGAACCTGAGAGAAATTCACCTGTGGTCCCGTCTTTTATAAATCCTGAAACCGTATAGCTCAATTCCTGCGCATGGAGATTCCCCGCAGGCCCGAAAGCCATAAGTAGAAGAATTACTATTACGCAGGATCCGATAACCTTTGACCTCATATTCCAGGTAAGTTCCTCTTGTAAATTAAAGGCAATTCCCATCCCACCCGGAGTCCCGGCTTGTCTGTAACAGAAATCCAACGCGCCTGACCCCGAATGGAAATTAGCAAAAACCGCTGAAAATGCAAATGATATATTAAATAATAGACTTCGAAACGGGAACTTTGGAATGAAAAGGGAATAGAGCGGCAGGTTATCTCTGCCGCTCCCGGGGTAAGATATTTTAGAAAAAGCTTTTTATTTCACCGAAATACTTGTCAATATACTTCTCGGCTTCTTCCTGACTTTTGGCTTCAGTTACACACCTGATAATTGGCTCGGTGTTCGACTTCCTGAAATGCACCCAGTGATCCGGAAAATCTATCCTCAGGCCGTCCTCAGTATTAATTTTCTCTTTCGAGTACTTGTCAGTAAGTATCTTTACAATCTCGTCGGGATTCCTGCTCCCCAGCTCAATTTTTCTTTTTGCTATGAAGTACTGAGGCAAAGCTTTCTTAAGATCACTGATGCTTCTGCCGAATTCTAAGAGCTGCTGAAGCGTAATTGCAATACCCACCAGTGCGTCACGCCCATAGTGAAGCGCAGGATATATAACCCCCCCGCTTCCTTCACCTCCAATTACGGCACCAACTTCTTTCATTTTCTTTACCACGTTTGCCTCTCCGACAGGGGAGCGGAAAACCTGGCATCCTGCCTCACTGGCGACGTCATCAACCGCCCTTGTGGTCGAAAGGTTAACTGCAACGTTGCCTTTTTCTTTTGAAAGAACAAACCTCACGGCTTGCGTAATTGTGTTTTCCTCTCCAAATGGCTCACCCTTATCTGTAATTAAAACCAGGCGGTCCACGTCAGGATCCACTACAACGCCAAGCTCGGCCCCTGAAGCTCTGACCGCTTTCATTGTCTCTGTCAGGTTTTCAGGCAAAGGCTCCGGAAGCCTCGGGAATATGCCCGTCTTCTCGCAGTTCATTTCTATTACTTCACACCCAAAGTCCCTTAAAAGCTCAGGTATTACATACACCCCGGCCCCATTGACACAGTCGCAGAGAACCTTAAACTTTCTTTTCCTTATTGCTTCCAGATCTATATGCCTCAGGTTCAGAACGTCGTGGACATGCCTTTTCAGGCCTTCTTCGTAGTATGTAATTTTACCCAGCTTATCCCACGCGGGATAATCGTTTTTTCCGCTTAAAAGAATCTTCTGAAGCTCAAGGTTTTCTTCCGGCGTCATGAATTGCCCGGTAGAGTTCAGGAGCTTTAAGGCGTTCCATTCATTTGGATTGTGGCTTGCCGAAATCGCTATTCCTCCAGCGGCCTTTAGAGTTTTTACAGTATATTGAACAGTTGGGGTAGGAACTATTCCTATATCAATTACATCGTTGCCTTTGGCTGCAAGCGTGCCGTTGACTATGTTTCTTACCATCTCACCTGAAACTCTGGCGTCACGACCTACAACAATTTTTCCTCCTCCGCAAAAATCTGCAAAAGCGGAAGTATATTTCACCAGGACTTCCGGATCAAGTCCGTCGCCGATTATACCTCTAATTCCCGAAATACTTACCATCAGGGTAGGCATCGTTCCTCCTTTATTCGAATAAAATTATTTCTAAAAAATGAGTATAAGGATATCTTACAAAGTAAGTAAATAATAATGCAAAATTAAAGATTTTTATCTAAATACATATTATTTTTATCTTTGTTTATGCGTGAGTAACTATTTTTTTCATTTTTCACTTCTGAAATATGTGGATATTTCTCATCACCATTATACCTTTTATTGATGCCTTCGGCAATTTGTTCAATAAAAAATCTTCCCTTCAGGGTGTCCGCCCAATACTGATCTCCTGGAGCAACAATTTTGTTGTCGTCCTGCTCGTCTTGTTTTTGTCATATTTTGTGGATTTCAGGCTTTCGGGAGGCTACTTTGCCGCCTTAAGCGTAACCGGCACAATTAATATTTTTGCCACAATTTTGTACATGCACGCCGTGTCAAAAGGGGATATATCGGAGATTATCCCGATGCTTAGCTTTACACCCCTTTTTATGCTCATTACTTCACCCTTAATAGTAGGGGAGTTCCCTAGACCCGGCGGAATAGCCGGTATTATTCTGGTCGTTACCGGCTCATACCTCTTGAACGTCAACCTCAGGAGGAGAAACTTCACCGACCCCATAAAGGCTCTCTTCCGCAACCCGGGTACGAGAGTCATGCTCTTCGTATCATTCCTCTATAGCATAACTTCAAATTTCGATAAGTTGGCCGTAAATTACTCCTCTCCTTTGCAGCACCTCCTGTTCCTGAACCTCTACGTCTTCTTAGGTGTAACAGTTATTGTACTCCTTAGAAAAAGCTTTAAGAAGGAGGAGCTCATACGGGGAAGATATAACCTCCTCCTTCTCAGCATACTTAATTTGATCGGAAGCCTCCTTTTTCTCCTTGCAATTACACAGACTTACGTCGCCTACGTAATTGCCTTAAAAAGAACTTCCGGAATGCTCAGCGTCCTTATTGGCCACTTTATCTTGGGAGAGGCTAACCTCAGAGAGCGGATCCTGGGTTCATTTATCATGTTTATCGGCGTAATTCTCATACTTTTTACCTGAACTTAATCCTTTTTACCCCAAAAGCCTTACTTCCGTATTTAATTGCTCTTGTCTGATTCTTCCTCTTTTTAGATTAGCTTGTTTTATTTATATTTAATAAATAACTAAGACAGAAGGCTATATGGCAAAAAAGTACGACATTGCTGTTTTAGGCGGGGGCCCCGGAGGCTATGTGGCCGCTATCAGAGCCTCACAGCTTGGACTTAAAACGGTGATTATTGACAAGGATAATCTTGGGGGTATATGCCTCAACTGGGGCTGCATTCCAACTAAAGCACTTTTGAAAAATGTTGAAGTGCTCGATAAGGTTAAACACGCGGCCGATTTCGGCATTAAAATCGACAGCTACTCCTTCGATTTCTCAAAAGTCATTAAAAGAAGCCGCGATATCGCAGACCGCATCTCTAAGAATGTGGAATACCTCATGAAGAAAAATAAAATCGACCGCCTGAGGGGATTCGGTCGCCTGACCTCTAAAAACTCTCTCGAGGTCTCGCTTGAAGGGGGAAAGACTGAACAGATTGAAGCAGAGAGGATAATTATTGCTACCGGCGCAAGACCAAGAAACCTCCCGATGATACCCGTGGATAAAAAGTTTATTATTACATCAACCGAGGCCATGTCGCTTAAGACCCAGCCTAAGGAGATGATAATTATTGGCGCCGGCGCAATTGGAATTGAGTTTGCCTACTTCTATAATGTCCTCGGCACAAAGGTTACGGTTATCGAAGTAATGGATAATATCCTTCCTATCGAAGACACCGAAGTAAGCCAGGCGCTCTTAAAAGAGCTTAAAAAACAGGGGATTACCTTCTATACAAGCACTATGGTCGAAAAGGCGGAAGTGAAAAATAACAGGGTGGAAGTCCAGATAAAATCCAAGTCCGATGAAATTAAGGTCCTTTCGGCCGATATCGCCTTAAGCGCTGTTGGCGTTACAGGAAACGTCGAAGGCTTCGGCCTCGAGGAGCTTGGTGTTGAACTCTACGCCCGGCATATCAAAGTCGATAAATCCACCTACGAGACTAACGTAAAAGGCATCTACGCAATTGGAGACGTCATTGGACCCCCGTGGCTTGCACACGTGGCCTCGGCTGAAGGAATATACTGCGTCGAAAAGATGAAGGGCCTTACCCCTCCCTTAATCGACTACGACTCAATACCCGGATGCACTTACTGCAGCCCCCAGGTGGCAAGCGTGGGACTTACGGAAAGAAAAGCCAGGGAACTGGGCTATGAGCTCAAAATAGGGAAATTCCCCTTTATGGCCTCCGGTAAGGCCTTCGCAATCGGAGAACGCGAGGGCTTTGTTAAAACCATCTTCGACGCTAAGTACGGCGAACTCCTTGGGGCTCACATTATCGGCCCCGAGGCAACCGAGCTTATTGCCGAATTCACGCTGGCAAAAACCATGGAAGCTACTTACGAATCAATTATTAAAACCGTTCATGCACATCCAACGCTGGCCGAAACCGTTGCCGAGGCTTCTGCAGCAGCTTATGAAGGAGCTATTCATATATGAGAGAACTTGCGTATTACGACCTGGGGCTTATCGATTACGAAAAGGCATGGGAGCTCCAGAGAAAAACTTTCGACTTAAGAAGAAATAAGGACGTTCCCGATATCCTCTACCTCCTGGAACACCCCCATACTTATACCCTGGGAAAGGTAGCCGACAGAAAAAACCTCATCGGCTCTGAAAACTACCTGAAGGAAAATGGAATATCTGTCTACGATATAGATAGAGGAGGCGACATCACTTACCACGGACCGGGACAGATCGTGGGCTACCCGATACTGGACCTCGCGGAGTGGAAACAGGATACCCACCTCTACCTCCGCAGTATCGAGGAGGTTATTATCCTTACGTGCCAGGATTATGGCCTCCGGGCCGGAAGAATTGAGAAACTAACAGGCGTTTGGATCGAAGACAGGAAAATTGCCGCAATCGGCATTAAGGTCAGCCGCTGGATTACTATGCACGGCTTTGCTTTTAACGTCAATACAGACCTTTCCTTATTCCAGGGCATAATTCCATGCGGCATTACAGATAAAAGCGTTACTTCTCTTTCTAAAGAACTCGGCTATGACCCCGATATGAATGAGGTAAAGGAAAAATTGGTGAATAACTTTAAGAATGTTTTCCATTACGACGTGGTAAAGACAGGCCCGGAAAATCAACAGATCCTTCGTAGTTCCGGTTTGCCATAAGTCTTATGTTTCGTATATTAGTTCACAAGAGGCACATGTGAACTTTCAGCCTTTAAATAGTTTGTCAAAAATTTAATATATGCTAAAATGCAACGAAAAGAGGGTGAAATGACTAAAAAAGACGTCATTGCAGCTGATAATATAATTGATACTGAGAATAAACCGGAAGGCCCGACCGGCAAGACCGACTCCTTCGGAGGCCTTACTAAGGACGAGCTTATGAACGCCCTCAGGCTTATGTATACCTCCAGACAGATCGATTTGAAAGCCATGACACTGCTTAAACAGGGCAAGTCCTTTTTCCATATTGCCGGTGCAGGCCATGAGGCAGCTCAGGTGGCTTGCGGACTTGCAATGAAAAAGGGTCTCGACTGGGCTTATCCTTACTACCGCGACCTTGCTTTCTCCCTTACAGTGGGAATTAAACCAGAAGAGATCTTCCTGGCTATGCTGGCTAAATCTGACGACCCGATGACCGGCGGACGCCAGATGCCCTGCCACTGGGGCCATAAGGAGTTCAATATCCCAACACAGTCGAGCCCAACGGGAACCCAGTTCCTTCAGGCTGTCGGATCTGCGCTTGCAAGCCGCCGCACAAACTCGGGCGCCGTGGTCTACGTCTCAAGCGGGGAGGGCACTACAAGCCAGGGAGAATTCCACGAAGCCGTAAACTGGGCTAGCCGCGAAAAACTCCCTGTCGTATTCGTAATTCAAAATAATAAATACGCCATCTCTGTGCCCGTAAGCCAGCAGTCGGGAGGTAAGGATAACTCAATTTCAGAGATGATGAAAGGCTATGAAAATTTGCTCAGGCTCAGAGTCGAAGGAACCGACTTCCTTGCCATGCACGCCGCGGCCCAGACCGCATTTAAATACGCAAGACAGGGGAAAGGCCCCGCTTTAATTGAAGCCGAATGCATAAGACTTCTTTCCCATTCTTCTTCCGACGACCAGAAGAAATACCGCGACCTCCTGGAAATAGAAACTGACTCAAAACGCGATCCGATTGAAAAATTCTCGCAGTTCTTAATTAAAAGAGGCGTCCTTACTGAACTCGCCTTTAATGAACTGAAAAAAGAGGTCAATAACCATATCGAGGAGGCCTCTGTGTGGGCTATGAGCCGCCCCGACCCTAAACCTGAAACAGCTACGCTTTATGTCTATGATGAAAGCGGTAAAAAAGACCGCCTTCAGTACGAAAAGACTAAACCCGAGGGAAAACCTGTCGTGCTTGTCGACGCCATTAACCACGCCCTGCGCGAGGAAATGGAAAGAAACGATAAGATCTACCTCTTCGGCGAAGACGTCGCTGACTTAAAAGGTGGCGTCTTCTCCGCTACAAAAGGGCTTTCTACACAGTTTGGAAATAAAAGGGTCTTTAACTCGCCTCTTGCCGAGGCTAGCATTGTGGGAGTAGCTATTGGTATGGCTCTCTTTGGACTTAAGCCCGTCGTGGAAATCCAGTTCGGCGACTATATTTGGCCGGCATTCATGCAGTTCCGCGATGAAATGGTTACTTACCGCTACCGCTCAAATAATTTCTGGGAGGCTCCCGTCGTAACGCGCGTTGCAGTGGGTGGCTTTATTCATGGCGGTCTTTACCATAGCCAGAACATTGAAGGCTTCTTTGCCCATATGCCCGGAATCCTGATCGCTTATCCTTCAAATGCCGCCGATGCAAAAGGACTCCTGAAAACCGCTTTAAGATTAAATGACCCCGTCCTGTTCTTAGAACATAAGGGGCTCTACCGCCAGAGCTATTCAACCACTCCGGAACCTGATGCAAATTACCTCCTTCCTTTTGGCAAGGCAAGAACCGTTAGGGAAGGATCGGATGTAAGCATTATTACTTATGGCGCTATGGTGCATGAATCCAACTTCGCTGCCTCAAAAATGGAGGAGGAAGGCTATTCGGTTGAGTTGATTGATATAAGAACCATTAACCCGCTGGATGAAAATGCGATTTTTGAATCTGTAAAAAAGACCGGTAAAGCTGTTGTCGTCCATGAGGATATGTTGACCTCGGGCTTCGGAGCAGAAATTGCGGCCCGGATTGCCGATCAATGCTTCCAATACCTGGACGGGCCTGTAAAAAGAATTACAGCCCTGGATACACACGTGCCGTACCACCCGAACCTCGAAAATACGGTGCTCCCGACCAGGCAGAGAATCTATAATTCATTAAAGGAAATTCTTGCATATTAAATTCTTTATCCCGTGGCCTTATTTAACATCATTGTAGGGGCGAGCGGCGCTCGCCCGAACCCCGGGAATTTTTGTCAAAAACATTTAATAGAGGGATGAAATGAAAATTGACGTTGTTATGCCTAAAATGGGGGAGAGTGTCAACGAAGGCACAATTATAAAATGGCATAAAAAGCAGGGGGACCCGGTAAAAAAAGACGAGATCATTTTCGAAATCTCTACCGATAAGGTAGATACCGAAATACCTTCCCCCGCAGACGGAATCCTTTCCGAAGTCAGGGTCTTTGAACAGGAAACTGTCCAGACGGATACTGTCGTGGCTGTAATTGAAACCGACGCCTCAAAGGCAGAACCATCAGCTAATAAACCTCAGCCCCCATCTTCTGAGCCACAAAGGGAAGCTCCCCGGGCTGAAAGCCAAAAGACTCCCCAGACCGTTGCAAAACCTCAGCCTAAGGAGACTCCTTCCACAAAACAGGCGGGCGGCAGCCTGGTCGATATCCCCATGCCTAAGATGGGTGAATCCGTAATGGAAGGCACCATAATTAAATGGCATAAAAAGCCCGGCGACATGGTGAAAAAAGATGAAACACTCTTTGAGATCAGTACAGATAAGGTGGATACGGAAATCCCGTCTCCCGAAAACGGCGTCCTTGCTGAAATCCTGGCTCAGGAACAGGAGACAGTCTCTGTGGGCACTATAGTGGCAAGAATATCTACTTCGGGCGGAGTTACACAGCAAAGTGCCCGTGAAAGAGTTGAAGAGCCCGTTGTGGAACCGGTAACTCAGAAAGTCCAGACCCCCAGCCCGCTAATTGAAGAATCGGTTAAGCAAGCTGGAACCATAGTTGAATCCTATAACGAGCCCCCTCGGGAAAGAACTCCCGAGGGAATGGAGACCCCTTCAGGCGGAAAGTTTTTCTCCCCACTGGTCCTCAATATCGCGCAGAAGGAAAACGTTGGCTTCGATGAACTAAACAGAATTAAAGGCTCTGGCCTCGAAGGACGCGTTACTAAAAAAGATATCCTCGACTATATTTCTAAAAGAGGAAAACCTGTTGCACCACGAACCTTAACGGCTGAAGAAGTAAGACAGGAACCGCATGCCGCTTACTACTCGAAGCCCACTGAGGAAAGGGAAAGACCTCAGACTTCAGCCCCCGCGCAGCGGCCTCCGGCAGCTCAAAGAGTTGAGGCCCCATCAGGCGGAAATACAGAGGTGATTCCTATGGATAACATCCGTCAGAAAATCATGTACCATATGGTCAAAAGCCGCGATACCTCTGTCCATGTAACCGCAGTCGTTGAGGCGGATGTGACAAAAATTCACAATTTTATCAAAAACAATAAAGATAATTTTCTAAAAAGAGAAAATATAAAGCTGACTTATATGGCATTTATTGCTTATGCTTGCATTAAAGCATTAAAAGAGTATCCGTACCTTAATTCTACTATCGATGGCACTAATATTGTACTAAAAAAATACATTAACCTCGGTTTCGCCGTCGCGGTGGAACCTAACGGGTTGATTGTTCCGAATATTAAAAATGCTGACGAAAAGAACATTGTTGGACTGGCAAGGGCAATTGCTGACTTAAGTAATAAAGCCAGAACTAAAAAACTGACTCCTGATGATATCTCCTCTGGCACTTTCAGCATTACCAACTATGGCGTTTTTGGAACACTCTTCGGTACGCCTATTATCAATCAGCCGGAAGTCGCAATCCTCGGTGTCGGTACCGTAACAAAAAAACCGGTCGTAATTGAAGCCGACTCTACCGATACTATTGCAATCAGACATATGCTCTATTTGTCACTCAGCCACGACCACCGCCTCGTCGATGGAATGCTGGGCGGAAAATTCCTTAAATTTATAAAGGATACTTTGGAAAACTTCGATTCTTTTGAAATTTAATTAAACAAACGGAGATAATCCCCGAATAAAATTTTACAGAATCCGTTTTTTAGTTTAAAAAATTTGCTTAAATTTATTACCGTAATTCTTCTTTTGTGGAGCAGGCGTGCTCTGCAACTGTTTTATAGAGAGAAAGGTTGTGCGCTTTGACAAATCAGAATCAGAAAATAAATCAGTACCAAAAAAATTATAAAGAGTCCGTAGAAAAAGATAAAGATCAGTTGGGTAAAAAACCTGAATGGCTAAAGGTCAGGCTCCCCATAGGGGAGAATTATTCGGATGTTCATCATTTAATGAGATCTTCGAAACTCCATACAGTTTGCGAAGAGGCCCGCTGCCCTAATATGGGCGAGTGCTGGAATTACCGTACCGCTACGTTTATGATACTGGGCGACACGTGCACACGCAGCTGCGGATTCTGTAACGTGAAACTCGGTCTCCCGAATGCAGTCGACTTGGATGAACCCAGACGCGTTGCCGAGGCTGTCGAAACCCTTCAGCTCAGACATGCCGTCATTACTTCGGTAAACCGTGATGAACTTAAAGACGGAGGATCTTCCATCTTCTCTGAAACCGTCCGCCTCATTCACGAAAAAGTGCCCGGCTGTACGGTCGAAATCCTTATCCCTGACTTTAAGGGCTCCGAAGATGCTTTTGAAATTATTATGAAAAATCCGCCCGACATACTGAACCATAACCTCGAGACCGTAAAACGGCTCTATCACGTCGTCAGGCCTCAGGCTAAATATGAAAGAAGCCTCGAACTTATTAAATGGTTTAAGTCACGCGGCCTTAGAACTAAAAGCGGTATAATGGTCGGTATCGGAGAAAAAACTGAAGAGGTCTTAAGCCTTATGCAGGACTTAAGAAAACATGAGTGCGATATCTTAACAATCGGGCAGTACCTGCAGCCGACAAAAATGCACCTGCCCATCGACAGATACGTTACTCCTGAAGAGTTTAAGATGTACAAGGATGAGGGACTTAAAATGGGCTTCAGAGCCGTCGAATCGGCTCCACTAGTCAGAAGCTCTTATCATGCAGATAAACATGCAAGAGACTAAAATGATTATTAAACAACTAAGCTTATCCATCATCATTATTTCTGATAAATAATTGGAATGAAAGGTTACTGATTTCCCGGTAACCTTTTTAGTTTTAAATAAAAAACGGGGTACCATAATGGCTAAGGTAAAAGGAGATATCTTTGTTGATATCGAGAAATGCAAAGGATGTGAACTTTGCAAGGTTGCTTGTCCTCAGAATTCCCTTGAGCTTTCACGAAAAATTAATACCAAAGGGTATCATTACATCGTGAGAATAGAGGATAACTGTACGGGATGCACAAACTGTGCCCTTGTATGCCCTGAAGGCATAATTAAAGTCTACAGAAAAACCTTGAACAAAAAGGAACCGGTAGCAACTATAACTAACGTAACTAATGATATAACAGTAACGGTGCAGCAATGAAAGAATTAAAACTTATGAAAGGAAACGAGGCACTGGCTGAGGCTGTAATTCGCAGCGGATGCGATGCTTACTTCGGTTATCCTATTACACCACAATCAGAAGTGCTGGAATATCTTAGCGTAGAGGCTAATAAAAGAACCGGTATGATTGTGCTTCAGGCAGAAAGTGAAGTGGCTTCCATTAATATGGTCTATGGAGCCGCCGGAACAGGCAAACTTGCCATGACCTCTTCCTCCAGCCCCGGCATCAGCCTTATGCAGGAAGGTATCTCCTATATCGCATGCGCTGAACTCCCGTGCCTTATAGTTAACGTAATGAGAGGCGGCCCCGGCCTCGGCACTATCCAACCCTCACAGGGCGACTACTTCCAGGCTGTTAAAGGCGGCGGTCACGGCGACTATAAAATGATTGTCCTTGCCCCTTCAACCGTTCAGGAAATGGTGGACTTTGTTCGCCTGAGCTTCGAACTGGCCTTCAAATGGAAGAACCCCATCATGCTCCTGGCCGACGGCGCTTTGGGACAGATGATGGAAAAAGTCGAGTTCTTCGAACAGCAGCCGAGAAAAACAAAAGTCGAGCCCTGGGCTACTGTCGGAAAACCAAAGGACAGGGAAAGAAATATTATCACTTCTCTTCATATTCAGCCCGACAAGATGGAAGAAATTAACCTCCACCTCCAGAAAAAATATAGGGCAATTGAAGAAGAGGAAATCAGATATGAAGCAATTAACTGCGAGGATGCTGACGTTATTCTTACGGCTTTCGGACTTGTTGCCCGTATATGCCAGAAGGCAGCTCAGCTCGCAAAGGAGAAGGGAATTAAAGTTGGCGTCTTCAGACCCCAGACTCTCTTCCCGTTCCCCTATGAGGCCCTTTCTAAACTCTCCTCCAGCCCTAAACTAAAAGGTATACTGGACGTAGAAATGAATGCCGGTCAGATGGTCGAAGACGTTCGCCTTGCCGTCAACGGCAAAACAAGAGTAGAATTTCACGGCAGAATGGGCGGCGTCGTCCCTAGTCCTGAAGAAATTCTCGCTAAAATTGAAGAAAAATTTGTGGGAGAATTGGTATGAACGAGAAAACAATGTTAGAAGAAACCACATTTGATGCCGCAGCCAACGAAGAAGTAATCTGCTG